>JAEYTW010000410.1 GCA_023433835.1 Pseudomonadota bacterium | reverse complement strand
CTCGGCGGTACCCTTGGCGCCGCCGCCGGCGTCGAGGCCCGGGGCGGTCGGCACCGGGGCGCCGACATGGGCCTGGGGCTCCTGCTGGGCCGGCTCGCGCTGGCGCATGCGCAGCAGCACGAAGGGGATCAGCAGCGCGGTGATCGTGATGGTGAAGAAGAACAGCCCGGCCGGGCCGAGCTTGGCCATCGTCGAGGTGGCGAGCACCGGCCCGAGGATCGAGCCGACCGCCCAGGCCAGCAGCAGGCCGCCCGACATGGCCACGAGCTGCGATTTCTCGGCGCGGTCGGCGGCATGGGCGACGCCCAGGGTGTAGATGGTTCCCGACACGCCGCCGTAAACGAACGAGAGGCCCAGCAGGATCCAGAACGACCTGTCGCCGGCCAGCGCGATGGCCAGGCCGATGATGGCGGTGGTGGCGGCCACCCCGATCAGCACGGTGCGCCGGTCGAAGCGGTCGGAGACCAGCCCGATCGGATACTGGAACACCATGATGCCGAACTGGATCGTGGCCGTGAAGATCGCGATGTCGCGGATGTCATAGCCCAGATCGGCCGCGTAGACCGGCCCGATCGAGACGATCGAGGTATTGCAGATGCCCGCGACGATCGCCGCCATCACGCCGACCGGGGACAGTCGCCACAGCCAGGGCAGGTTCAGCGCGGCGCGCTCCGGCGGGCGCGGGCTCGGCGCATTGGTGAAGGCGACCGGCACCAGGCACAGCGAATAGCAGGCCGCGATCATCATGTAGGGCGCGAGGCTCAGCGGGTCGGCGGCCATCAGCAGCAGCTGGCCGCCGCCATAGGCCAGCTTGGTGATGACCATGTAGGCGCCGAAGATGCGGCCGCGCTGGTCGTTGGGCGCCTGTTCGTTCATCCAGCTTTCCGCGATGACGAACAACCCGGCCGAGGTGAAGCCCGACAGCGTGCGGATCACCGTCCACATCGCCGGCTCGACATCGATGGCCAGCGACAGGCAGCCGGCCGAGGTCAGGGCCGACAGGATGGCGAAGGCGCGGATATGGCCGACGCGCCGGATGATCCAGGGCGCGGTCAGGCAGCCGACCAGGAAGCCCAGCGGATAGCCGGTGGTGACCACGCCGATGATCGGCGTCGGGGTCTGGGCCAGGTTCAGGCGCAGCGGGACGTAGTTGCCGACCAGGCCGGAGCCGATCGAGACGATCGCGATGCCGGCGGTGATCGCCGCCAGTGCGAGATAGGTGCTGCGCATTCAGGCTCCCTAAGGCCAGATCTTAGGCCTGCGACCCTAACCCAGGTTCGCCGGGCCTGACAAAGGGAACCGGGCGACGGAACCGCAGTATGGATGCGACCTGTTGCAGCAGGGAGTCAAAATCCCGGCTCAGCCCGGCACGTCCGTGCTGCCCTTGCTCCAGGCCAGGAGCCGCCGCTCGGCCACGTCCATCACCGAGGTCAGCAGCATGACCATGCAGGCGACGACGAGGATCAGCGCCATGACGCTGGCCACGTCGAAGCGGCCGCTGAACGTCTGCACCAGCAGGCCCAGCCCGCTTCTCGCGGCGATCATCTCGCCGATGATCGCGCCGCCGCTGCAGTAGATCAGCGACAGTCTGAGGCCGGCGAAGATCCCGGGCAGCGCCCAGGGCAACCGGACATGGCTGAACAGCCGCAAGCCGGATGCGCCGAACAGGCGCGACATCAGGAGAAGGTCGCGATCGACGTTCTTCAGCCCGCCCAGCGTGCTCAGCAGCATGATGAAATAGCCCAGCGAGAAGGCCAGCACGACCTTCGAGGCGATGCCGATGCCGAACCACAGCACGAACAGCGGGCCCAGCGCGATGCGCGGCATGCTGTTGATCGCCGCCAGGAACGGCGAGATCACTCGGTTGAACCACTCGTTGCGGTCCAGCACCACGGCCGAGGCGACGCCGGCCACGACCGAAAGGATGAACGCCAGCGCGATCTCGACCAGCGTGGTGGCCAGGTTGGGCATCAGCTCGCCCTCGGCGATGAGCTGCCACAGCGCCCGGGCGATATCGGTCGGGGTCGAGACGAACGCCGGGTCGACCAGCCCGCCCGCCGCCGCGGCCTGCCAGAGCCCGAGAAAGAGAATGAGGAACAGGATACGCGCGACCACGATCGTCCAGGACCGCCGGCCGCCAGCCACCGCCTTGCCGAGATCTGCTTCGGGATTCGCGGGGATGGTCATTCCGTGCTCGCTTTCAGGGACGTCCAGGTCCGGCGGTAGAGATCGTGATAATGTTCGTCGGCCTGCAATGCCTCGGCCGAGCGCGGGCGCGGCAGGTCGATCCGGATTTCGTCGGCGACGCCGGTTCCCCTCTTCGACATGACGATCACCCGGTCGGCCAGGGTGATGGCCTCGCCGATGTCGTGGGTCACGAAGACGACCGTGGCCCGGCTGGTTTCCCAGAGGTCCAGAAGCTGATCGTGCAGCAGCACCTTGGTCTGCGAGTCCAGGGCGCTGAAGGGTTCGTCCATCAGGTAGACGCTGCGTCCGACGGCGAAGGCGCGTGCCAGGGAAACCCGCTGCCGCATGCCCTGCGACAGCTTGGCCGGATAGAAATCCTTGAAATTCCCCAGGCCGACCTTGTCGATGTAGGTCATGGCGCGCCGCTCGCGCTCGGCGCGGCCGACCCCGGACAATTCCAGGCCGTATTCGACGTTGCGCTTCACGGTCCGCCACGGCAGCAGGGCGTCGCGCGCCAGGATGTAGCAGATGTCCGGGCGCCCGGCGGATGGCGGGGCATTCTTGATCGCCACCGCCCCGCCCGCGATCGGCACCAGCCCGGCGATGACGTTCAGCAGGGTCGTCTTGCCGCAGCCGCTGGCACCGATCAGGGCGACGAACTCTCCTTCCGCAACCTTCAGGTCGACGCCCGACAGCGCATTGCGGGCGGCACCGAAACGTACCGCCAGCCCCTCGACGGTGATATCGCTGGCCTTCATGCTATTTTGCGCAGGCATAGGTTTCGGGCGCGATGTCGGCGATCACGTCCGCCCGGCTCTTGGCGGCTTTCAGGTTCTTCTGCTGGATCAGCAGCGTCGACCAGGTGTCGATGCTGCGGGCGGTGATCGCCGGCCCGAACATCGGGACCAGCCGTTTCGCCATCGCCTTGAACTGGTCGTCGTTCAGCTCCGGCACCTTGACGTAGCGCTGCATGATGCCGACCAGCGCGTCGAGGTTTTCCGGCGCGCTGTACCAGCAATAGGCATCTTCCATGGCCTTGACGAAGCCGGCGACCATCTCGGGCCGGTTCTTGATCGTGGCGGTCGATGCCCACCAGCCGTTGTAGTTGAGATCCTGCAGGGACTTGGGGCCCTGGTTTTCCGACAGGTCGACGATGACCGTGCCTTCGCCGCTGGCGGAGACGATGGTCGGCAGGGGCTCGACGCTGAGATAGGTGTCGATGGTGCCGCGCTGCAGGGCGGCGCGCGCCGTGTTGGGCAGGCCGGCGGCGATGAACGTCGCGTCGTTGGCCTTGTAGCCTGCCTCGGTCAGCAGCATCTGCTCGATGTACTGGATCGAGACTCCCAGCGCCAGCACACCCCAGTTCTTGCCGACCAGGTCCTTGATCACCGCGGGATAACCTTCCGCCTTGTGGGGCAGGGCAAGGTCCTTGCGGGCGATGAAGGCGAACGGCAGCCTGGCGGTGGAGCCGGCGATGCCCCGCACGGGCAGTCCCTGCTCGACGGCGACGAGCAGGTTGTCCCAGGAATTGTTGACGAAGGTGACGCTGCCGCTGGCGACGCCCGAGGTCATCGCCGGGCCGGTCGAGATCGGCACGAGTTCGACGGCCAGGCCATGCTTGTCGAACAGCTTGCGTTCGCTGGCCACCAGCGCCGGCAGCGAGACCAGCGCGCCGGGATAGTATCCGACCGTTGCCTCGAGCTTTTGCTGGGCCGAGCCCGTCGCGGGTGCGACGAAGGATGCGAGGCCGACGGCGATTGCCGCGGCGACGATATTTCTTGTCATTTCCGGTCTCCTCCCCATTTTCGTATTGCGGTGTCGTCGCGCTAGCAGATCCCTTGCCGCCGCAGCGCGTCGCGGTGTTCGCGGTCATAGCCGAGGGCGCCCAGCACGGCGTCGTTGTCGGCGCCCAGCGCCGGCGGGCCGGCCTCGGGTCCGATCTTGTGTCCGTTCAGCGCCACGCCCCCGGTGGGCAGCAAGGCGTGGCCCTGCCCGCCCGGCAGGGCCATCCGGCGGAACATGTCGCGGGCCGCCACCTGTGGTTCGGCCAGCAGTTCGGGGACCGAGCGGACCGCGCCGGCCGGCACGCCGACGGCGGCCAGCGCCTGTTCCCAGTCGATGGCCGGGCGCTGCATCAGGCAGGCGCCGATCACCTGCCGCAGCGCGGCCTGGTTCTGCTTGCGCGTTTCCGGGTCCCGGAACCGGTCGTCGGTAACGAGGTCGGGCCGGCCCAGCGTCCGGCACAGCCTGGCGAACTGTTCTTCGGTGTTGGCGACCAGGGTCAGCATCGAGCTCTGCGTCGGGAACAGGCCCGACGAGGGCGCGCCGCTGGCCGCGGCATTGCCGATCGGGCCCGCGGCGACGCCGCCGTTGACATGGGCCGAGATGATCGAGCCCATGGCCGCGACGGCGCAGTCGAGCATGGCGACATCGACCTGCTGGGCCTCGCCGGTCCGGTCGCGCTCGCGCAGCGCCGCGATGACGGCGACGGCCGCCCACAGTCCGGTAAGATAGTCGACCAGCGGCGGGCCCGTCCGGCTGGGGGCGGTTTCAGGCGTGCCGGTGACCGACATGATGCCCGAGATCGCCTGGATGACGTGGTCGTAGGCCGGGCGCGGCGACATCGGGCCGCTCTGGCCGAAACCGGAAATCGAGCAGTAGACGATCCGCGGATTGGCGGCTCGGATAGCGTCGAAGCCGAGGCCCAGGCGCTGCGCCGTGCCGGGGCGCCAGTTCTCGATGAAGACGTCGGACTGGGCGGCGATCTCGCGCGCGATCCCGACGCCCGCGGGATCCTTGAGGTTCAGGGTGACCGAACGCTTGCCGGCGTTGCAGGAGAGATACATGCCGCCCATGCCGGCCGCGGCCAGCGCCGCGTCGCCGCCCTGGGTGCGCATCCAGTCGCCCTGGCCCGGCCGCTCGATCTTGGTCGTCTCCGCGCCGAGCATGGTCAGGATGTAGGACCCGTAGGGTCCGGCGATGACGCTTGCGCATTCGAGGACGCGGATACCGGCAAGCGGCAGCGGGCTCATGCGCCGAACTTCGGTTCGGGCAGGCCGCGCACGCCCAGGCCGTCGATGGCGAAGACGCGACCCGCCTGCGGCTGGAGGCGCAGCTGCGCGTCGTCGAGGAAGCGGCGTGCCGAGGCGACGTAGAGAATGTCGAGGGCGTCGCCGCCGAAGGCGCAGATGGTCGGGTTGGTCACCGGCAGGGCGACATGCCGCATCAGCCGGCCGTCGGGATCGAACTGCGCGACCGCGCCGCCCCGGAACAAGGCTGCCCAGTAGCAGCCGTCGGCATCCACCGTGGCGCCGTCGATGCCGCCCCGGATATGGGCGGTCGAAATGAACACCCGCCGGTTGGCGAGCGCGCCGGAGGCGAGATCGAAATCGTATTTCCAGACCAGCCCGGCCGTGGTGTCGGCGACATACATCAGGCTGTCGTCGGGGCTCCAGGCGATGCCGTTGCCGACGATCAGGCCGTCCTGCATCAGAACGGGCGCGCGGCCGGCCTCGAGCCGCCCCAGCGCGGCCCACGGCGTGCGAT
>JAEYTW010000350.1 GCA_023433835.1 Pseudomonadota bacterium | reverse complement strand
CCGCCGCGCCTCGCGCGGGTCCTGCCGGCCCAGTTCGCCCAGCAGTGTCGTCGCCGCCGCGCGCAGCGTCATGGCCTCGTCGACGTGATTGGCCGGCTCGGGCAGGTCGAGGGCCATGGCCAGGCCGCGCGGCGTCGGCAGGCAGAATTTCGCGGGCCGCACGAAGGCGAACAGTTCGAGCAGGTCGTAGGCTTCGATATGGGCAAGCTCGAGCCGCGCGGCGGTGGCCGGCGCATGGCAGACCAGGGGACGCAGCTGGCGCAGCGCCTGGGCCGCTTCGTTGCGGCTGAGCTCGTCGACCTCGCCGTCGACGGTCAGGATCAGCGCACCCCGGGGATGCGCGATCAGGGCCGGCGGCAGGTTGGGCTGGCTGGTAACGGGGCTCGACATGACGGGGCACTATAATGAAACTTCCGCCGCCGCGCCCTATCTGTTCACTGGATGTTGCCAAATCGGGGTCTTAAGCCGCCGCCATGCCCGTCCCTAAGACGGCGGGCGGGACGCCGGCCTGACCATGGCGGCGGAACCGGCGCCCACGGTCGCCGGTTACCCCCGCGCATTTCCACGTGTCCGGGGCAATCAGCATGGCTATCGACGTCGATGAACCGACCCGCGCCGCGGTGTTGCAGGCTGCAGGGGCGGAGGAGTCGCCGCCGGCCATCCTGCAGCCCGGCCGCAATTGCTGGCAGATGCCCAATGCGGCGCGCGCCCGCGTGCTGATCGACGCCCAGGTCTATTTCTCGGCCCTGGAGAAATCGCTGAACCGGGCCAAGCGGTCGGTGATGATCCTCGGCTGGGATTTCGACGGTGACATTCGTCTCTGTCCCGACGGCAGCCCCAATTGCGATCGCCGCCTCGGCGAATTCCTGCGCCAGCTGGTCGAGCGCGAGCCGCAGCTGGAGATCCGCATCCTGGTCTGGAGCCTGGCCGTGGTGCACGGGCCCAGCGCGCCGTTGCCGGCGCTGATGGGCGCGCCCTGGCAGAACCATCCGCGCATCCAGCTGCGCCTGGACCGCCAGCACCCGATCTATGCCGCCCATCACCAGAAGATCGTCTGCATCGACGACGCGGTCGCCTATGTCGGCGGCATCGACCTGACGGTGCGCCGGTGGGACAGCTGCGCCCATAGCGAAACCGACGATCGCCGCCGCTATCTCGACAACCAGCCCTACGGTCCGGTGCACGACATCCAGATGGTGGTCGACGGCGATGCCGCCGCGGCCATGGCCGATCTCGCCCGCGCCCGCTGGCATGCCGCGACGCGCGAAACGTTGCCGGCCCAGTTCGTCGAACACGATCCCTGGCCCGACGGGGTGAAGCCTGACTTCACCGACGTGCCGGTGGCGATCTCGCGCACCATGCCGGCCCTGGGCGACCAGGTCGGGGTGATGGAGAGCGCGCGGCTGACCCGCGATGCGCTGGTCGCGGCCAGGCGCACCGTCTACATCGAGGCGCAGTACCTGTCGTCCTTCGTCATCGGCCGCGTCATCGTCCAGCGGCTGCAGGATCCGGACGGCCCTGAGATCGTCGTGGTGATGACGCATAAGGCGCGCGGCTGGTTCGAGAAGCTGATCATGGGCTTCAACCGCGACCGCCTGGTCCGTCGGCTGAAGAAGGCGGATCGGTACGATCGCCTGCGCATCTATTATCCGGTCGTGCCGGGCGCCAGGAAGGCGTGCGACGTGCACGTCCATGCCAAGCTCTTGATCGTCGACGACCGGCTGGTCCGCGTCGGGTCGTCCAATCTCAACAACCGCTCGATCGGCCTCGATACCGAATGCGAGCTGAGCGTCGAGGCGGTGACCGGGAAGGACCAGGCCCGCATCCGCCGGCTGCGCCATGTGCTGCTGGCCGAGCATCTCGGCACCACCACCGAAGCGGTGGCCGAGGCCGAGTCGGAGGAAGGCTCGACCCGCGGGGCGATCCGGCGCCTGACCGGCGGCCCGCGCAGCTTGCTGCCGCTCGAAGCCTTGTCGAGCCGCGGGGCGATGCGCCAGGTGTTCTGGACCCGGCTGCTCGATCCCGCCCGGCCGCTCGAGCCGCTGTGGGTCCGCCGCCGCCGCCGGCCGAGGCTGTCGCGCCGCGTCACTTCCTGAAGCTGAGCGACGCCGCGGCGAACAGGATCAGTCCCAGCGCCAGCGGCAGCAGGAAATAGACGGCGCGGAACACCAGCAGCGCGCCGATCAGGGTCGCGCCGGGCAGGCTCATCGTCACGATCGTCTCGATCACGCCAAGCCCGCCGGGGGCATGGGTGATCAGCGTGCCGACATTGGCCAGCACGTAGGCCGCCGCCACCGTCAGATAATCGGTATTGGCCACCGCGACGACGGTCTGATGCAGGCAGGCGGCGACGAAGGCGAAATTGACGGTGCCGAGCAGGATCTGCAGGGCGGCCGTGCCGGCCCTGGGCAGCGACAATTCCCAGCCGCGGATGCGCAGCGGCCGCCGGATGCGCCAGCAGGCAAAGAGATAGAGGGCCAGCAGGCCGATGGCGCCCGATCCCGCACCCATGATCACCGCCGGGTCGATGCCGATCAGCTTGGCGGCGAGATCGGGGCGGGTCAGCGCGGTGACGGCGACGAGGCCGGCAAGACCCAGGGCGACGGTGACGCCGCAGAAGATGATCAGCCCGGCGATTTCCCCCGTGCTCATGCCCCAGGCGGAATAGAAACGGTAGCGCACCGCGCCGCTGGACAGCGCGGCAAAGCCGATCGAATGGCCGAGCGACAGGCTGACGAACGAGGCCAGCGCGGCCTTGGGGTAGGGCAGGGGCTTGCCGATATGGCGGGCACCGAGGAAATCGAAACCGGTCAGGCAGGCATAGCTCGCGGCGGCGAAACCGATCGCGGCCGCCAGATTGGGCAGGGGCGTGGCCGCCATGCCCTGCAGGATTTCGGCGGCGCTGTATTCGCGGAGGTTGCGATAGAGCAGGTAGCCGGCAATGGCGACCCCCGCGGCGAATACCGCGATGGCGATGGCCTTCTTGTTCATGACTGGCTCGAGAAATCGATGACGAGGGGGAGATGGTCGGAGGCGATGCGGGTCTGGGCGTCCCGCGGCGCCTGCACCGCCTGGACCTTGACCGAGCGGCTGACGAAGACATGGTCGATGCGCAGGAACGGCAGGCGCGACGGAAACGTCGCCCGCGGCTTGTGGCCGCGCACCAGCGTCTGGGCGTCGCGCATCACGTCGGCCAGCCGGCGGTAGAGCCGCGACGATGGCGTGGCATTCAGATCGCCCATGAAGATCAGCGGATCGCGGGCGGCGGCATGGCCGAGCCAGTCGGGGCCGAGCAGCGCGTCTAGCTGGGCATGACGCTCGCCCGGCAGCAGGCCCAGATGGGTATTGATGAACTGCCACTCCTGGCCGCCCAGCGTGACCGACGCCCAGAGCGCGCCGCGTGGTTCGAGCCGCGGCGGGCCCGGCAGCGCGCCGGCGCGGATCAGCCGCGAGCGGTGCGGGGTGAGAATCGCATCGCCGTAAAGTTCTTCCATCACGCGCAGGGCGGGATGGAAATGCATCTGCATCCGCAACTCGTCGGCGATTGCCCGGGCTTGGTCGACACCAAAACTGCGCTTTCGTCCAACATCGAGTTCCTGCAGCGCGACGATGTCGGGCTCCAGCGCGGCGAGAATCCCGGCGATGCGCCGGGGGGAAATTTTCCCGTCGCGTCCGAGACATCGCCGCACGTTGTAGGTCACCAGACGGGGCATGGGCAGCGGTCGTGATGCATGGCGGTAAGGGAACCTGACGCCGATGCCTTCGGTTCCTGGTTGCATTCGCATTGACGAGGCAGGAGCCAGGGGTTAGCGTCTGGCCCCCAAGATTTCACCCATTACCTTGCATTGTGATCATGTCTCAGGCTGACCTTGCCCTGGCCAGCAACGCGTGGCCGTTCCAGGAAGCGCAGCGCCTCGTCGATCGTTTCGGCAAGGCGGTGCCCCCGAAGGGTTATGTGCTGTTCGAAACCGGCTACGGCCCGTCCGGCCTGCCCCATATCGGCACGTTCGGCGAAGTTGCGCGCACCTCGATGGTGCGCCGCGCGTTGAAGGAATTGTGGGACGTGCCCTCGCGGCTGTTCGCTTTTTCCGACGACATGGACGGCCTGCGCAAGGTGCCGGACAACGTGCCGAACCAGGAATTGCTGCGCGCCCATCTGGGCAAGCCGCTGACCGAGGTGCCCGACCCCTTCGGCAAGTTCGAAAGCTTCGGCCACCACAACAATGCGATGCTGCGCGATTTCCTCGATCGCTTCGGCTTCGAGTACGAATTCCAGTCGTCGACCGAGTGGTACAAGTCGGGCCGCTTCGACGAGACGCTGTTGCAGATCCTGCGTCACTACGACGAGATCCAGGCGATCATGCTGCCGACGCTGGGGCCGGAGCGGCGCGCGACCTACAGCCCGTTCCTGCCGGTCAGCCCGCGCACCCGGCAGGTGCTGCAGGTGCCGGTCGTCGAACGCAACGTCGATGCCGGTACCATCGTCTATCGTGACGAGGACGGCACGCTGGTCGAGACGCCGGTCACCGGCGGCCACTGCAAGATGCAGTGGAAGGTCGACTGGGCGATGCGCTGGGTGGCGCTGGGGGTCGACTACGAGATGTCGGGCAAGGACCTGATCGATTCGGTCAAGCTGTCCAGCCGCATCGCCAAGGTGCTGGGCGCCGAGCCGCCGATCAACCTGACCTACGAACTGTTCCTCGACGAGAAGGGCGAGAAGATCTCGAAGTCGAAGGGCAACGGCCTGACGATCGAGCAATGGCTGACCTATGGCAGCCCCGAAAGCCTCGCCCTCTACATGTACCAGAAGCCGCGCCAGGCCAAGCGGCTGCATTTCGACGTCATCCCGCGCGCGGTCGACGAGTATTTCCAGTTCCTCGAAGGCTTCCACGAAGCCAACGACCTGCAGAAGCGCTATGCCAACCCGGTCTGGCACATCCACGGCGGCGAACCGCCGGCGGGCAGCCTGCCGCTCACCTTCAACATCCTGCTGAACCTGGCCAGCGTCATCAACGCGCAGACGCCCGAAATGCTCTGGGGCTTCGTATCGGCCTACCGCCCGGGCGCGTCGCCCGCGACCGAGCCGGCCCTGGACCGCCTGATCGGCTACGCGCTGGCCTATTACCGTGACGTGGTCAAGCCGACCAAGAAATACCGGCCGGCGACCGAGATGGAGAAGGCCGCCTTCGCCGAGCTCGACCAGGCGCTGGCGCCGCTGGTCGGCGTGCGCGACAGCGAGACGCTGCAGAACGAGGTCTACGAGGTGGGCAAGCGCCACCCGTTCCCGTCACTGCGCGACTGGTTCAAGTCGATGTACGAAGTGCTGCTGGGTTCCGAGCAGGGGCCGCGCATGGGATCCTTCATCGCCTTGTACGGCGTGGCCGAGACCCGGGCGTTGATCGGGCGGGCGCTGGCCGGTGAAGATCTCAGCGCCTGATCGCAGCAGCGGCGTCGATCCGCTCGACGAAATCGTCGAGGCGCTTGCCGACCGTGTCGTCATGCTCGATGCCGACGACCGGATCGTGGCGTTCAACCGGCTGCCCGAATTCGCCGACCCGACCGAGCCCGCGCTCTATCGCGGCGCGCCGTTCGCCGAGCTGATCGCCGCCCAGGCGGCGGCCGACGGCTTCGCCGGCTTCGACCGCGAACTCGTCCTGCATCGCGACGGCGGGTTCGAGCGCGTGATCCTCGAGCCGCCGGCGCCGGGCGAGGGATGGACCGCCGAAGCCGTCGCCGCCCATCGCCTGGCGATCCATGCCCTTGCGCCTTGCGACCATGTCCAGTACTCGGCCGTGACCGATAAATGGTGGCTGGTGCGCGAACGGGCGACGCGTTCGGGCGGCATCATCATCACCTATGTTGACATCACCGCGCTGAAGCAGTCCGAGCACGAGGTCCAGATCGCCCGGACCGAGGCTGAGATCGCCGACCGCGCCAAGACCGAATTCCTGTCGCATCTGAGCCACGAGCTGCGCACGCCGTTGAATGCGGTGGTCGGCTTCGCCGAACTGCTGGGCAACGGCATCGCCGGGCCGCTGAATGAGCGCCAGCAGGGTTATGCCGCCGACATCGCCCAGGCCGGCCGCTCGATGCTGTCGCTGGTCGGCGACATCCTGAATCTCTCGCTGCTGGCCGGCGATTCCTATGTCCTGAAGGACGAGGATGTCGACCTCGCCGCCGTGCTGGGCGATTTGCGGCAACGCCATGCCGACCGGGCCGTCGCCGGCCGCGTCGCCGTGGCGCCGATCCCCGCTTTGCCGCGGGTGCGGGGCGACGGGCTGGCCCTGCGCTTCGTCCTCGACAATCTGCTGTCCAACGCCATCAAGTTCTCGCCGGAAGGCGGCGCGGTGGCGATCGAGGCCGCGATCGACGAGCAGGGCCTCGTGCTGACAATCGCCGACAAGGGGCCGGGTATCGAGGGGGCGCTGCTGCGCCATGTCTTCGAACCCTTCCAGCGCCGCACCGCGGCAACCGCGCGGGAGGCCAAGGGCTTCGGCCTGGGCCTCGCCGTCGGCCAGGGCTTCCTGCAGCTGCACGGCGGCAGCCTGGAAATCGAATCCCGCCCCGGCCGCGGCACCGTCGCAACCTTGCGCCTGCCGCCCGGGCGGCTGAATCCATGACCGGCGGCGGCGGGACGCTGCCGCAACCGGGGTTGTCGGAAACGGCCAAGGCGGAATTGCGCCGTGCGGTACTGCTGCTGGAAACCTCGGGCCTCGCCAGCCGCATCACCGGGCTGATCGGCAAGCCGGTCGACCTGATGATGAAGTCGCTGCCCGCGGGGGCGGAACGCATCATCCACCAGGCGATCGACAAGGCGCTGCGCCATGCGCTCGATGCCGCGCTGTTGTCGGTCGATCGTTCCGGCAACGGCCTGTCGCGCTGGCGCTGGCTGAACAAGACGCTGTCGTCGGACTGGTTTGCCAAGGCGTCGGTCGCCGTCTCGGGCGGAGCCGGCGGTGCGCTGGGCCTGCCCGGCACCTTGGTCGAACTGCCGCTGACCACCACGCTCGTGCTGCGCTCGATCGCCCAGATCGGCCAACTGGAGGGCGAGGACGTCACCGAAGACGATTTCAAGCTCGCCTGCCTCGCCGTCTTCGCCCTGGGCGGGCCCAACAAGGCCGACGACTCGACGGAAAGCGGCTATTTCGCCGTGCGGCTGGTGCTGGCCAACACGATCGCCGATACCGCGGGCAAGCCGCTCGCCGCCATGCTGCCCGGCTTCCTGACCGCCATCGCCGAGCGCTTCGCCATCCCGGTGACGCTGAAGTTCTCGGCGCAGCTGGCGCCGGCCGTCGGCGGCGTTGCCGGCTCGACCATCAACTATCTCTTCATCGACCATTTCCAGGACAAGGCGCGCGGCCACTTCATCGTCCGCCGCCTGGAACGCGAGCATGGCCCGGCGGCGGTGCGCCAGGCCTATGACGCGATCAGGGCCGAACTGGTCGCCGGCAAGCTCCTCACCCCCTGAGACCGAAATCCCAGCCCGGCCCGTCCGCGGCATAGCTGCCCAGCAGGCGCCTGGCCGTCGACTGGATATGCACCTCGTCCGGCCCGTCATAGATGCGCGCGAACCGGGCATGGCGGTACATGCGGTCCAGCGGCGTGTCGGGCGTCAGCCCCATCGCGCCATGGACCTGCAGGGCGCGGTCGACGACGTTGTGCAGCATGCGGGCGCCCACGACCTTGATCAGCCCGATCTCGACCCGCGCCTCGTCGCCGCGATCGAGCGCCCGGGCGGCATCGAGCGTCAGCAGGCGGCAGGCCTGGATCTCGGCCGCGCTGTCGAACACCATCTGCTGCACGAGCTGCTTGTCGGCCAGCTTCGAGCCGAAGGCGACGCGGGCATCGGCACGCCGGCACATCAGGTCGAAGGCGCGCTGGGCCTGGCCCAGCCAGCGCATGCAATGGAAGATGCGCCCCGGCCCCAGCCGCTTCTGGGCGATCAGGAAACCCTGTCCGCGGCCGCCCAGCAGGTTGCCGGCCGGCACGCGGACATCGTCGTAGGCCACCTCGCAATGGCCGCCGCGGATGCCCAGCACGGGCGTCTCCCGCAGGATGCGATAGCCCGGCGCATCGGTCGGCACCACGATCATCGAGAAGGCGCGATGGGCCTTCGCCTCCGGCTCGGTGCGCGCGAACACGGTGGTATAGGCGGCGCGGCCGGCCCAGGTGGTGAACCATTTCCGGCCGCGGATCACCCACTCGTCCCCCTCGAGCCGGGCAGTCGTCTGCAGCTGCGTCGGGTCGGACGAGGCGACGTCGGGCTCGGTGATGCCGACCGAGGGGAAGACCTCGCCGGCGACCAGCGGCGCCAGGTAGCGCGCCTTCCATTCGGGCGGCGCGTAGAGATGCAGCATCAGCGAGTCCTGCAGCGAATGCGTGCCCAGGGCCACCATCGCGTGCTCGGAGCGGCCGACCACCTCGTTGACATGGACATAGTCCATGAACGGCATGCCCTGGCCGCCGATCTCCCGCGGGTGGCCCAGCGCCCACAGCCCCGCCGCCTTCGCCTTGGCCATCAGGGGCCGCATGATCGCGAGATAGTCCTGAAGGCTCGCATCGTCGAGTGCCGCTTCCTGCGGGTAGACCTCGTCCTCGACGAAGCGCAGCACGCGGGCCCGGATTTCCTGCCACGGTTCAGCCATTGCTTTTCCCCCCTTTGCCCGCGATCCATTTCGGATTGTTGATGGCGAGTTCGGCGGCGAGCGTCGCGTCGAGGTGGTCGAGCAGCGCCTGCGACGTCCAGTCGATCTCGCCCGCGCGGATGCGGCGCACCAGCTCGCGGTTCAGTGTCGCAATGTCGCCGTCCTGCCCCAGCAGGGCGACGAGCCGCGCCTTTTCGGCCGCGACGGCCGCGTCGCCTTGCGCCCATTCGCGGCGCAGGGTGGCGACCACGTTGCCGGCGACGCGGGCCTGGAAGCGCTGGAAGTCGCCTGATGGCAGCTCGGTCCGCAGGAATTCCTGCAGCGCTTCCAGCAGGCCGTCGGCATCCGGGTACATCATCGGCGCAACAGCCCCAGCAGGTCGGAGGCCGGTTCCTGCATGCGCCGGCCGATGGCGGCCAGCTCGACCGACCGGGTCTGGCCGCCGACATGGCGGCTAGCCTGAATCAGGCAGATCGCCCCCCATTTGATATTGCCGAAGATTTCCCAGAAATGCACCGCCGCACGGTCGACGGCGACGCCCGACTCGGCTTCGTAGGCGGCGAACAGCGCCTCGCGCTCGCCGATGCCGGCGACGGGCAGGTCGGGCCGGCCGAAGCGCCAGGACCGGATGCACAGCCAGCCCAGGTCTTCCATCGGGTCGCCGCGATGGGACAGTTCCCAGTCGAGCACGGCGGCGAGGCCCTGGTCGTCGACCATCAGGTTGCCCAGTCGGAAATCGCCATGGACCAGCGCGGTCCGGGCGCCGGCCGGGCGATGAGCCGATGCCCAGGCCAGCCCCAGTTCCAGCGCCGGGGCGGCAACGCCGATCTGGTCGAGCACGCCGCGGTAATGGGCGATCTGGACCTCGACCGGCTGGTCGGGCAGGTCGGCGACATCGTCGATGCGCGCGCGATGGATGCGGGCGAGGGCACGGCCGAGCTGGCCGGGCAGGGCGGCGCGGGCCTGGGCGAAGGCGTCGTCGCGCTGGATGCGCGGCGCCAGCGTCTCGCCCTCGACCTTGTGCATGACGAAACCGGGGCCGAGCCCGTTGTCGTCGTCCAGCACGAAGGCGACGCCGGGCACGGCGG
>JAEYTW010000222.1 GCA_023433835.1 Pseudomonadota bacterium | reverse complement strand
CCGCCGTGCGGTCGCTGCGCCGGACGCCGCCGGTGGTCACCGCGACCCAGCCGCCGTCCCAGGGCCGGATTCGGGCCTCGGCCTCGCGCCAGCCGCCGACATCGCGGCGCAGGGCGCGGCCGGCCGGTCGCAGGCGATAGGTACCGCGGCCGGTATTCTCGATGAGGTCCGCGGCGACCAGGCGGTTCAGCGCCACGCGGGCATTGTTGGTCGATATCTCGAACAGCGCACAGGCCCGGATCGCCTCGGCGGCCGCCAGTTCGCCCCCCTCCACCGCGATCAGGAGCCGCAGCAGCAACTGGCGGGCCGAGGGGAGCGGTGCTGGGGTCATCGGGACCATCGATTGACTCAAGGGTGGGGCAGGCATAAGATATTACATACAGAGACGGATTTCAGCATATCAATGTAATGTTCCGTCCGCGCGGGGAAGGAAACGCCGATGTCGGTCAAGGCCCAGTTCGTCACCCATGTCGTCGAGAACCAGCCGTTGCCGCTGCCGGCCTATAACGCCTGGGCGACCGACGCGGCCCTGCGCAACGCGGTCGAACAGAACGGCGGGGGCTGGGGGGCCGAGGCGCTGGCGGCGCATGGCGCCACCACCGGCGGCGTGATGATGGAACTGGGCGACCAGGCCAACCGCAACAAGCCGAGCCTACGCAGCTTCGACCGCTATGGCCGGCGGATCGATGAGGTCGAGTTCCACCCGTCCTATCATGCGTTGATGCGGCATGCGATGCAGGCCGAGGTGCATAATTTCTCGTGGCGCCACCAGGACCAGCCCGGCGCCCATGTCGTGCGCGCCGGGCTGATCTACCTGAACGGCCAGCCCGATTCCGGCACCAACTGCCCGCTGACCATGACCCATGCCGTGGTGCCGGCATTGCGTAACGCCCCGACGCTCGCCAAGGCCTGGCTGCCGCATCTGCTGAAGGCCGACTACGACCCCCAGGTGGCACCCGTCGAGCGGAAGGCCGGCTGCACCTTCGGCATGGGCATGACCGAGAAGCAGGGCGGCTCGGACGTCCGCCGCAACACCACGCGCGCCATCGCGCAAGCGGACGGCTCCTACGAACTGGTGGGCCACAAGTTCTTCTTCTCGGCGCCGATGTGCGATGCCCATCTGGTGCTGGCCCAGGCCGAAGGCGGCCTCTCCTGCTTCCTGATGCCGCGCCTGCTGCCCGACGGCAGCCTCAACGCCGTGCGCATCCAGCGGCTGAAGGACAAGCTCGGCGATTGGAGCAATGCCTCGTCCGAGGTCGAATTCCAGGGCGCGACCGCCTGGCTCGTGGGCGAGGAAGGCCGCGGCGTGCCGGTCATCATCGAGATGGTGGCGCTGACCCGGCTCGACTGCATGCTGGGATCGGCCGCGATCATGCGCCAGGCGCTGGTCCAGGCGATCCATCACACGCGGCAGCGTTCCGCCTTCGGTCGGCTGTTGTCCGACCAGCCGCTGATGCAGAACGTGCTGGCCGACCTGGCACTGGAAAGCGAGGCCTCGGTCGCCATGGCGATGCGTGTCGCCCGCGCCGTCGACGCCTCGCAGCGCGATCCGCGCGAAGCCGCCTTCGCCCGCATCGCCACCGCCATCGGCAAGTACTGGGTCTGCAAGCGCGCGCCGGGCTTCGTCAACGAGGCGCAGGAATGCCTGGGCGGCATCGGCTATGTCGAGGAAAATATTCTGCCGCGGCTCTATCGCCAGGCGCCGCTGAACTCGATCTGGGAGGGTTCGGGCAATGTCCAGTGCCTCGACGTGCTGCGCGCCCTGCGCCGCGATCCCGAGACGCGCGAGGCGCTGTTCGCCGAGCTCAAGGACGTCGCCGGCGAGCACAAGGCGCTGGACCGCCAGGTCGCATGGTTGAAATCGGCCTTCGAGGATCACAACTCGCTGGAAGGCCGCAGCCGCCTGGTGGTCGAACGCACCGCGACCGCGCTGCAGGCCGCTCAGCTGGCCAGGACCGCGCCCGGCCAGCTCGCCGCCCTGTTCGCCGACGCCCGCATGGGCGAGGAGACCGGCCTGGCCTATGGCACGCTGGACCCGCATGGCGACGTGGGCGGCATCGTCGACCGGGCGATGCCGCACTGACGGCAGCTTAGCCGAGCGGCGGGTTGCGGCGCCGCACCGGTTGCGACTTGACGATCGAGGTGTTGGTTTCCGCCTTGTCGGCGATGCGGTCGAGCAACTTGTCCAACTCGCCGATCGAGCGCACCAGCAGGCGGACGATGTAGCAATCCTCGCCCGTCACCTTGTCGCATTCCACGACCTCGGGCATCTCGGCGATCAGCCGCTGCACGACATGCAGCTTGCCCGGCAGCGGCCGGACCCGGACCATGGCCTGCAGCGTGTAGCCCAGCGCCTCGGGCGACAGCTCGACCGTGAAGGCCGTGATGATGCCGCGATCCTCCAGGCGCTTCACCCGCTCGGACGTGCTGGGCGACGACAGGCCGACGATGCCGGCGAGTTCTTTCAGCGAGATCCGCGCATCCGCGGTCAGCGCTTCGATCAGGCGCCGGTCGACCTCGTCCAGCGCCGTTTTTTCGATTAGGCTCATATCGGCATTCACCTAATTATGAAAAGAATTCCACGGATATGACCTTACGATAGCCATGCCCGGGCCAATCCGCACCTCCTATCATCCGATCCGTCTGACATGGAGCGTGATGATGGAGCAGCGTTCGCGCGGGGCGGCCGAGATGACGGCCGCAATGATGATCTCGGGCACGATCGGTCTGTTCGTCGTGCTGTCTGGGCAACCGGTCTTCAACGTGGTGTTCTGGCGCTGCGCGATCGGCGCGGCGACCCTGGCCCTGATCTGCGCCGCCATGGGGCTGTTCCGCGCCGGCGTGATCGGCCGCCGCCAGATCGGCCTGGCCGCGCTGGGCGGCGTCGCCATCGTCGTCAACTGGATCTTCCTGTTCGCCGCCTATCCGCGCGCCTCGATCTCGATCGCCACGGCGGTCTACAATACCCAGCCGTTCATGCTGGTGGCGATGGGGACGATTTTCCTGAAGGAACGCCCGACGTCGGCCGCGCTGGGCTGGCTCGGCGCCGCCTTCCTCGGCATGCTGGCGATCGTGCAGGGCAGGCAGACCGGCCGGGCCGGCAGCGATTACCTGACGGGCATCGGCTTCGCGCTGGCCGCGGCCTTCTGCTATGCCGTCGCGGCGATCGTGGCCAAGCGGCTGAAGGGCGTCTCGCCCCATCTGATCGCGCTGATCCAGCTTGCCGTCGGGATCCTGATGCTGGCGCCGCTGGCCGATTTCGGCGGCCTGCCGGCCGATATGCGCAGCTGGGCGCTGCTTGCCACCCTCGGCATCGTCCATACCGGGGTGATGTACATCCTGCTCTACGGCGCGATCCAGAAGCTGCCGACCAGCCTGACCGGCGCCTTGTCCTTCATCTATCCGATCGTCGCGATCCTCGTCGACTTTGTCGCCTTCGGCACCCGCCTTGGCCCGTTGCAACTGGCCGGTGCCGGGTTGATTCTGCTGGCCGCGGCCGGATCGACGCTGGGCTGGTCGCCTCAGCCCCGCTCCAGGCGGCGCGCGGCCACCGCGGCGGCCAAGGCCAGCAGCGCGGCCGCCAGCATGACCAGCAGGAAGGCATAGCGGGCATTGTCCGGCGTCAGCACGGCGCCGGCGATCCACGACATCAGCGCGCCGCCGGCGATCGAGATCGCGCTGGCGAGCCCCGCGGCGCTGCCCGTCAGTTTCGGTCGGACCGAGATCGCCCCGGCATTCGCGCTGGGCATGGTCAGGCCGTTCGACAGCCCGACGAACAGGCAGGGCCCGAACAGCGCGGCCATGTGGTCGATGCCGGCCGCCCACAGGGCCAGGCCGAACAGCAGGCCCGCCACGGCCAGCGCCCGCCCGCCGACCAGCGTGATGGTCGGCGGCACGCGGGCGCCGAAGCGCCCCGACAGGAAGCTGCCGACCATGAAACCGACGGTGATCGTGCCCATCAGCAGGCCGAGCTGGGCAGGCGACATGTCGAACAGTGCGCGGGCCGCCAGCGGCGCGCCGGTCAGAAAGGCGAAGAACGCACCGATCGAGAAGGCCATGCACAGCGCATAGGCCCAGAACCGGGCCGAGCCGAGCAGTTCGGGATAGGCGCGGAACTGGTCGGCCAGCGTGGCGGAAGGCGCGCGGTTGGTTTCCCGCAGGTCGACCCAGCACAGCGCGAAGACCGCGATGCCCGCAAGCGTCAGGAACCAGAAATTGGCCCGCCAGCCGAAGGCCTGGTCGAGCAGGCCGCCGAAACTGGGCGCCAGCATCGGAGCGAACGCCCAGGCCATCGCCAGATAGCCGATGCGCGAGGCGGTTTCCGCCGTGCTCGTCGTATCCCGGATCACCGCCAGCGACACCGCATAGGTCGGCGCGATCACCGCCTGCAGCATCCGGCAGGCCAGGAAGGTCGGGATGTCGCGCGCGACGACGCAGCCGATCGTGGCGACGACGAAGATACCGACACCCCAGAGGATGACGGGGCGGCGCCCGAACCGGTCGGACAACGGGCCCATGACGATCTGCAGGCAGGCCGACACCGCGGCATAGGCGGCAAGCGTCAGCCCCGCGACGCTGTACTCGACCTCGAACTCGGCCGCCATGTTGGTCAGCGACGGCAGGAAGATATTGATGGGCAGCACGCCGACCGCCGACAGGAGGATCAGCGTGGACAGCCGCGGAGCATGGATCGATTGCGGCATCACCGGCCGTTCACTTCCCCGAAAAACAACGGGGCGGGGGTTTTCCACCCCCGCCCCGCGGGCAGTCGTCGGGCTGCGCGGATCAGCCCTTCTTCTGGTTGGCCAGGGCCTGGTTCAGGAAATTGTCGTAGGTCGATTCGGCGACGCGGAACCACAGGTTCTCCTCGTCGCGGTACTTGACCCACGAATCATAGATCTTCTTGAACTTCGGGTTCTTGGCGTTGGTCTCGTCGTAGATCTTGTTGGCCTGGTTGAAGCAGGCCTGCATGACCTCGCGGGTGAACGGACGCAGCTGGGTACCCGAGGCGACCAGGCGGCGCAGGGCGCCGGGGTTCTCGGTGTCGTACTTCGCGGTCATCCAGGTGTTGGCGTAGGCGCAGGCATCCTCAAAGATGGTCTTGTAGACCGGCGGCAGTTCTTCCCAGACCTTCGAGTTGACGTACATCGAGACCTGCGGGCCGCCTTCCCACCAGCCGGGATAGTAGTAGTACTTGGCGACCTTGTTGAAGCCGAGCTTCTCGTCGTCGTACGGGCCGACCCACTCGGCCGCGTCGATGGTGCCCTTTTCCAGCGCCGGGTAGATGTCGCCGCCGCCGATCTGCTGGGGCACGACGCCGAGCGGGGCCAGCACCTGGCCGGCAAAGCCGCCGATGCGGAACTTGAGGCCCTTGAGGTCCTCGACCGTCTTGATCTCCTTGCGGAACCAGCCACCCATCTGGGTGCCGGTGTTGCCCGCCGGGAACTGGACGATGTTGTAGTCCTTGAAGAACTCGCGCATCAGCTCGAGACCGCCGCCGTAGTACATCCAGGCGTTCTGCTGACGGGTGTTCAGGCCGAACGGCACGGCCGCGTCGAAGGCGAAGGTCGGATCCTTGCCGACGTAGTAGTACGAAACGGTGTGGCCGGCCTCGACGGTCGCGTTCTGCACGGCATCGGCGACCTGCAGCGCGGGGACGATTTCGCCGGCGGCGAACACGCGGATCTGGAACTTGCCGTCGGTCGCGGCGGCGACGCGCTTGGCGATGATCTCGGCGGCGCCATAGATGGTGTCGAGGCTCTTCGGGAAGCTCGACGCGATGCGCCACTTGACCTCAGGCAGCCCCTGGGCCAGCGCCGGGGCGGCAACGGCGGTCGAAGCAGCCAGGCCCAGACCGGCCGACTTGATGAACTGACGACGCTTCATAGCGTGGTTTCCTCCTCTGATTCGTGCGGTTCATTGGTATGCCAGCACGCAATAGGCGCTCACTATGACTAATGTCCACGCCAGGACAAGCCGGAAATAGGCATCGGCCCTGACCTAATCCAAAGGGCGAAGGTTTATGCTTTCGATTTAGGCAGGAAAGCGGCCCGGGCGCGGTATCCGCG
>JAEYTW010000176.1 GCA_023433835.1 Pseudomonadota bacterium | reverse complement strand
CCATCTCTGAGCAGCCCTAAACGCCGATCGGCGCCCCGGCGAAGGCGGGGGCCCAGGGCAGGGAAAGTCGCAAGCGGCACGGCGCTTTCCCTGGATCCCGGCCTTCGCCGGGATGACGATGGCTGTTCAGGTGATCAACGAAGCCTGAAGTCAGCGCCCGCAGTCCCCCTCAAGCCGCGACCTGCCCGATCCCGCCGCGCCGCGTATGCGGCGCGATCGAGCCCCACAGCACGTCGTGGCCCGCCGGCAAGGCACGATTGTTCGGCATCAACAGCCACAGCCGGAACAACAGGCGGTCGTGGCCGCTCGACGCGTCGTCGGTGAACGCGGTGCGGCCGTGATAGGTGACGTGGCTGTTGAGGAACTGGATGTCGCCGGGCTCCAGCACCATCTCGAAGCACAGCTCCTGCGCCAGCGCCATCAGCATGTCGATCGCCTCGCGCTGAAGCGCCGTCAGCTTGGGTACCCCAGGGCTCAGCTCGGCCGCCTCGATATAGGTCAGCGAGTAGTGGCTGGTGAACTTGGTCCCCGCCAGGCCGAAGATCGGCAGCGGATAGACCTCGGCCGCCTGATCGGTCTCCTCGCCGTGGCGGCTGCGCCAGACATCCTGGAACAGTACCTCCAGCAGGTCGGGCCGACGCTCGAGCATCACGTTGTGGATCATCGGCGTCGAGCAGATGGTCGAGATGCCGCCGGCCATCGCCTGGCGCACGCAGAGCAGGGCGACCACGTCGGTACGATCGGTATGAAAACGCAGCCGTCCGTTCGACAGCGTGCGGGCATAGGAGGACAGGAAGGGCTTGTCGCCGCCGGCGGCAGTCTCGATCTGGCCGTAGCGCTTGCCGAGATCGCCGCCCTCGTCGCGAATCGCCCGCATCAGTTCGCCGCGCCGGTTTTGGAACACCGGCCAGGCGAGATGGCTGCCCAGCCCGAAATAGAGCCGGCGCAGGTCGTCTTCCGAATACTCGCTCACCGGCAGGCCGCGCAGCTTGACCATGCCGCAGCCGTCCTCGAGTTCGGTGCGGATCTCGTCCAGCAGCCGGTCGATGCCGGCAAGCGGGAAATTCTCGCGCGTGACCTGATCCCAGGGCCGGTCCCGCACGGCTGACAGCGCAGCATCGAGGGCTGCCAGCGCGGCCGGATCCCAACAGCGGATCCAGCGCTTCGACCCGACCATTTCCTCGCCCCGCCAGACGCTCGCACCCGCGAGCGGCCGGCGCCCGGCCGTCTTGTTATCGTTGCTCATGCCCATATCGTAATCAGATGGTAGCGGCGGCTCAATCCTCGATGGCCTCGATGCCCTGGCGCTTCAGCTCGGCCAGCCGATCCCGCATGGCATCGAGTTGCGCGGGCGGATGCCCGGTCCAATCGCGGACCTCGCCGACGATCCGGAGCGGCGCTCGGGTGCGGTAGGACTTCGTCGGGTTGCCCGGAAACTTCTTGTCGGTGAGGTTGGGATCATCCTCGAACGGGCCGGTCGGTTCGACGACATAGATCCTGCCCCTTCCCTCGCCCACCGCCAGTTCGGCGCCCCAGACGGCCGCGTCCAGCGTGGCGGTGAGATAGACATAGGCCGCCTTTTTCCGCCGCCCGTAGTTGGAGGCAAAGCCCGGCACGATCAGGTCACCCGGCTGCAGGTCAGCCTTGGTGCCGTGAAGAAACGGCATCTTTTCCATGGCGACAGACTGCGGATAAATCGCGGCCTGCCAATGCTTGATCTCGGTTTTCTTCGGCCCATATCCCTCTCAGGCAGGGATCACGCCCTTTCGCAGGATCAGGTTGCCGTAGAAGCGGCGCTCGCCGGTGGCGATGATGCCGAAAGCCTCGCGCGATCGGGCATAGAACTCGTGCCGCCCGGTCAGCGCGATGCGCGGCCCCGATGATCCCAGCCGCCTCTCGATCACCTGCTGGAATGCCGCGACCGCCTCGGGCATGCCTTCCGTGGCGCCGACCGTCTGCATCGCGACCAGCGGGTCGGGCTCGAAATCGTCGAGCGGCAACAGGCGCAGCACGGCATCCAGCACCCGCTCCGCCCCCACCCCGTCCAGCCGCACCAGGCGGCGGGCATTGGCCTCGGATGGAAAATTGGCGTCGGTCAGGACCACGGTGTCGCCATGGCCCATCGCGCGCAGCAGCGCCAGGGCATCGGGGCTCAGAATAGGATCGATGCCGATCAGCATGCAGGGCGCTCCAGCCAGCCGGCCAGCAGCGCCGCCACCCGTTCGGGCTGCTCGAGCGGCGCGCAATGGCCGCAGGCCGGGATCAGATCAAGGGTGGCGCCGGGGATGCCGGCGGCGATTTCTTCCGAAAGATGCGGCGGCAGCAGGCGGTCTTCGCCGCCGCCGATCACCGCGGCCGGACAGGCGATGTCCTTGAGGCCGGGCCGGCTGTCGGGCCTGATGATCACCGCTTCCTGCTGCGACAGATAGGTCGCGACCGGAAAGGCGGCCGCGGTCGCCATCATCGCGGCGATGACGTCGGGCCGCTTGTCGAAGACGTCGAGGTCCAAGGTGGCCTCCGTCACCGCGGCCATGCCTTGCGCCACTGCCAGCGTCATCATCTCGCGGCGGCGGGCGGTCGCTTCCGCACTATCGGGCCGCGCCTGGGTCGCGACGAAGGCGACGCGGCGGATGCGCCCGGGCGCCAGGCGCAGCATGGCGAAGGCGATGTAGCCGCCCATCGAATGGCCGGCGAGGTCGAAGCGGTCGGGCGCGCGCGCCAGGATCGCCGCGGCCATCGCCTCGATCGTCGGCTCGGCGAAATGATGGTCCGGGATCGCGGCGCCGAGGCGCGCATCGACCCCGCCCCAGGACCGGGCATCGGCCTTCAGGCCGGGGATCAGCAACAGGGTCATGCCGCCCTCGCCGCCATGTCGCTCTCCACCAGATGACAGGCGACACGATGGCCCGACGCGACCGGCTTCAGGGCTGGCCGCTCGGCCCGGCAGCGGTCGACGGCGACCGGGCAGCGGGTGTGGAACGGACAGCCGGCCGGCGGATTGAGCGGGCTGGGCAGATCGCCCTTCAGCAGGATGCGCCGGCGCTTGCGCGTCGGATCGGGCACGGGGGCCGCGCCCAGCAGCGCCTGGGTGTAGGGATGGGCCGCGGCGGTGAAGATCGACTGGGTGTCGGCGATCTCGACGATGCGGCCGAGATACATGATCGCCACCCGCCGGCTGACATGGCGCACGACCGACAGGTCGTGCGAGACGAACAGCATGGCCAGGTTGAAGCGGGACTGCAGGTCCATCATCAGGTTGATGACCTGGGCCTGGATCGAGACATCGAGGGCCGAGACCGGCTCGTCCGCCACCAGGATCTCGGGGCTCAGCGCCAAAGCGCGGGCGATGCCGAGGCGCTGGCGCTGGCCGCCGGAGAATTCATGCGGATACTTGGCCATCTGGTCGGGCCGCAGGCCGACCAGATCGAACAGCTCGGCCACCCGTTTCCGCCGCGCCGCCGCGTCGCCGAGATGATAGTTGAGCAGCGGCTCGCCGACGATGTCGCCGGCCGACTGGCGCGGATCGAGCGAGGAGTACGGATCCTGGAAAACCATCTGGATCCGCCGGCGATGCGGGCGCAGGGCGCGCGCGCTCAGGCCGGTGATGTCGGCACCGCCGAGCAGCACCCGGCCCGCCGAAGGTTGCACCAGCCGCATCGCCGCCTTGGCCAGGCTCGACTTGCCGCAGCCGGATTCGCCGACCAGACCCAAGGTCTCGCCGGCCGCCACCGACAGGCTGACGCCGTCGACCGCCTTGACCGAGCCGCGGCGGCCGAACAG
>JAEYTW010000117.1 GCA_023433835.1 Pseudomonadota bacterium | reverse complement strand
GTGCCGCCAAGCCCGTCGCCGAGCGTGCCGAACGGGCGCCCGCCGCCGAGCGCAAACCGGCCGAGCGCAAGGCATCCGACCGCAAGCCGGCCGCCCCGAAGGCCGCGCCCGAGCGCGAGCCTTCGCGTCCGATCGCGCTGGAGGAAGCCAAGGCCAATCGCCGGCGTCCGCGCGAGCGGGCCAATGACGAGGCCGAGGATCAGCCGGTGCTGGCCTTCGGCGACCATATCCCGGCCTTCCTGCTGCGCCCGGTGATCCGCAAGAGCGCCTGATCATGCAGACGATCTTCGTGATGGTGAAATGCGAGCTCGGCCGCTCCTACGACGTGGCGGGCGAGGCGGTCGAGAACATCGAACAGGTTTCGGAGGTCCACTCGACCTCCGGCCAGTACGACCTGCTGATGAAATGCTATCTGCCGGAAGGCGAGGATATCGGGCATTTCGTGGTGTCGCGGCTGCAGACCATCCCGGGCGTGCGCGACACCTTCACGCTGATCACGTTCAAGGCTTTCTCCTAATCGCCCTGTAGCCACACGGCTACGCATCGGCTACCGTCCTCCCCCAACGAACCCAGGGGGAGGGACGGCGATGTACGACTATGTCGTGGTCGGGGCCGGATCGGCGGGCTGCGTGCTTGCCAATCGCTTGAGCGAGGATGGCAGCGCCCGCGTGCTGTTGCTCGAAGCCGGGCCGGCGGACCGCTCGCCGTTCATCCACATGCCCGCCGGCGTCGTCAAGCTGATGGAATCGCGCTACGACTGGGCCTACTGGACCGAGCCGCAGACGCATATGCACGGCCGCAAGCTGTACTGGCCCCGCGGCCGCACGCTGGGCGGCTCATCCTCGATCAATGCGATGATCTATATCCGCGGCCAGGCGCAGGATTACGACCTGTGGCGGCAACTCGGCAATGACGGCTGGGGCTTCGACGACGTCCTGCCCTTCTTCCGCCGCGCCCAGCATCAGGAACGCGGCGAGGATGCGCTGCACGGGGTCGGCGGTCCGCTCAACGTCGCCGACCACATCCACCGCAACCCGCTGACCCAGGGCTTCCTCGATGCCGCGGTCGCTGCGGGTCACAGCCTCAATCCGGACTTCAACGGGCCCGACCAGGAAGGCTTCGGCTTCTACCAGGTGACGCAGAAGAACGGCCGGCGCTGGAGCGCGGCATCGGCCTATCTGCGCCCCGCCCTCGCCCGCCCGAACCTGACCGTGATCACCGAGGCCTTGGCCCTGCGCGTGCTGACCGCCAACGGCCGGGCGATCGGCGTCGAATATTCCCGCCGCGGCGGCCATGCGCGCCAGGCCCTGGCGTCGTGTGAAGTGATCCTGGCCGGCGGGGCGATCAATTCGCCGCAACTGCTGATGCTGTCGGGAATCGGGCCGGCGGCCGAGCTCGAAAAGGCCGGCGTGCCCGCCATCCACGACCTGCCGGGGGTCGGCCGGAACCTGCAGGACCATATCGACGTCAACCTGATCGCCGATTGCCATGCCGGCACCAAAACCTATGACGGCCTCGAGAAGCCGCTGCCCTCGGTCAAGGTCGCCTGGGAATTCTACCTGAAGGGCAAGGGCCCCGGCACGTCGAACGCGGCCGAGGCGGGCGGCTTCGTCCGCCTCGGCGTCGATCAGGCGACGCCCGACCTGCAGTACCATTTCATCCCGGCCTATATCATCGACCACGCCCGGGTGAAGCCGGGCGGCCCGGGCCTGACCCTGCACATGTGCACGCTGCGCCCGCGGTCGACCGGCGAGATTCGCCTGGCATCGGCCGACCCGCGCCAGGCACCGGCGATCGACCCGAACTACTTCGCCGACCCGGCCGACCTGAAGACCCTGGTCGAAGGCCTCAAAGTCGGCCGCGACATCTTTGCGCAGGGGCCGCTGGCCCGGGTCATCGCGGCTGAGCGTTTTCCCGGCCCCGATATCCGCAGCGATGCCGAGTTGGCCGACTTCGTCCGCCGTGCCGCCGAAACGGAATACCACCCCGTCGGCACCTGCCGGATGGGCCCCGACCGCATGGCCGTGGTCGATCATCGCCTGCGCGTCCACGGCATCGACCGCCTGCGCGTGGCCGACGCCTCGGTGATGCCCCGGCTGGTCTCCGGCAACACCAATGCGCCGACCATCATGATCGGTGAAAAGGCGGCGAACATGATCCGGGCAGACGCCGTAAAATCCTTGTGAACTGCCGGTTTTTCAGGCACTTGCGGGTTTCACGCGACAAACCTGAACGGCTCGTCACCTTAATGCTTGCCAGGATCGCGATCGGCTGGCATATCCTCATGCGCCCGATAAATCAAAACGACGTACAGCGACATGCTGACAGGGGAGGTACAGGGCGCGTATGGGACAGGACTACATTCTTGAAACCACGGGCCTGACGAAGCAGTTCAAGGGGTTCTTTGCGGTCCGCGACGTGACGCTGCAGGTGCGGCGCCATTCGATCCACGCGCTGATCGGGCCGAACGGCGCGGGCAAGACCACCTGCTTCAACCTGCTGACCAAGTTCCTGATCCCGACCGGGGGCAGGA
>JAEYTW010000112.1 GCA_023433835.1 Pseudomonadota bacterium | reverse complement strand
GGCTGTGGCCGCCCGGTTGGACCAGGGGCCCTGGGGCAGGAACGACGCGGTATTGCCGGCCGCCGGGCGATTGGCCGCGACCTGGGCCTCGAGCTCGCCGATGCGCTTATGGGCTTCCTGCAGGGCGAAATCCTGCACGATCGTGCTTTGCACCAGCAGGTAGGCGGCGTCGGGGTTGCGCTGGACGGCCGCGCGGATCAAGGCCTCGGCCTCGGGATCCTTCTGCTGCGGCGGGGCGCCGGCCAGCCTGTCGAGCAGGCCTTGAACCAGATCGCGTTCCTGCGGGGTCATCGGATCATCTCCCAAGGGTTGACGCGCTGGATGTGGGGTTCCCGCGGCCGGGCGCCAAGCCCGGCCACAGGTTAAATTTGGGACAGAATCCCCCGTCCCGGTAGTCGCTTCCTGCTACTTGCCGCCCTTGGCGGCGCTGTAGCGCTTCATGCCCTCGCGGATCAGCTCGGCGGCCGCCTCCGGCTCGGCCCAGCTCTTCAGGCGCACCCACTTGCCGGCCTCGAGGTCCTTGTAGTGGGTGAAGAAGTGGGCGATCTGCTCGCACAGGATCGGGCGCAGGTCGCGGAACGACTTCACGCCGGAATAATAGGGGTGCAGCTTGTCGACCGGCACCGCCAGGATCTTCTCATCCTGGCCGGCCTCGTCTTCCATGATCAGCGCGCCGATCGGCCGGGCGCGGATGATGCAGCCGGGGATGACCGCGACGGGGGCCAGCACGATCACGTCGCAGGGGTCGCCGTCATCGGCGAGCGTGTGCGGGACGAAACCGTAATTGCCGGGATAGTGCATCGCGGTGTGCAGGAAGCGGTCGACGTACATCGCGCCCGAATCCTTGTCGATCTCGTACTTGACGGGCGGGCCGCCGGTACCGATCTCGATCACCACGTTGATGTCCCACGGGGCATCGTGCCCGATCGAGACTTTCGACAGGTCCATGACTGCAACTCCTCACTTAAAGTTGCGGGGAGACTAGCCACAAGACGCCGGGTAATCCAAGTGATTTTGTGCAATGCAGCATTGCGCGCCAAAGCGCGCCGACACTCGATACTGCAATCAAATCATCGAGAGAAGTATTGAGCAGGATGGTGGGCGGTACAAGGTTCGAACTTGTGACCCCCACGATGTCAACGTGGTGCTCTACCGCTGAGCTAACCGCCCATCCCGCTTCGTCGCGGCGACCAGTGAACCCGTGTCGCTGCGAGGCCGGTCTAGTAGCCGATTGTTCCCGGGGTGGTCAAGGGCGTTCGGCAACTTTTTTTGCTCTACCCGTCGCGTTGCGGGCTGAAACGCGGCTGACTATCATCGTCGTCCAGAGAGAGCGAATGTCGAGCGTGATGGCGTCTGACGCGTTGAAGAATATCAAAGTGGCGGCAACGGCGGGGGACGAGCCCCCGATCGTCGTGCTGCGCCCGGCCGAACAGACCGCCGCGGTCGTGTTCGCCTCGCCCCATTCGGGCAACGAGTACCCGGAGGATTTCGTCCGCAATTCGAAGCTCGACCCGGTCGCGCTGCGCCGGTCGGAGGACTGCTTCGTCGACGACCTGTTCGCCGAGGCGCCGGCCCTGGGCGCGCCGCTGCTGAAGGCGCTGTTCCCGCGGGCCTATTGCGACCCCAATCGCGAACCCTACGAACTCGACCCCGCGATGTTCGCCGACAAGCTGCCCGATTTCGTCAACACGGCCAGCCAGCGGGTCGCCATGGGGTTCGGGACCATCGCCAAGGTCGTGTCCTCGGGCGCCGAGATCTATCGCGACAAGCTGCGCTTCGCCGATGCCGATGCCCGCATCGACCGCTGCTGGCGCAGCTACCATGCGGCGCAGTCGGGCCTGGTGGCCGAGACGCGCGGGCGCTTCGGCGTCGCCATGCTGGTCGACTGCCATTCGATGCCCTCGGTCGGCGGGCCGACCGACCGCGACCCCGGCCAGCGCCGCCCCGACGTCGCGCTGGGCGACCGATTCGGCACCGCCTGCCATCCGGCATTGATGGACTATGCCGAGTCGGTCCTGCGGGCGCAGGGCCTGCGGGTCGCGCGCAACGATCCCTATGCCGGCGGCTATACCACCGAAAGCTACGGCCGGCCGCGCGAAGGGGTTCATGCGTTGCAGGTCGAGATCAATCGCGGCCTCTACATGGATGAAAACCGCCTCGTCCGCCTGCCGGGGTTCAACCGGGTCGCGGCCGCGATGACCGCGCTGATCCGTGGCCTGGGAGAGATCGATCTGGCCGCGCTGCGGCGGTAAACCTTGCGCTTGTGCTCGTGATGAACGACACAGGCTGCCTTGCCAATGTCATGAGGATCATCATGCCCAAACCGAATTACGACTTCGAACGGCGCGAGCGTGAGAAGGCCAAGGCTGCAAAGAATGCAGAGAAGGCTGCCGCCAAGCGCGAGGCCAAGGCCGCGAAAGCCGCGGAGGCGCCGACGGAGCCCCCTACCCAGGACTGAATAGCGGAAGGTTCTTGGCAATCCTCCTGGTTTGGGTGCAAGGTTGTAGCCGGCCGGCTACAAAAGCCTGCGCGCCTCAGGAGGGGGGAACGGCATGACCGAACGGTCGGACGACAACGGACGTCGGCGCGGCGTCGACCGCCGCGCTTTGCTGGGCGGGGTCGCCGCCCTCGGGGCGGCAGCGGGGCTAACAGCCCCGGCC
>JAEYTW010000033.1 GCA_023433835.1 Pseudomonadota bacterium | reverse complement strand
GGCCCTGCAACTGCGCGGTCGCGGCGGCCAGCCGGTCCAGCCCGTCGGCCAGCCCCGGGGCGAGGTTGCGCCCGGCTTCGGTCAGCACCAGGCCGTTCGGCCGGCGCAGGAACAGGCTGAGGCCCAGCTGATCCTCCAATGCCTTGACCTGCTGGCTGACCGCGCCGGGCGTGACGCCGAGCTCGGCGCCGGCGGCGACGAAGCCGCCATGGCGGGCGGCCGCCTCGAAGGCGCGCAGCTGGTTCAGCGGCGGCAGGTGTCTGGTCATTCCAGACTCAGTCTAGCTCAGCCTCTGGCGGCGAAATACTGGTTTGCCGGTCGATCGGCCGTCGGGCATCGTCGGGGTGACCGAAATCCGCTGAGGCTCGTCCGCCGATGTACGTGCTCTACGACAATCTCGATTCCGGCAATGCCTACAAGCCGCGCCTGCTGATGGCGCTGCTGGGCATTCCCTATACCCGCATCGACCTCGATACCGACAAGGGCGAGACCCGCACCCCGGAATTCCTGGCCAAGAACCCGAACGGCCGGATTCCGGTGCTGGAACTGGAGGACGGCTCGCTGCTGCCGGAATCGAATGCGATCCTCTATTACCTGGCCGAGGGCACGCCGTTCTGGCCGGCCGATCGCGCGGCCCGCGCCCAGGTGCTGCAGTGGATGTTCTTCGAACAATACAGCCACGAGCCGCATGTCGCGGTGGCCCGCTACATCCTGCGCCATCTGCCGGAAGGCCATGCCCGCCATGCCGAATTGCCGATGCGGCTGGAGCGCGGCCACCAGGCCCTGGCCGTGATGGAGCAGCATCTCAAATCCCGCGATTTCTTCGTCGGCGACCGGCCGACCATCGCCGACCTGGCGCTCTATGCCTATACCCATGTCGCCGAGCAGGGGCGCTTCGACCTCGGCTCCTATCCGGCGATCCGGGCGTGGCTCGGCCGCATCGCGGCCCTGCCCGGCCATATCCCGATAACCCGCGGATAGTTCGCATCTGCGGCAGGATCGTTGCGCCCAGGCTTGTCCTGGCTGCAATGATTGCGCGGCGGCCTTGATGCAAGTTTTTTTGTGCGGTTGCGAAGGCGGGGTTTTTTCCGTTAATTTCGCGGCCGTTCGAAAAACTCAGGGGTAGACCGCCATGGCTTCATCCGTCCGTCCGCGCCGCAGCGTGCTCTACATGCCCGGCTCCAACGCCCGGGCGCTGGAGAAGGCCAAGACGCTCGCCGCCGACGGGCTGATCCTCGACCTCGAGGATGCGGTGGCCCCCGACGCGAAGGCCGTGGCCCGCCAGCAGGTGACCGACGCGGTCAAGGGCGGCGGCTACGGCCCGCGCGAGCTGATCATCCGGGTCAACGGGCTGGACACCCCCTGGGCGCGCGACGACCTCGCCGCGGCCGCCGCGGCCGGGCCCGACGCGCTCCTGATCCCCAAGGTCGAAAGTGCCGCGATGATCGCCGAGGCCGAGGCGCTGATCGCGGCCGCGCCCGCCCGCACCACGCTGTGGGTGATGATGGAGACGCCGCGCGGCATCCTGCGCGCCGAGGAGATCGCCGGGGCGAGCAAGCGGCTGACCGCGCTGGTCCTCGGCACCTCGGACCTTGCCAAGGATACCCACGCCCACCACACCCCCCTGCGCCTGCCCTTCCTCTACAGCCTGTCGGTCTGCGTGCTGGCGGCGCGCGCCAACAACCTGACCGTGCTCGACGGCGTCTATCTCGACCTCAAGGACAACGATGGCTTCGTTGCCGCCTGCCGCCAGGGCCTCGAGCTCGGCTTCGACGGCAAGACGCTGATCCATCCCGACCAGCTGGCCGGCGCCAATGAAGTCTTCGCGCCGACCGCAGCCCAGGTCGCCCAGGCCCGCAAGATCGTCGGCGCCTACGAGGCGGCCGAGGCCGAGGGCAAGGGAGTCGTCGTGGTCGACGGCCGCCTGGTCGAGAAGCTCCATGTCGTCGAGGCCCAGCGCCAGATCGCGCTGGCCGACGCCATCGCGGCGATGGCCTGAGGGAGGGCCGAGATGAAGACCAACCCCGGCAATTTCTTCGAGGATTTCCGCCTCGGCCAGGAGATCGTCCATGCCACGCCGCGGACGGTGACGGCGGGCGACGTGTCGCTCTACACCGCGCTCTACGGGCCGCGCTTCGCCCTGCAAAGCTCGGACACATTCGCCCGCGGCCTGGGGCTGCCGGCCGCGCCGGTCGACGACCTCCTGGCCTTCCATGTCGTCTTCGGCAAGACCGTGCCCGACATCTCGCTCAATGCCGTCGCCAATCTCGGCTATGCCGACGTGCGCTGGCTTCGGTCGGTCTATCCCGGCGACACGCTCGCCACGCGTTCGACCGTGATCGGCCTGCGCGAGAATGCCAATGGCAAGTCGGGCATCGTCTATGTCCGCTCGACCGGCTGCAACCAGCGCGGCGAGACCGTGCTCGACTACGTGCGCTGGGTGATGGTGCGCAAGGCGCGGGAAGACGCCCCGACACCCGGGACCGTGATCCCCGACCTGCCCGAGCGCGTCGCGCCCGAGCGCCTGGTGGTGCCGGACGGGTTGAACCTCGCCGGCTACGACTACGCGCTGGCCGGCCAGCCGCACGCCTGGGACGACTACGAGGTGGCCGAGAAGATCGACCATGTCGACGGCATGACGATCGAGGAGGCCGAGCATATGCTCGCCACCCGCCTCTACCAGAACACGGCCAAGGTCCATTTCAACCAGCTGCAGCAGGGCGCCTCCCCGCTCGGCCGCCGGCTGATCTACGGCGGCCACGTCATCAGCCTGGCGCGCGCCTTGACCTTCAACGGCCTCGCGAACGCCGTGTCGGTGCTGGCGATCAACGGCGGCCGCCACGTCAACCCGACCTTGGCCGGCCATACCGTCCATGCCTGGTCCGAGGTGGTCGAGAAGGCCGAACTGCCCGGCCGCAAGGACGCCGGCGCGCTGCGCCTGCGCACGATCGCGACCAAGGACCAGCCCTGCGCGGGCTTCCCCGACCGCGACGCCGCGGGCAAATATCCCGAAGCCGTGGTGCTGGATCTCGACTACTGGGTGCTGATGCCGCGGCGCTGAGACGTCACCCGTCGGCCAGCACCGCCAGGATCTCGGGCCGATGCTGGTCCAGCCGGGGTGCGGGCGGCAAGGGCTGTCTCCAGATCGGCCTTCAGCGCGTCGGCATGGGCGAAGCGCCGCGCATTGGTCGCGTAGCGCGGATTCTGGGCCAGGCCTGGCTGGCCGACGGCCTGGCACAGCAGCCCGAACAGATGGTCGTTCCCGGCGGCGATGACGATCGGCCGGTCCTGCGTGCGGAAGACTTCGAACGGCGCGATCGACGGATGGCGGGCATGCAGGTCATCCCAGCCGTAGCCCAGTTTTTCCATCGTGCCCGGGCGGTAGTTCTCGGTGACGATGTCGGCGCGTTCCAGCAGCCGTTCGAAGACCAGGCGGTCGTTTGCATCCTTCAGGTTCAGCGCGATGCTCTGCTTGCCGGCGTTGACCGAGGTGAAATAGAGCGAGACGTCGTGGACGAACGGGCCGAAGGCGCGGGCATCGTCGCCGCTGCCGGGCGGCTCGACCTTGATGACGCGGGCGCCGAGGTTGGCCAGCACCATCGTGGCGTAGGGGCCGGCCAGGACATGGGTCAGATCGACGATGGTGACGCCGGCAAGCAACTGGGTCTCGGGCATGGTGGCCTCCATGAATGCCGTTGCGGCAATCATGCCTGCGGATGCGCGGAACTCATTCCTTCCCTAGGTTTGGCCGGCCCATACCTGAATATGATCGACCGCCCTGCCAGGCGGCGACCTCGGCCGGGGTCGTGAATACCAGCTTGTCGCCCTGGAAGCCCGCCACGATCTCGAGCATCCGCGGCCGGTGGGTGTGGCGGTAGTTCCAGATATATTGCAGGAAGGCCCAATCGAAGCGCTCGGGGCAGTCGGGCGGCAGTTCCGCCCGTGTGCGACCGTAGCCCGCGATCGTCCGGCGCAGCACGCGGAACAGGCAGACCGGCATCGGCAGGTCGAGGAAGATCAGCGTGTCGGCGCGGGCCAGCCGGGCGGGCAGGGTGCTGGCATACTGTCCGTCGATGATCCAACGGTCGCCCGCGGCCAGGGCGGCGGCATGGGCCTGCCATTCGTCGCGCGGCGGCTCGGTCCAGCCCGGGCGCCAGTAATGCCGGTCGAGATGGATGGCCGGCAGGCCGGTCCGCTCAGCCAGCCGGCGCGCCAGCGTCGACTTGCCCGACCCGGAACAGCCGATGATGACGACGCGCCGCACCGCTCAACGGAACGCGGTTTCGGAGAACGAGCGCAGCTTGCGGCTGTGCAGTTGCTCCAGCCCGCCGTCGCGCAGCATCTCCATCGCGCGGACGCCGATCTTGAGATGCTGGTCGACCGAGGCGCGATAGAAGCGGTCGGCCATGCCCGGCAGCTTCAGGTGGCCGTGCATCGGCTTGTCGGAAACGCAGAGCAGCGTGCCGTAGGGCACGCGGAAGCGATACCCGTTGGCCGCGATCGTCGCCGATTCCATGTCGAGCGCGATGGCGCGCGACAGGTTGAAGCGGGCGACGAGGTCGCGCTGCTCCTTCAGTTCCCAGTTGCGGTCGTCGACGGTCGCCACCGTGCCGGTGCGCATCAGCGCCTTCAGCGCGTAGCCCGACATGCCCGAGATTTCGGCCACCGCGTTCTCCAGGGCCTGCTGCACCTCGGCCAGCGCGGGCAGGGGCACCCAGGTTGGCAGCGCTTCGTCCAGCACGTGGTCCTCGCGGACATAGGCGTGGGCCAGCACGTAATCGCCGAGCTTCTGGGTATCGCGCAGGCCGGCGCAATGGCCCAGCATCAGCCAGGCATGCGGGCGCAGCACCGCGACATGGTCGGTTATGGTCTTGGCGTTCGACGGGCCGACGCCGATGTTGATCACCGTGATGCCGGAGCCGTCGGCCCGCTTCAGGTGGTAGGCCGGCATCTGCGGCAGACGCGGCGGGCGCACGCCCTGCGTGAAGCTTGCCGGATCGGTGTCGAAGCGCGGGGTGATCACGTTGCCCGGCTCGACGAAGGCGACATAGCCGCGCGGATCCTCGGCCCGCATCAGGTCCTGGCCCATGCGGACGAATTCGTCGACATAGAACTGGTAGTTGGTGAACAGGACGAAGTCCTGGAAATGCTCGGCCGAGGTTGCCGTGTAATGCTTCAGCCGGTGCAGCGACAGGTCGACGCGCGCGGCGGTGAACAGCGCCAGCGGCTGGCGGTCGGTCGGCGGCAGGAAGAAGGCGCCGTTGGCGATGGCATCGTCGAGGCCGGCGAGGTCGGGCAGGTCGAAGATGTCGCCGATGGTGGCGATGCGCGCGGGGTCGAGGTCGCCCTCGACATGCATCGCGTCGCCCAGGGCGAAATGGATCGGGATCGGCCGGTTCGACAGCCCGATCTCGAGCGGCACGCGGTGATAGTCCAGGAGGCGCTTGAACTGGTCGCGCCAATAGCCGGCGAACAGGTCGGGCCGGGTCAGGGTGGCGCGATAGGTGCCGGGGCCGGGCACGAAGCCGTAGGCCAGCCGGGAATCGAGCCGGGTCAGCATCGTCGTCGACAGCTCGACGAACGGGTACCACGACCGGACGCGGGCCGTCAGCGCCTCGCCGCGGGCATAGGCCTGGAAGCGCTGGGTCAGATGCCCGATCTGGGCATCATAGAGCGCGGTGACATGGGCGATGGCAGCGTCCGGATCGGTGAAGCTCTGGGGCTGGACCAGCTCCAGCCGATCGAACTCGGTGCTCATGTCTCACGCCTTTCGTTCCAGAACCGCGACGAAGAAGCCGTCGCAGCCATGCCGCGCCGGGGTCAGCAGCAGCATATCGCCCTTGGCCGGCGGCGTACCGCCGATGGCCTCGCGCCAGACCTCGCCGATCGGGCGCAGCGCGAAATCCGGCTGGCGGGCAAGGAAGGCCGCCACCTGGTCCTCGTTCTCGGCCTTCAGCAGCGAACAGGTGACATAGACCAGCCGTCCGCCGGGGGCGACGAGCCGCGCGGCGTCGTCCAGCAGGCTTGACTGCGCCGCCGTCAGCTCCGGCAGGTCGGTCGGGGCCAGCCGCCAGCGGGCATCGGGCTTGCGCCGCCAGACGCCGGTGCCGGTGCAGGGCGCGTCGACCAGCACGCGGTCGGCTTCGCCGGCGTGGCGCTTGATCCACTTGCGGTCGAGCTCGCGGCATTCGGCATTGTGCACCCCGGCGCGGCGCAGCCGGGTGCGGGCCCGGGCCAGGCGGCCTTCGGAAATGTCGAGGGCGACGATCCGGCCGCGGTTCTCCATCTGCCCGGCGATCGCGAGCGTCTTGCCGCCGGCGCCGGCGCAGAGATCGACGATGAACTGGCCGGGCCGGGCATCGACCAGCAGCGAGGCGAGCTGCGAGCCTTCGTCCTGCGGCTCGACCAGGCCGTCGGCCAGCGCCTTGGCCTGGCCGATATCGCTGCCGGGTTTCAGCCGCAGGCCCAGCGGCGAATAGGGGGTGGGCTCGCCTTCCAGGTTTTCCTGGCCCAGCCGGGCGCGGGCAAGGTCGCGCTTGGCCGCCAGCGCATTGACACGCAGGTCGAGCGGCGCCGGGCGCAGCATCGCCTGCATCTCGGTCTCGAGGTCGCGGCCGAACCGCTCGGCCAGCGCCGGTTCGAGCCAGGCGGGAATGCCGGCGCGGGCCGCCGGCGGCATGTCCGGATGGTCGATGGTGTGGTCGGCCAGCGCCTCGGCCAGCTTGGTCAGCTCGGGGTCGGGGCGGCGGATCTGGGCCATCGCCTCCTTGGGCTTGCGCTTGCGCACCAGGATCTGCATGGCGACCAGGCGCGCCTGGTCGGTCGGCGGCAGGCCGCGGCCGGCCCGGTCGATCCACCAGTCCAGGGCCGAGCGGTAGCGCATGACGTCGTCGACCATGCGCTCGATCTGCGCGCGCTCCTGCCCGTCGACATTGGGGCGGCCGCGGAACCAGTCGTTCTTGGCCTTGTCGGCGGTCGCCCGGCCGTAGGACATGGCGTCCAGTACGTCGCGGGCGTTGGCGACGCGGCGGCTGGACGGGCTGGGGCCGGGCGGGCGGCGGGCGGCCGCTTCGCGTTCGGCCTGCTCGCGCACCTTGCGGCCGGCGCGCTGGCGCGGCTCGCGCT
>JAEYTW010000009.1 GCA_023433835.1 Pseudomonadota bacterium | reverse complement strand
TCTCGGGGGGGGGGGGGTCGGCGCGCCGGCCGCCGGATCGGCACCGGCGCGGCGGACCCGGATCGTCGATCCGCGCTGGGCGGCGACCGAGTGGACCATCGGCCGGGCGGTGCGCACCACCCGTTTCTGGCTGCTGGGTTTCGGTTTCTTCAGTGCCATGATCGCCTGGTACGCGGTGCAGGTGCATCAGACCAAATACCTGATCGAGGTCGGCTTCGATCCGCTGACCGCGGCCTGGGCGCTGGGGGCCGTGGCGGCCATCGCGATTCCCGGCCAGATCGGGCTGGGCGCCCTGTCCGACCGGTTCGGGCGCGAATGGATCTGGACCATCGGCTGCATCGGCTTCGCCGTCTGCTATGCCTGCCTGATCGGCCTGGAACACCATCCCGACCCCCTGTTGCTCTACCTGATGGTCGCCTTCCAGGGCGCGCTGGGCTACGGCCTGACATCGGTGATGGGGGCGATCGTCGTCGAGATGTTCGAAGGGCCGCAATACGCGACGATCTTCGGCGTCCTCTCCATCCCGCTGATGGCTGGCGGTGCGGTGGGCCCGTGGGCCGCCGGCGTCACCCACGACCTGACCGGCAGCTACATGCCGGCCTTCGCCACGGCGATCGTGCTGTCCGGGCTGTCGATCGCGGCAATCTGGGCGGCCGGGCCGGGGCGGGTGCGCGCGGTGCCCGGACGATCGTAGATCTTGGTCGTTGCATTGCGCCCGGGGGCGGTGTTAGCCTCCCGGTCCATGTCGACCATGACCAAAACCACCCGCACTACCAAGACGACCGCTCCGGCGGGCGATCTCTGCGGCGTGTGCTGATCACGACATAAACGCAGAGGCCCCGCCGGAAACGGACGGGGCCAGCGGGTCGAGCAAGACCGCCCACCGTCCTTCCCGGTCCACATGGAAGGAAATATGAAATGTCCATCGCTTCCCGAAATCCCTCGGTCGCCGTCGTCGGCGCGACCGGTGCCGTCGGTATCGAGATCCTCCGCTGCCTGGAGCAGCGCAATTTCCCGGTCGGCGACGTCCGCCTGCTGGCCTCGGCCCGATCGGCCGGCCGCACCCTGCCGTTCGCCGGGCGGGAAGTCGCCATCGAGGCGCTGACCGAAGACAGCTTCAAGGGCATCGACATCGCGCTGTTTTCCGCCGGCGCCTCGATCTCGCGCCGCTATGCCCCGATCGCGGTCGAGGCCGGCGCCGTGGTCATCGACAATTCCTCCGCCTTCCGCATGGAGCCGCAGGTGCCGCTGGTGGTGCCCGAGGTCAACGGCGAGACCACCGGCCGGCATGCCGGCATCATCGCCAATCCGAACTGCGTCGCCGCGATCATGGTGATGGCGCTGGCGCCGCTGCAGCGCGCCCATCCGATCCGCCGCGTCCATGCCGCGACCTACCAGTCGGCCTCGGGTGCCGGAGCCGCGGCGATGGAGGAACTGCGCCAGGCCACCCGGGCGCATCTGGAAGACCGGCCGTTCGAGCACAAGGTGCTGCCGCATCCCTACGCCTTCAACCTGTTCAGCCACAACGCCGCGATCGACGAGGAGACCGGCTATAACGGCGAGGAGCTGAAGGCGATGGCGGAAACCCGCCGCATCCTCGGCACCCCCGATCTGCCGATCAGCATCACCTGCGTGCGCGTGCCGGTACTGCGCGCCCATTCGATCGCCCTGACCATCGAGTTCGACCAGCCGGTGACGGCCGACGAGGCCCGCGCCCTGCTGGCCGCGGCGCCGGGCGTCAAGCTGGTCGACGACCGCGCCGCCAATCATTTCCCGATGCCGTCGGAAGCGTCGGGCCGCGACGAAGTGCTGGTCGGCCGCATCCGCCGCGATATCGGCGATCCCTCGGGCCGTTCGATCGCCCTGTTCGTGTCGGGCGACCAGCTTCTGAAGGGCGCGGCGCTCAACGCCGTGCAGATCGCCGAGAAGCTGTTCGTCCAGCGCTGACACGTCGCGGCATGGTGCGCTCACCCGTCATCGGCGGGTGGGCGCGTCGCGATTGGATGGATGAGTGGAGGGAGGGGCAGAAACGTCGGGGGCGACTGAGCGCGCGCGTGCGTGCCCCGGCCATGACGCGCACCGTCACGTCGCGCCTTCGGAAACACGTGCACCCCGCTCCCTGCGATTCCGCAGGGGCGGGGATGGTCGTCGGCGGATGAAACGATCAGAGCGCGGGCTGGCTCGCCAGGGCGGCAGCGGTGCGAACGAGCGAAACGTCGCGCACGGTCTCGCGCTCCTGCGCTGCGAGCTGTTCCTGGAACGCGAGCTCGTCAGGCGTCAGCGACGCGTACGGGTCGGGCTCGTTCTCGAGCTCCGACGTCCACGCACTCTCGACACGAGCGTCTTCTTCGACCGAAGAGACGTATTCCGTCGGCTCGAAGGGAGGCTCGAGCTCGAGCGCCGGCGCTACCGGCAGCTTGGAAGACGACGCGCCGTGCACTGCCCACCACGAAGACTCGTCCGTGTCGAAGGGAGATCTCATTGCGCTCTCCCGGGTCATGTCGCCACCGAGCACGAAACGGGTCATCGAGGAGCTGTCTCGATTGGGCAACAGCAATTCTCATCGCACCATGGATGAGCTGCGCCCACCGTTGTCCTCACTGCTCTGACGCTTCGAGTCGATGAATGCACCGTCGTAGATGACGACGCGCTGCTTCGCGATGCCTCCAACGGAGCACGCTGACCTCGATGGCGCGCCGGAGCATGCCTCTTTCTCCTCTGTGCTTTCTCTTCATGAAGAGGACCTGAAGAGG
>JAEYTW010000804.1 GCA_023433835.1 Pseudomonadota bacterium | reverse complement strand
GGGGAGTACCCCGCGCGCTTCTCTTTTGGCTTGGTTTCAAGGTATAATGAACGCCCATGACGCGGTTCATCTTCATCACCGGCGGCGTGGTTTCTTCCCTGGGCAAGGGTCTGGCTTCCGCGGCGCTCGGTTCGCTGTTGCAGGCGCGCGGCTACAAGGTCCGCCTGCGCAAGCTCGACCCCTACATCAACGTCGATCCGGGCACGATGAGCCCGTATCAGCATGGCGAGGTCTACGTCACCGACGACGGTGCCGAGACCGATCTGGATCTCGGCCACTACGAGCGTTTCACCGGCGTGCCCTCGCGCAAGTCGGACAACATCACCACGGGCCGGATCTATCAGACCGTCATCGCCAAGGAACGGCGCGGCGATTATCTCGGCGGCACGGTGCAGGTCATTCCGCACATCACCGATGCCATTAAGGATTTCGTGCTGTCGGAGACCGACGACACCGATTTCGCGCTGATCGAGGTCGGCGGCACGGTCGGCGATATCGAGGGCCTGCCGTTCTTCGAGGCGATTCGCCAGCTCGGCATCGATCTCGGCCGCGAACGCGCGATGTTCCTGCACCTGACGCTGGTGCCCTACATTGCCGCGGCCGGCGAACTCAAGACCAAGCCGACCCAGCATTCGGTGAAGGAGCTGCGCTCGATCGGCATCCAGCCCGACCTGATCCTGTGCCGCGCCGACCGCGAGATCCCCGAATCGGACCGCCGCAAGATCGCCCTGTTCTGCAACGTGCGCCAGGAAGCCGTGATCCAGGCCCCCGACGTGCGCACGATCTACGAAGCCCCGCTGGTCTATCACCAGGAACGCTTCGACGAGCAGGTGCTGCGCCATTTCGGCCTGGCGACCGAGCCCGAGCCCGACCTGAGCCGCTGGCGCGAGATCGTCCAGCGCGTGCTGCAGCCGGAGGGCGAGGTCACCGTCGCCATCGTCGGCAAGTACACCGGCCTGAAGGATGCCTATAAGAGCCTGGCGGAAGCGCTGGCCCATGGCGGCATCGCCAACAATGTCCGCGTCAAGCTCGAGTGGATCGAATCGGAGATCTTCGAGAAGGAGGAATCGGCGATCCACGAACTCGAGGGCGTGCACGCGATCCTCGTGCCCGGCGGCTTCGGCGAGCGCGGCTCGGAAGGCAAGATCCGCGCGGCGACCTTCGCCCGCGAGCGCAACGTGCCCTATTTCGGCATCTGCTTCGGCATGCAGATGGCTGTCATCGAGGCGGCCCGCAACCTGGCCGGCGTGCCCGATGCCTCGTCGACCGAGTTCGGCCCGACGCCGTCGCCGCTGGTCGGCCTGATGACCGAATGGCTGCAGGGCAACGACCTGGAGACGCGCAAGGCCGGCGGCGACCTCGGCGGCACCATGCGGCTCGGCGCCTTCGATGCCGCGCTGAAGCCGGGCAGCCGCGTGGCCGAGATCTACGGCTCGACCGCGATCAGCGAACGTCACCGCCATCGCTACGAGGTCAACACCGCCTATCGCGAGCGGCTGGAGAAATGCGGCCTGACCTTCTCCGGCATGTCGCCCGACGGCATCCTGCCCGAGATCGTCGAGATCCCCGAGCATCCCTGGTACATCGGCGTGCAGTACCACCCGGAGCTGAAGTCGAAGCCGTTCGAGCCGCACCCGCTGTTCGCCTCGTTCGTCGGCGCGGCCAAGCGGCAGTCGCGGCTGGTCTGAAAAAAGAACGGGGCCGGCAAGGCCCGCCCCCCCCCGCGGATCCCGCCGTCAAGCGGCGTAGTCGTCCCGCAGCCTGACCCAGGCCATCGGCCAGGGCAGGCCATCCTCGTTGCGGCCCTTCGGGGTCAGGTCGAGGTAATTGTAGGTCGCGTTCAGGAAATCGATGCCGCGGGCATAAGCCGAGTAGGTGTGGAACACGCCGTCCTTGGTGCGCGCGAAGACGCTGACCCCCGGCAGGTCGGGCTGATTTCGGGTCAGCGGCTCGTAATTGTAGACGCCGCCGCCATGCTCCAGCATCTCCCTGGCGAACGAGACGTCGTAATCCTGGTTGAAGCTGCAGCGGCCTGACGACACCCAGGTAAAGCCCCAGCCCAGCCGGTTGGCCTGCGCGGCCAGCTTGTGCAGCGGCGCCCGCGAGATCGCGGCGAAGGCGGTATCGCGCGCGGCCAGGTGCGGCCGCATCCCGTCGAAATGATCGGCCCAGAACGAACAGCTCTTGCAGCCGGTCTCGGCCTCCGGCGCGAACATGAAGTGATAGACGATCAGCTGGCTGTGCCGGCCGAACAATTCCTCCAGCCCGATCGGTCCGTAGCGCCCGTCGAAGACATAGGCCTCGTCGACCTTCGTCCAGGGCATCTCGCGCCGCCGCGCGGCCAGCGCATCGCGCCGCCGGGTGAACTCCTTCTCCTCGGCCAGCAGGGCCAGTCGCGCCTTCAGCCATTCGTCCCGCTCCACGATCCTGGGAGCCGGCAGGGTTTCCGTGGTCATGTTCGTTGCCTCCTTGCGGTGATAATAAACAGATTTGTTGATTATCATCGTATTCGTTGTTATTCAACTCAAATGTTGAATATCAGGGGGCGGCCATGCTGTGCTGTCTGATCGGTGTGCTGGCGGCGGCCAATATCGCGCTGGCGCGGCGCTGGCTTGCCGCGGCCGTCGTCGCCGCGATGCTGGCGGGGGTGTGGGTCGTGCTGCACGAGGTTGCGGCCGGCGATCTCGACGATCCGCCGATCTGCCACGGCCTCCTGGCTCAGGGATAGCGGAAGCGCGGCTCCCAGCCGTCGGCGCCTTGGGGCAGCAGGTCGAACAGATGCCAGGCGGCGCAGAAATCGTCGCCCGGCTCGAAGCCGGCAGCCGAAACCCTCATGATGACGTCGCTGCGGCGCCGGAACACCGAGATGCCCGGGCGGGGCCGGCCGGCATCGCTGAGGAAGCCCATGTCGGCGGCAAAGCTGGTGCCGGCATGGCTGACCATCGGGAAGCGCCAGCCGCGCTCGGCGGCGAAGGTGGCCTGGCGGGCGGGATCGTCGGGGCTCGACACCACGAAGGCGGCGCGGTCGGCCAGATGCGGATAGAGGCCGTTGAAGCCGTCGGCCCACATCGTGCAGTTCGCGCAGCCGGTGCCCATGTTGTGGATGACGAACAGATCCGCCTTCGGCCCGAACAGGGCCGACAGCCGCACCGGCCCGGCGGGCGTGGCAAAAACGTAATCCGCGACCGGACCGGCGGCGGCCTCGGCCTGCAGGCTGCGGATCTCGGCCCGCAATTCGGCGACGCGGTGGCGCAAGGCGGTCAGGCGCCCGGGCTCGGCCATGCTCAATCCTCCCGCCGCGGCGGCAGTTCGGCGACCAGGGCGGCCAAGGTGTCGAACTGGTCCTGCCAGTACTTGGTGTAGCGGTTCATCCACACGGCGGCGTCGTGGATCGGTGCGGCATCGAGCTGGCAGCGGCTGATCCGTCCGGTCCGCTCCTGCCGGATAAGGCCGGCCCGCACCAGCACCTGGATGTGGCGCGACACGCCCTGCAGGCTCATCTCGAACGGCGCGGCCAGTTCCGAGACCAGCGCCGGCCCCGCGTCCAGCCGCACCAGGATGGCGCGGCGGATCGGATCGCTCAGCGCGAAGAACACGCGGTCGAGGGCGGCTTCCGCGTCGGTCTCGTCCGCCGGCTGGATGACGGGCTGGGTCATGCCCGGATTATTCAACAGATTTGTTGATAGTCAATCCGGCAGGCCGATTTCTAGAAGTGAATCAGCCCGGGCGCGAAGAAGCCGAGCGTGCCCAGGCCCGCGCCGATCAGCCCCAGCCCGCCGGCAAACCACGCCAGCCAGACCATCGAGGTGATGACGGCGGCCGAGGCCAGCACGATGGCGAGCTGCAGCGCCGCGGAGGCGTATTCGAACTGGTGGTAGGCCGCCAGCGCCCGCTCGCGCCGGGCTTCCGCCGCCTTGGCATGCGCGGCCAGTTCCTTGCGGCCTTCGCCGGTCTCGGGTTCGGTCTCGTAGCGCTGCACCGTCTTGCGCCAGGCATCGAGGCGCTGGGTCTGGGCGGGCGTCAGTTCGGGCCCCATGACCTCCAGCAATTCGCTCGCGGTGCGCAGCATGGTCTGGCGCACCGTCTTGGCCTGGAAGAACGACCAGGTATTGGCCGCGTCGCCATTGGCCACCACGGCCGTGGTCTGCGCGCTCTTGCCACCCATCTCGGTCACCGCCAGCGTCGCGGCCAGCAGCGCGATCAGCACCGCCACCAGCTTGTTGATGCCGGACTGGCCGTGGCCGGCTTCGTGGATGGCCTCGTGGACTTCGCGGGTTTCCATCGCCCGAATCGCTCCGTCTTTCGTATATGGGGTGGCGGAGCATAACGATGGCGCCCATATGTGCAATCGCGCGCCCATTATTGGCGCCGGGTTGTGATGACGCCGTCACAGCCGGGGGCTATAGTGCCGACCTCTAGACATCAGTGGATCCAGTTTTGATGACCGAGCAGCGACGCGTTCCCGTCGGCGGTTTCGAGATCGCCAACGACCTGCCTTTCGCCCTGATCGCCGGGCCCTGCCAGCTGGAGAGCCGCGAACACGCGCTCGACATGGCGTCGAGCCTGAAGAAACTGTGCGATGGGCTGGGGATCAACCTGATCTACAAGACCTCGTTCGACAAGGCGAACCGCACCTCGGTCAAGGGCCAGCGCGGCCTGGGCCTCGAAGGGTCGCTGCCGATCTTCCGCGAGATCCGCGAGACGGTGGGCGTGCCGCTGATCACCGACGTGCATGCGCCCGACCAGTGCGCGGCCGTGGCCGAGGCGGTCGACATGCTGCAGATCCCCGCGTTCCTGTGCCGGCAGACCGACCTGCTGCTCGCCGCCGCGGCGACGGGCAAGCCGATCAACGTCAAGAAGGGCCAGTTCCTCGCCCCCTGGGACATGAAGAACGTGGTCGCCAAGATCGAGCATGGCGGCAATCGCAACGTGCTGGTCTGCGAGCGCGGGGCGAGCTTCGGGTACAATACCCTGGTCTCCGACATGCGCAGCCTGCCGATCCTGGCCGAGACCGGCTGCCCGGTGGTGTTCGACGCCACCCATTCGGTGCAGCAGCCGGGCGGGCAGGGTGCCTCGACCGGCGGCCAGCGCGAATTCGTGCCGGTGCTGGCCCGCGCGGCGGTGGCCGTCGGCGTCGCGGCGGTGTTCATGGAAACCCACCGCGATCCCGACAACGCCCCGTCAGACGGGCCGAACATGGTGCCGTTCGACCAGCTCGGGGCGCTGCTCAAGCAGTTGCAGGCCTACGACCGCATCGCCAAATCCGTTGCGGCTGCTTAAGCCTCTTCGCCAGGCCGCGGACGGCTCGATCGGCGCCTGGGCCGATCCCTGGATCAACGAGGCGATCACCCGCTGGTTCATGCCGCTGTCGCGCGCCTATGCGGCGGCGCGCATGGCTTCGGGCAGCGTCGCCCGTTTCCGCAGCCTGCTGCCCGAGGCCGATGTCGGCCCGGAAACCCTGATGCGCGTGGCCGAGGCCGACGGGGCCTATGGCCGGGCCGAGGCGATCTGGCAGGAAGCCGCCTTCGACGAGGCGCCGCCGTCAGCCTTCGCCCGCGTCACCGCCCGCCGCGACCGCGCCGCCCGGCGGCTGATGCTGACGCGGCTGCATTTCCTGCCGGTCGTCGCCCGCGGCCGGGTGCCGCCGCTGGCCTGGAACATCTGCGACATCGCCGCGGTCGAAGCCGCCCACGGCGCGCGGCTGGCCGATCCGGCCAGGGCCTTTCTGCTGCCCGAACGCACCCCGCCCGTCCAGAAATCGGCAGCACTGATCCGCGGCGGCTTGCGCGAATACTGGCTGCGCAGCCCCGGCCCGGTGCCGGGCGGGCCGTCCGCCTGGGCCCGGGTGGTCGAGCCGCGGCGCGAGACGGCCGCGATGCCGGCCATCGTCCTGCTGCATGGCATCGGCGTGGAAGCCGAGATGTGGGCCGACCCGCATGGCGCGATGACCAAGTACCTGGTCCAGCAGGGTCTGCGGGTGATCCGGCCCGAACTGCCCGGCCATGGCCGGCGCTGCGCCCCCGGCTTCTACGGCGGCGAGGAGATCCTGGCCTGCGCCCCCATCGCCACGCTCGACTTCTTCCGCCAGACCGCGCTGGAGGCGGCGCGGTGGATCGCCTGGGCGCGCGAGGCGGGCAGCCCGCGGGTGGCGATCGGCGGGGTTTCGCTCGGCGCGCTCGCCTCTTCGCTGGTCGCCCGCGTCGCCGATGCCTGGGACGACGGCGCGCGGCCCGATGCGCTGTTCCTCGGCTCGCCCACCGGCGACATGGTCAAGCTGGTCCATGAAAGCTCGCTGACCCGGCCGATCGGCATGCCCGAGCGGCTGGCGGCGCAGGGCTGGACGCGCGAGGCCCTGGCGCGCTGGCTGCCGCTGATCACGCCGGACCGGCCGCCAGCCCTGGCTCCCGACCGGATCGTCGCCGCCTTGGGCGATGCCGACGAACTGACGCATTTCGAGCCGGGCCTGCGCCTGCTGCGCGCCTGGGGCTTGCCCGACAGCAACCTTGCCGTGATGCGCAAGGGCCATTTCACCCTCAATTTCAGCCTGACGCTCGATACCCGAGCGCTCGACCGGCTGGTCGAGGTCTTGCGCTGACCGGCGCGTGCCGGTATGCCTTCCGCCGCATAGCCCCAAGCCTTGAGAGAGGATCGAAATCCCGATGAGCGCCATCGTCGACATTCGCGCGCGCGAAATCCTGGACAGCCGTGGCAACCCGACCGTCGAGGTCGATGTCGAGCTGGAGAGCGGGGCCCTCGGCCGCGCCGCGGTCCCGTCTGGTGCTTCGACGGGTGCCCATGAAGCCGTCGAGAAGCGCGACGGCGACAAGGGCCGTTATCTCGGCAAGGGCGTGCAGTCGGCCGTCGCCGCCGTCAACGGCGAGATCTTCGAGGCCCTGTCGGGCCAGGATGCCCGCGACCAGAACCGCCTCGACCAGCTGATGATCGAGCTGGACGGCACGCCCAACAAGGGCCGCCTCGGCGCCAATGCGATCCTCGGCGTCTCGCTGGCCATGGCCAAGGCCGCGGCGGAAGACGCGGGGCTGCCGCTGTTCCGCTATGTCGGCGGCGCCTCGGCCCGCGTGATGCCGGTGCCGATGATGAACATCATCAACGGCGGCGCCCATGCCGACAACCCCATCGACATCCAGGAATTCATGATCATGCCGGTGGGCGCCGAGACCGGTGCCGACGCCATCCGCATGGGTTCCGAGATCTTCCAGTCGCTGAAGAAGAAGCTGAAGGACGCCGGCCACAACACCAACGTCGGCGACGAGGGCGGCTTCGCCCCCAACATCGGCTCGACCGACGAGGCGCTCGGCTTCGTCATGAAGGCCATCGAGGCCGCCGGCTACAAGCCGGGCGACGACGTCATGCTGGCGCTCGACGCCGCCTCGACCGAGTTCTTCAAGAACGGCAAGTATGAGCTGGCCGGTGAAGGCAAGTCGCTGTCGCCGGAACAGATGGTCGCCTACTGGGCCGATCTGGCCGGCCGCTACCCGATCATCTCGATCGAGGACGGCATGGCGGAAGACGACTGGGAAGGCTGGAAGGCGCTGACCGACGCCATCGGCAGCAAGGTGCAGCTGGTCGGCGACGACCTGTTCGTCACCAATCCGAAGCGTCTGGCCCAGGGCATCCGCCAAGGTGTCGCCAACTCGATCCTGGTGAAGGTCAACCAGATCGGTACGCTGTCGGAGACGCTGGAAGCGGTCGACATGGCGCATAAGGCCGGCTACACCGCCGTCCTGTCGCACCGCTCGGGCGAGACCGAGGACAGCACCATCGCCGACTTGGCAGTCGCCACCAACTGCGGCCAGATCAAGACCGGCTCTCTCAGCCGATCGGACCGTCTGGCCAAGTACAACCAGCTGATCCGCATCGAGGAGCAGCTCGGCGTCGCCGCCCGCTTCGCCGGCCGCGGCATCCTGAAGGCCTGATCGCCCAGGGTTAAGGAAAAGCCCCTCTCCGGTCCGCCGGAGAGGGGCTTTTTTAATGCGGAGCGGGCGCTCACTCCCCGGCGAGCGCGCCGATCATCTTGCGCACGGCGGTCATCTGGAAACCGCTCTTGCGGGCGAAATCGTAGCCGGTGTAGCCGAACCAGTCCCAGCAGGCCTTGGGGTTGGAGGACGGCTTGGCGTTGGCGTCGATCTGCGGGTACAGCACGACGATGTTGTTGACGTC
>JAEYTW010000775.1 GCA_023433835.1 Pseudomonadota bacterium | reverse complement strand
GGGGGTGGGTGGTGGGGGTGCGGGGGGGGGGGGGCGCGCCCCCCCCGCGCGGCGCCCTGCCGCTCACCCGCCGGATCGACTGGAAGCCCTTCTCCATCTCCTCGCGTTCCTGTTCGGGGGTGAGGTTCAGGATCCAGGTATGGCTGTAGCTGTGATGCGCGATTTCATGCCCGCGCTTCAGGATCTCTTCCATCAGCCATTCGCGCTGGTCGATGACGACGCCCGGGACGAAGAAGGTCGCCTTGGCGCCGTAGCGGTCCAAGAGGTCGAGCACGCGGCCGGTACCGACCTTCCAGCCATAGGCGCCCTGGGACATCAGGATCGGCCGCGCCGCGTAGGCCGGGTCGCGGCCGGTCCACATCGTCTCGGCATCCAGGTCGAAGGTGAGGAAAAGCGGAAAGCCCTTGGACGTCAATGGCATGGCGGATACTCGCTTAAACGAAACGGTGGAAGCCGAAGCGGCGTTCGGCCAGGAGAAGGACGATGCCGGTCGCAACGATCAGGATCGTCGACACGGCCGCGACGCTCGGGTCGATACCCATCTCGACCGACGAGAAGATCAGCACCGGCAGCGTGGTCTGGCTCGCACTGATCAGGAAGATCGTCACCGGCACGTTGTCGAGCGAGGTGATGAAGGCGAACAATGCGCCCGCGACCAGCCCGGGGGTGATCAACGGCAGGGTGACCAGGCGGAACGCGTCGAAGCCGCTGGCGCCAAGCACCCGCGCCGCCTCCTCGACCGCGAGGTCGAGACCGGCCAGGCTGGCCAGCGCCGAGCGCACGACGTAGGGCACCGTGATGACCACATGCGCCAGCAGCAGCCCGGCGAACGAGCCGCGCAACCCGGTGAGGCTGAAATATTGCAGCATCGCCACGCCGACGACGACGGCCGGCACGACCAGCGGCGCCATCAGCACCGCGGTGATCGCCTCGGCGCCCGGCACCGATTTCCGGAACAGCGCATAGGCGGCCATGACGCCGAGGATCAGCGACATGACGGTCGAGCCGCAGGCGAGCAGCAGGCTCATCCGCAGGGCGGACAGATAGGTCGGATCGCCCAGCACCTTGACGAACCAGGCCAGGGTCAGGCCCTGCGGCGGAATGGTCAGGTAGGACGTCGTCGAGAAGGCGGCGAGCACCACCACGAGAACCGGCACCTGCAGGAAGACGACGACCGCCAGTGCCGCGATGGTGACGGCATGGCCGGGCCGCCCGTCGCGGTCGGCGCTCATGGCTGGCCCGCCCAGCGCCTGGCCACGCGCCCCGAGAGCCAGATGATGCCAAGCGTGATGACGGTCAGCGTGAACGACAGGGCCGAGCCGCTCGGCCAGTCGAGCAGCTGCATGTATTCGTCATAGATCAGCGTCGCCATCACCTTGTAGGTCGGGCCGCCCAGCATGCGGGGGGTGACCAGGGCGCTGACCGTCAGCACGAAGACGAGGATCGAGCCGGCGAGGATGCCCGGCGCCGACAGCGGCAGCGTCACCGATGCGAACACATGCACCCGGGTCGAGCCGAGCGTCGCGGCGGCGGCCTCGACGTCGCGCGGCACGTTGCGGATCGCGGCCACCAGCATCAGCACCATGAACGGCAGGTAGATATGGGTCAGGCCGATCATCAGCCCGGTCATGTTGAACATCAGCTTGAGCGGCGTGCCGATGATGCCCAGCTGCATCAGCAGGTTGTTGACGAGGCCGCGATTGGCCAGCAGCGCGATCCAGCCGAACGAGCGCACCACCAGGTTCAGCATCATCGGAAAGATCACGAACAGGATCAGCGGCACGCGCCAGCGTTCCGGCCCGCGAGCGATCAGATAGGCCAGCGGATAGCCCAGCACGAGACAGGCGGCGGTGACCGCCAGGCCGAGGCCCAGCGTGCGCCAGATCACTTCGCGATAGTAATCGTCGGTGACGATCCTGGCGTAGTTCTCCAGCGTCCACACGCCCTTGGCGATGCCCGCGCCGGGCACGTACTCGCCGAAACTGGTGGGCACCAGCATCAGGACCGGGGCGAGGAAGAACCCGGCCAGCACGAGGCCGAGCGGCGCGATCAGCATCAGGCCGTGGCGCCGCCGGATCATGCGGGCGCCATCTCGGCCGGCATGGCCAGCACCGCTTCGGGGGCGATGTCGAGAACCACGCCGGTACCGACCGCCAAGGCGGCGAGCGCGCCCTGCGACGGCGTCTCGGCGACGAGTTCGACCCCGTCGGCCAGCCTGACGACGTACTGGACGCGCGCGCCGCTGAACGAACGCAGCACGACGCTGCCGCCGAGCGCCTCGCCCTCGGGGGTGGCCGGGCGCAGGCCGATGGCTTCCTGCCGGATGACGATCTCGATGGCCGCGCCCAGGGCCTGGTCGATGCGCGCGGCCGGCAATTCGACACCGCCGACCGCCACCTTGCCGCCGGCGCCGTCGCGCGATGCGACGCGCCCGGCCAGGCGATTAGGCTTGCCGATGAAGCTGGCGACGAACACGGTGGCCGGGCGGTGATAGATTTCCTCCGGCGTCGCGAATTGCTGCATCACGCCGCGGGCCATCACGCCCACGCGATCGGACATCGACAGCGCCTCGCCCTGGTCGTGGGTGACGAACAGCGTGGTGATGCCAAGCTCGCGCTGCAGCCGCTTCAACTCGATCTGCATCTCGTCGCGCAATTGCGCATCGAGGTTGGACAGCGGTTCGTCGAACAGCAGCACCCGGGGGCGCGGCGCGATCGCGCGGGCGATGGCGACACGCTGCTGCTGGCCGCCCGACAGCTGGCGCGGATGCCGATCGCCGAAGCCGGCCAGGCGCACCATCGCCAGGGCTTCCTTTACCCGGCGGTCGAGTTCGCCGCCGGCGACCTTGCGCCGGCGCAGGCCGAAGGCGACGTTCTCGTAGACCGTCAGATGCGGAAACAGGGCATAGGACTGGAAAACCAGGCCGAGGCCCCGCCGATCGGGCGGCAGGCGGGTGATGTCGTCCTGGCCGATCAGGATGCGGCCGCGGCTCGGTTCGACCAGGCCCGCGACCATGCGCAGAATCGTCGTCTTGCCGCCGCCCGAGGGCCCGAGCAGCGAGGCGAACTCGCCTTCGCCGATGGTGAGCGACACGTCACGGACGACGGTGGTCTCGCCGTAGGACTTGGCCAGCCCCTCGAAGACAAGCGCACTCATCGGCGAGCCTCCCCGGCGGCGCGCTGGTCAGCGCGCCAC
>JAEYTW010000712.1 GCA_023433835.1 Pseudomonadota bacterium | reverse complement strand
GTCTGACCTGATCGGACAATTGCTCGCCGCCTGCGGGGCGGCGATGGCCGGGCGCCAGCCGCTCGCCGCCAGCCTGTTCCTGGCCGGCCTGGTTGGCAGCCTGACCCATTGCGCCTTCATGTGCGGCCCGTTCGTGCTGGCCCAGGCCGCCGCCCGGCTCGCCGCCACTCCGGCCGACCGGATGGGGGAATGGACCCGGCTCGTGGGCGCCGCGGCCTTGCCCTATCACCTCGGCCGCCTCGTCACCTATGCCGGCCTCGGCGCGATCGCCGGCGGCATCGGCGGGCTGATCGGCGGTCACAACTGGTTCAGCTGGATCGCGGCCGGGCTGTTGGCGCTTGCCGGCCTGTCGTTCCTTGGCTATGCCCTGGGCGGCTTCGGCCTCAGCCTGCCTGGTCTCGGCGGTATCGGGCGCCGGCTGTCCGACGTCGCCGCCCCGCTGTTCGCCCGGCCGATCGGCTGGCGCGGCTTCGCGCTAGGGCTGGCGCTCGGTTTCCTGCCCTGCGGGCTGATCTATGCGGCGCTGGCCGCGGCGGCCGCCAGCGGCGGGGCATTGTCCGGCGCGTTGCTGACCGGGGCCTTCGCGCTGGGCACGGTGCCCGGCCTGATCGCGGTGGGCGTGCTGGGCCATCTTGCCATCGCCCGGTTCCGGGCGCCGGCGCGGCGCATCGGCGCGGTGCTGATGGTGCTTAACGCCGCGGTACTGTTGTGGTTTGCCGGCGATCTGATCGCCGCGCGGTTCTAGGAGGGGTCGTCATGGCCGACAGTCCGACGAAGCGGGGCCTGAAGCGCGGGCTTCTGCTGGCACTGGTGCTGGCCGCGGCCCTCGGCGGCTTTGCCGCCTGGCGCTATTTCAGCCGCGGCGGCCAGATGGCCGGCATGGGCGCCGAACAGCTCCAATTGGGCGGGCCGTTCACCCTGGTCGATCAGAACGGCAAGACCGTCACCGACAAGGACTACGCCGGCAAGCTGATGCTGGTCTATTTCGGCTATACCTTCTGCCCCGACGTCTGCCCGACCGAACTGGCCAACATGGCCGCCGCCTATGACCTTTTGCAGCCCGCGGAACAGAAGCAGGTTCAACTGGTTTTCATCACCATCGATCCCGAACGGGACACGACCCAGGTGCTCAAGGACTATGTCGGTAATTTCGGCAACGACATGGTCGGCCTGGGAGGTACGGCAGATCAGGTCAAGGCGGCCGCCAAAGCCTATCGCGTCTACTACGCCCGGTCGAAAGAGACCGGCGGGTCCAGCGATTATCTGATGGACCATTCGGGCTTCGTCTACCTGATGGGACGCGACGGTCGATATCGTGCTCATTTCAGGCCGCAGGTCGAACCGCAGTCGATTGCCGATAAAATACGCGCTCTGCTGTAATTTTCGTCACGAATTGCACAGTTATACGGCTTGTTAAGGAAACAGGCCGAATGCTATTCGTATGCGAACGATCTCGCGTATGGCGCGTAGCGTTCGCCGGGGCAGATCAGGTCGGGAGTGTCGCGTACCATGACGTTTTTGTACCAGATGCACGAATTGCAGCAGGCGGCGCTGATTCCCCTCCGCCTCTCGGCCGAAGCCGGCATGCAGCTCTTCCGCAATCCGCTGAACCCGTTCTCCTACACCCCGGCCGGCCGCACGGTCGCCGCGGCGTTCGACGTGTTCGAGCACTCGACCCGACCCCAGGGCAAGCCCGATTTCGGCCTGAAGGCGACCGTCATCGACGGCCGCGAGGTGCCGGTGGTCGAGCATATCGTCGAGCGTCGCCCCTTTGCCCAGCTGCGGCATTTCGAGCGGCAGGGCGTGCCCGCCGGCAAAGATCCCAAGCTGCTCATCGTGGCGCCGCTGTCGGGGCATTTCGCCACGCTGCTGCGCGGCACCGTGCAGGCGATGCTGCCGGGGCATGAGGTCTACATCACCGAATGGCGCGATGCGCGCCTGGTGCGGCTCGACGAAGGCCAGTTCGACCTTGACGACTACATCGACTACGTCATCGATTTCCTGCGCTTCCTGGGGCCCGACACCCATGTGATGGCCGTCTGCCAGCCGTCGGTGCCGGTGATGGCCGCGGTCGCGATGATGAACGCGATGAACGATCCGGCGACGCCGCGCACCATGACCCTGATGGGTGGGCCGATCGATACCCGCCGCAACCCGACCGTGCCCAACAAGCTCGCCACCGAACGCTCGCTTGCCTGGTTCGAGCAGTCGGTGATCACGCGGGTGCCGGTCAACTATCCCGGCTACATGCGCCGGGTCTATCCGGGTTTCCTGCAGCTCACCGGTTTCATGTCGATGAATCTCGACCGTCATGTCGGCGCGCATCTGCGCGTCTTCCACAACATGATCAAGGGCGACGGCGATTCGGTCGAGGCGCACAAGGATTTCTACGACGAATACCGCGCCGTGATGGACCTGCCGGCCGAATACTACCTGCAGACCATCAAGCAGGTGTTCCAGGAGCATCAGCTGCCGCGCGGCGTCATGCGCTGCCGGGGCGAACTGATCGATTGCGGCGCCATCACCCGCACCGCGCTGATGACGGTCGAGGGTGAGTTGGACGACATCTCCGGCATCGGCCAGACCAGGGCGGCCCATGATCTCTGCGTCAACCTCGCCGACGACATGCGCGGCCATTACGAACAGCCCGGCGTCGGCCATTACGGCGTGTTCAACGGCCGCCGCTGGCGCTCGGAAATTCAGCCGCGGGTGGCTGCGTTCATCCGCGCCCATGGCGGCTGACGGCTTGCCGACGGCCACCTCCCAGGGCTAGCCTGCAGCCATGACCGACCAGCCGTTCTGGCGCGAAAAGACGCTCGATCAGCTTTCCCGCGCCGAATGGGAAAGCCTGTGCGACGGCTGCGGCAAATGCTGCCTGCACAAGCTCGAGGACATGGATACCGGCCGGGTGCACTATACCAACGTCGCCTGCCGGCTGCTTGACCTTGGCTCCTGCCGCTGCGGCAATTATCCGAAGCGCCAGGCGCTGGTGCCCGACTGCATCTCGCTCGACCCGACGCTGGTCGACGCGCTGAAATGGATGCCCGCGACCTGCGGCTATCGCCTGGTCGCCGAACGCAAGGACTTGCCCTGGTGGCATCCGCTGGTCTCGGGCGACCCCGAGACGGTGCACCAGGCCGGCGTCTCGGTCCGCGGCCGCGCGGTGGCCGAGCATCTTGCCGGCGAGCTTGAAGATCACGTCGTCGACTGGTTCGACTGAGGCGCGGCCGCCGGATCCGGCCGGTTGTGGCGCCGCCAGGCACGCGGGCTGGCGCCGACCACGCGTTGGAAGGCGCGGCTGAAATGCGCCTGGTCCGACAGCCCGCAGGCCAGCGCGATCTGGGCCAGGTTCTCCTCCGTCTCCAGCATCATCTTGCGCGACGCCGCGATCCGCCGGTCCATCACGTAGCGATGCGGCGAGGTGCCGAACGAGCCCTTGAACGCGCGGCTGAAATGGCTCGTCGACAGGCGTGTCAGCGCCGCCAGGCGGCCGACCGGGATGGTAGCGCCCAAATTCGCGTCGACATGGGCCGTCACCCGGCGGATCTGCCACGGCGCCAGCACCCGGGCGCCCGCGGCAGGCACGTCCTCCCGGCCGGCCGACAGCAGCGCCGCCGCTTCGGCGATGAAGCCGCGCGCCGCCTCCCGGTCGCGGTCCAGGGCCTGATCGGCCGAGGCCAGCAGCCGTGCCAGCGTGGCGGCCAGGGCCTGGTCGTCGGCCGGGGTCGGGGCGTGGCGGGGGATCATGGTGTCTCCGTGGCGCGGTGATCTGCCATCGAGACTGCGTGCGGCGGGCGGCCGGGGCGAGTTAATCGGTGTAAATTGCCATGTCCGGCACCGAGGGCGCCGGCCTTACCATGAATGAGGCGGGCGCCGGCGTGACGATGCCGCTTCATCGCGGCAGGTAGAGCCGTCTACGCCGGGAACGACATCCTATTTCGTGCGCGCCAGGAATTGCCGCAGGCGGTCCGACTTCGGGGTGGTAAAGACCTCGTCGGGCGTGCCATCGGCCTCGATCAGGCCCTGATGCAGGAACAGCACGCGGTCGGAGACTTCGCGGGCAAAACCCATCTCGTGGGTGACGACCAGCATGGTCCGCCCTTCGTCGGCCAGGCCGCGCATCACCCGCAGCACCTCGCCGACCAACTCGGGGTCGAGCGCCGAGGTCGGTTCGTCGAACAGCATCACCTTCGGATGCATCGCCAGCGCCCGGGCGATCGCGGCGCGCTGCTGCTGGCCGCCCGACAGATGCGCCGGATAATGGTTGCGCTTGTCGGCGATGCCGACTTTCTCCAGCAACGCCTCGGCCTCGGCGACGGCTTCCGCCTTCGGCCGCTTCTGGACGTGCACCGGCGCCTCGATGACGTTTTCCAGCACGGTCATGTGCGACCACAGATTGAAGTTCTGGAACACCATGCCGAGGCGGGCGCGCATGCGCTCGACCTGGCCGCGGTCGGCCGGCTCGCGCCCCGGCCCGCGGGGTTTCCAGGCAACGGCTTCGCCGCCGACCACCACCTCGCCGGCGTCGGGGATTTCCAGCAGGTTGATGCAGCGCAACAGCGTCGACTTGCCCGACCCCGAGGCCCCCAGGATCGAGATGACGTCGCCTTCGGCCGCGTCGAGCGAGATGCCCTTCAGCACTTCGAGGTCGCCGAAGCGCTTGCGCAGGCCCTTGAGGCTGATGGCGGCAGTGGTCATCGGGCGGGCTCCGGGGCGGCGGGGCGCGTGGCCATCTGCGGCGACAGGCGCCGCTCGGCCAGGGCGATTGCCCGCGAAATCAGGAAGTTGATGATCAGGTAGATCGCGCCGGCGCAGACGAAGACCTCGATGGCGCGGAAGGTTTCGGACACCAGCTTCGAGGCGATGCCGGTCACCTCCATCAGCGTGATGACCGAGGTGAGCGCGGTGGCCCGCGTCATCAGGATGATCTCGTTGCCGTAGGCGGGCAGGGCGGTGCGCAAGCCTTGCGGCAGGATGATGCGGCGGAAGATCAGGAAGCGCGACATGCCGCAGGCGCGCGCCGCCTCGATCTGGCCGAAGGGCACCGACAGGATGCCGCCGCGGATGATCTCGGCCGCATAGGCCGCTGTATTCAGCGTCAGGGCCAGGATGCCGCACCAATAGGGCTGGCGCAGGAACGGCCAGGCGATCGACTGCCGGATTTCCGGGAACTGGCCCAGGCCGTAATAGATCAGGAAGATCTGCACCAGCAGCGGCGTGCCCCGGAAGACGAAGACGTAGCCGCGCGCCGGATAGTCGAGCAGCGGATTGCCCGACAGCCGCATCAGGGCGAGCAGCACGGCCAGCACCGCGCCGACCGAGACCGAGATGGCGGTGAGCTGCAAGAGCATCGGCACGCCGCCCAGCAGCGTGACGAAGGTTTGGCCGAGGAAGGTGAAATCCATCAGGCCCGCCTGACGCCGCGCATGGCCGCCGCCTCGGCCCGGTTGAAGCCCCAGCCCGACAGGCTGGACAGGAGCAGGTAGAGCACGGCGGCGGTGATGAAGAAGACGAAGGGCTGGCGGGTCGAGCCGGCGCCGACCTGGGCCTGGCGCAGGATTTCGGTGAGGCCGACGACCGAGATCAGCGCCGATTCCTTCAGGGCCAGCTGCCAGACATTGCCCAGGCCCGGAATGGCGAAGCGCAGGATCTGCGGCGCCAGGATGCGGCGGAACATCAGCATGCGGCCCATGCCGACGGCGCGCGCCGCCTCGATCTCGCCCCGGGGCACCGCACCGAAGGCGCCGCGATAGACTTCCGACTGGTAGGCGGCCGAGATGATGCCGACGGCGATGGCGCCCGCGGCGAAGGCGTTGACGCCGACGAACCCGTCGTTGCCCAGCCAGCGCATCACGCTGGTCAGGACCGAGGAGCCGCCGAAATAGAGGAGATAGATCACGAGGAGATCGGGGATGCCGCGCAGCACGGTGACATAGGTCTCCGCCGCGATCGCCGTGCCGCGCCCGCCGGCAAGCCGCGCCCAGGCCAGCAGGCTGCCCAGGACGGCACCGATGGCGAAGGCCGTGACCGAGACCAGGATGGTCATCACGGTCGCCTGCGCCAGCAGGGCCCCCCAGCCCTTGGGGCCGAAGCCCATCAGTTCGAAATACCCCATCCCGCC
>JAEYTW010000265.1 GCA_023433835.1 Pseudomonadota bacterium | reverse complement strand
TGGCGATCTCGGGGAAGCGTTCCAGCACCAGCCGCTCGTAATCCCAGTCGAGCGTCGCCCGGTCCTTGTGGCGCAACCGCTCGCCCAGGCGCAGCGGCAGCGTGTCCGGCGCCTCGGCGTCGCGCCCGCCGAACGAGGTTGCCGGCTGCATCACCATGGTCAGGCCGGGGATCAGGGGCGCCGGCGCCTTTATCGTGCCGGCCGGTATCGGGGCGACCGTTTCCGTCCCTGCCTCGATCGCGCGGGTCGCGATCAGCGCATGCGGCGCGATGCCGATCAGCCGGGGAAAACCGCCGATGTCGCGCGTGGTCGCGGCGCGCAGCCAGACCAGGCCGGCGGCATCCGGCGTCGGTGCGGCGAGCGCCAGCCGCAGGATGCCGGAATTGGCGAGGCCATTGGTGCCGTCGGCATCCGCGGCGGTCGGCGTGATGTCGATCCAGTCGTCGCCGCTGCGCTGCCCCCAGGTGATGCCGCCGGTGGCCTCGTGGGCGGGATCGGCGCCGGCCACCATGCGCAGGAGCAGGGTCAGCGGCCCGGCCCGGTCGACCCCGGCGAGCCCGATGTCGATCCAGGCCGCGGCATCCGGCATTGTGGCCAGCAGCCGCGGGGCGGCGGCGGATACCAGGCTGCCGTCGGGCTGCAGGTGGAACAGGGCCGCGCCGTCGGTGGTGGTCTCGTAATCGAGGCTGAGCCCGGCGATCAGCGGCACCCAGGGTGGGTTCGGCTGGGCTTCGGCCGGGGTGGCCTCGTCATCCTCGACATGCCACCACAGCGGCGCCAGCGCGCCGGCCAGCACGTGCTCGGCCGGCGGCGGGGCCGCGGCCAGCGGCACCGGCTGGACCGCGTTCAGCATGTTGGGCGCATAAAGCTCGTCGCCGAAACCGTAGGTCGGCGCGGTCAGGGTGATGCGTAGCCGCGCGGCCCCCGGGTCGACCGTTTCCGGGGCCTGATCGGCGACCGGGTGCAGGGCGAGCGTCGTGGCGGGGGCCAGCGGCGCGGCCGCCCCGTCGCTGTCGAACAGGACCCGCGGCTGACTCTCGCCGGCGCCGAGCTGCCAGGGGCTGGGCCCCCGCACGGCCAGCGCGATCTCGAAAGACTGGTTGGTGAACAGGCCGTAGGTCGGCCGCCGGTCGGGACCCAGGCGATACTGATGGTAATAGCCGGCAAAGCCCCTGGGGCCGCCCGGCAGCCCGACCCAGGGCAGGGTCAGCGCGATGCGGTCGGGCCGGCGGTCGAACAGTTCGGGATGGCCGATCTCGAACCACCCGCCCGGCCGGGCGATGGCGCCGAACGGCGCGATCGGCGCCGCGGCATCGGCCGGCCCGGCAATGGTTGCGACCTTCAGCCCGGCAAGCCCCGACACGGCGCAGCGCAAGCCGATGCCGGCCAGCGGCATTTCCGCCAGGATCGACAGCAGCGCCACCCGTGCCTTGCCGGCCGGTCCGGCCACCGGCACCCGGGCCCCCGGCAACCGCACGCGCAGGCCCGGCTGGGCCAGGCCCGCCCCGGCCATGACGGCGGGAACCGACGGCGGCAGGACGATCGCGAAGCGCAGCGCCCAGCCGCCGGCTTCCGCCACGGCGCTCACCCGGGCCTCGGCCGCCAGCCATCCGGCTGCGGTGGTGACCTCGACGCTGAAGCCATCGGCGAGCAGGGCCGCCGTCGCGGCCTCGCGGGTGAGGCCGGTGGCCTTGGCCAGCCGGCCCAGCGCGGGGTCGAGCACGCGGTGGCGAAAATCGTCGGTCGCCCGCATGTCCAGCGTGATCCGCCGCATGCCGCCGCTGAGCCGCAGGGCGTCGCTGGCGACGACGAAACCAAGCCGCACCGCGCTTGCCCCGGCGATGTCGGTGGCAAACAGCGGCCAGCCTTCCGGCGTCAGGGCGATGTCGGCACGGGTGATATCCTGCAGCCGCCCGCCGGCGCCGCGCTGCAGCGTGGTGGCCGCAAGGCGCTCGATCGTGGCGCCGGTTACCGCGAGGCTGCGCCCGACCGCAAACAGGATCTGCTTGCCCGCCGCATCGGTCCCGGCCGGAAAGCGGGTGCCGGCGGGGACCTCGATCCGGGTCCTTGGGCCGGCGGCGAAGGTCAGGAAGACCTGGTCGGGCTGGGCCGGGCGGGTCGGCTCGCGCAGGACGTCGCGGTAGTAGAAATCGATCAGCCGGGCGGGCAGGGCGTTCAGCCGTTCCTGGGCATGGCCGAACAGCCGGGCGAAGGCCATGTAGAGGGCGATATGCGGCTGGTGACGGGCATCATCGAGGCAGGCGGCAAAGGCCGGGCCGGCCATGGCGACGAGATCGCCCAGCGCCGCCATCACCTGGTCGAACAGGGCCGTCAGCGTCTCCAGGGCGGCATCGACACGCTGGCGGCGCGAGCGGCCCTCGTAGATCGTGACGTCGACGATGCTGTCCTCGCCGAGGCGCCAGGTCCAATGGAAGCGATGCGGCCGGCGGTCGATCCAGGCATCGGCCAGACCCGCCTGATCGAGCCCGCCTATATAACCGAGCAGGGCTTTCAACCGCGGCCCCAACTCGGCCTGGACGACCGCCGCGAGCTGGCGCTGCAGGATCGGCAGCGGTTGGGGCAGCGCATCGACGGCGACGATCCAGCCGTCCACCCTGGCCATCACGTCCAGCAGCTGGCGCAGCAGCGCGCCGAACAGCGGCAGCTTGGCCGGACGGCCCCGCGCCGCGCGCGTGCGGTCGGCCAGCGCATGGAAGCGCTGCGCGGTGCCATCGAGGTCGAAGCCGGCGATCTCGGCCAGGATCATCGCGCTGTCGGCGCGGAAGAATGCCTGCCAGTCGCCGTCGGGCCGGTTGTCGCCGTCGAAGAAGCGGACCTGCCGGGCAAAGCGCGGGGCGGCGGCCAGCAGATCGGCGAAGCCGCGTGGATCGAGCGGGCTGCGCGCCGGATCGAGCCCCGCGCGCCGGCGGTCTTCCTGCCGGGTCCAGCGGGTGATCATCAGCGGCCCGCCCGTCATCTCACGCCCCCGGATCGATCGGCAGGCTGTCGGCCAGCGTGGCCTCGGTCAGGTAGAACGGATAGACGAGGTTGGCGCGGTTGTTCGTCTGGCGGATCGTGAAGTCGATCTCGATCCAGACCAGGCCGGCCGTGGCGTCGTCGCGCCTGATGCCGATTGCCTCGACGTCGATGCGCGGCTCCCAGCGCAGGATCGCGGTGGCCAGCATGTCGCGGATCTCGGTCGTCAGGGTCGTGGTCAGCGCGCGGAACATCATCTGCCAGAGGTCGCAGCCGTAACCGGGCAGCATCACGCGTTCGCCGCGTGCGGTGGCAAAGAGGATGCGCAGGCTTTCCCGGATGTCCTCGACGCCTTCGACCAGCCCGACGCCCGGCGGGTGGCGCGAGAAGGTCGGCGGGAAGCCCCAGCCGGTACCGAGGAAGGCGGGCCCCTCGTCCGCCATGTCAGCCGCCGATGATCACGGTCGGCCAGCCCACCGCGATGGCGCCGCCATGGGCCGTGGTATCGCCGACGCGGGCGGCCGGCATGTTGGCGATCAGCACGGTCGCCGATCCCTTGACGATGGCATCGGGCGGGCCGACGCAGACCGCCATGTCGCCGACGCGGGCCGCCGGCAGGTTGCCGATCAGCACGGTGGGCGCGCCGGGCCCGGCGATCGGCCCGCCGACATGCGGGATCGGCGGCAGGCCCGGGGTGATCATCGGGCATTGGTGGAAATCGGTCAGCCGGGCGGCGGGGGGCATGGCGCGTTCCCTCTCAATTGATCTTGACCAGGGCGCCCTTGACGGTCAGCAGGCCGCCGCTGGAAAACTCGGCCGTGCCGCCACCCTTGGCGACATAGGCGGCGCTCGCCTCTTCCTTGATCTGCACCGCCTTCAGCGAGGCATTGGCGGTTGCCTGCATGTCGAGGTTGCCGCCGGCCTTGAGCGTGATGTCGCCCTTCGCGGTCAGATGGATGCTGGCTCCGCCGTCGATGACGATGTCGGTCTTGCCCAGCGTGACCGAATTGCTGTTGGAATCCTTGATCACGACCTGGCCGGTCTTGTCGTTCAGCGTCACGCTGTGGCCGCCGGGCGTCTTGATCTCGAAGATCACGTCCTTGTCGTCGAAGGTCATCTCGATCCTGGAGCGGGTGACGATGCCTTTCTTGTCGTTCTCCTTGTTGGGGGGCAGGGCCGGGGCGCGCTTGGCCGAATAGACGCTGCCCAGGATCACCGGGCTGCGCGGATCGTCGCCCATGAAGGCCAGGATCACCTCGTCGTCGATCTCGGGGTAGAACACCGTACCGAAGCCGTTCGAGGCGTAGAAGCCCGACAGCCTGGCCCAGACGCCGTTCTCGCTGCCCAGCAGCGGCAGGGTGACCAGCACGCGGAAATCGCCGACGTCGTCGACCGCCATCTGCTTGACGATGCCGGTCTGCAACCCGCCGGCCGGCGGCAGCAGCCCGGCGGCCGGGGCCGCGGCGATGCGGGCGGCGGACTGGGCGAAATCCCCGGTGGCCAGGCCGAACTCGACGGTGGTCAGCCAGCGGTTGCCCGCCATGCTGTGCTGGACGCCGCTGACATAGGCCTTGCCGCTGAAGCGGGGTCCGAGATCGACGAGCTCGATCATCTTGCCCAGCCCCGCCGCCGACGTGCCCTGCACCCGCACCTGCCCGCGCACCTTGGCCAGCCGGGCGCGCAGCAATTCGGCCGAGGCCCAGCCGTCCAGCGTCGCGCCGCTCAGCATCGCCGCGCTCTGGCGCGAGACGCTGGACAGGCCGAAGACCTTGGCCAATGTCGCATAGTCGACATTGCCCGGCGTGGTGACGCTGGGTTCGGCCAGCGTGCCCGCGGTCACCGCCTGGGTCGAATAGCTCCAGGCCCGGCTGGTCACCCCGCTGGCCGCCACCTGATCACGGGCGTCGAGGCCGACCTCGAGATCAAGGATGGAGTCGCCGTATCCGGCCTTGAGCACGGCGGCACCCGAGGTATCGGGCTTGACCACCTCCACCTTGCCGCCATCGACCAGCACGACGAGGCCATTGGCCTCCGCGCGGGTCACCAGCATGTCCCAGTCGCTGGCATGCAACTGGACGATGGCTTCCTGGGCCGTCGCCGGCGCCTCGTTGCGGCCGGCATCGAGGCCGTTGTCGCTGATCAGCTGGGCGATCAGGTCATGGTCGCTCTTGTCCTTCAGCACCACGTTGTGGCGTTGCAGCGTCATCTTCAATGCCGGATCGGCCAGTTCGACGACGAGGCGCGACTGGCTGTCGCGGATGATGTCGAGGCCCTGGCGCACGATGACGCCCGAGAAGATCGTCGCCGCGCTGCTGCCGTAGCCGGCGGAGACCTGGACCTTCCTGCCGGGCAGGAAATCGTCGGCGGCGCTCAAGGAGAATTCGCCGGTCGCCGGATCCCCGTCGTTGAAGACGAGGCGGGCGCGTGGCACGCGATTGACCCGGTTCCAGGTTTCGATCGCCACCAGGCGGTCATTGTCGATCTTCCTGCCCTCCACGGTCACGGTGAAGGTGGGGCCTTCGCTGTCGTTCAACGCGGGTGACAATGCCATCGGCGTTACTGGGTCAGCGGGGGGAACACGAGGCGCTGCCCGGGCTGCAGGTCGCGAAAGCCGGTGAGGCCGTTGGCCGCGGCGACCGCGGCATAGAGGCCGGAATCGCCGTAGATGCGATGGCACAGGAGCGGCAGGGTATCGCCGGCCTCGACGGTCAGGTGATGGGTCAGGTCGGCCGACTGGTTCGACGCCGCGCGCTGCAGGTCGGCCTCGTCGGTGAAGCCGGTGAAACCGACCTGGGCCCGGGCGCGCAGCGGCGTGCCGTCGGCCTGGAACATCGTGTAGGTCAGCTCCAGCGATTTCATCCGTCCCTTGAACAACAGCGATCCCCAGGCCAGCTTGACGAAGCGCGGGCTGTGCATGTTGCGGTCGTATTTCAGGACGATCGCCTTGAACGCCTTGATCTGGGCATCGACGTCGCGCACCGGCCCGGGCAGGGGGAGGGGCACGACGCCGGTGCCGTCGAACACCAGTTCGAATCCGATGGTTTCGGAAGGCACCTTGGAAAAGACCGGCGAGCCGCCGGCGCTGCCCGCGCCCTTGATGTCGGTGTAGCAGATCTCGATGGCCCGGCTGTATTTCTCCGGGTTGATCAGCACCGAGAACGGCCGGTCGGCGGCCTGGGTCGAGAAGGCGCTGTCGGTGTAGGCGGTCATCACCATCTTTTCCAGGGCCATGGATCAGCGATCCCCCATGATCAGCGATCCCGTTGCGCCTGGAGAATGGCCAGCACCCGGCGCACGCAATCCTCGGTGATGATGGCGCGATCCTGTTCGGTGCAGTTGCAGCCCGCGCTCTGCGCCGGTTCCCCGCCTGGCTGCAGCGCCTCGTCATCCTCGGCCAGGCGCAGGCGGATGCCGATTTCGCGGATTTCAAGCGGCATCGCTCATCCCCCCGTGACGGCCGAGGCGACGGCACCCGCGCCCGCGCTGATCGCATCGAGGACGAAGGGTGGTATCACCGTGCGCTCGAAGCGGTGATAGGCCAGTTCGAGCGTTTCGGTCAGCACGCTGCTCTCGGTCGAATTCAGCGACGAGGTTTCCCAGCGCACCGGGTAGGCGTGGGTGAAATGCCAGGTGACCAGGGGCAGGCGGCTCTTGTCGAGCAGCATGACCAGGAGGTCGCGCGGCTTGATCGGCCTGGCCAGGTTGTTGCCGATCGAAGTCTCGACCCAGTGCGCCAGCGGCGAGCCCGTGGTCAGGATCCCCCGCTTGAGCACCAGGTTCGAGTAGGCCGCCCGGACGGGCAGGCGATGAACGAAACGGTTCTCGCCGCCCTCCGGTACGTCCTCGGTGCCGAGCCGCGCCTCGATCCCCGACACGTCCTGGAAGCTTCCGTCGAACAGCGACGCCAGGCCGGGCAGGCCGTCGGAATCGAGCAGCACGACACGGAAGTGGAACGCGGTCGGCGGATAGAAGGTCATCTGCCTGCGGCCTTCACGCCACCGACACGGCGAGCGTCTCGTAGGCGATCTCCACGCTTTCGACCGCGACCTCGTTGGCTTCCGACTTCAGGTCGGTGCCGGTGATCTTGGTCGGCCAGGCATTGTTCAGCGTCCAGGTCATCTTGGGGGCGCCGGTTTCGTCCAACAGGTTGATGACCACGGTACGCCGCTTGATGATGTTCATCTTGATTTCGGAGTACCAGGACCAGAACTTCGAATCCTTGACGAAGATGCCCTTGCGCATCGTCACGTTGGTGACGCTGCCCAGGCCCGGCATCTTGATCGGGTAGAACACCGGGCTGTCGCCGTGCCGGTATTCGATGACCTTGGTATCGCTTTCCAGGCCGCTGACTTCGGAGAAATGCACGTCCTTGTCGTCGCCGAGCTGGACCGAGAAATAGAATTTCGGCAGGGGCCAGGTGCTGCCCTGCTTGTCGCCGAGATCTGCCATCTGCGTCTCCTATCGCTTGCTGTCGCCGGCCGCCCGATCAGGCGCCGCCCTGCATCATCTGTTGGAAGCTCAGCACGATGAATTCGGCCGGGTGGACCATCTGCAGCGTGATGGTCACGTTCATCCGGCCCTCCAGGATGTCCTGCGCCGTCATCGTGCTGCCCAGGCCGCATTGCACGCTGAAGGCTTCGTTCGCGGTCGCGCCCATCAACCCGCCCTGCGACCACATGCCGTGCAGGAAGGTCTTGATCATCGCGGTCACCGTCACCCAGGTCTGGGCGGTGTTGGGCGCGAAGACGAACTTGTTCAAGGCCAGCTTGACCGATTGCTCGACATAGATCAGCGCGCGGCGGACCTGGATGTAGCGCCAGTCGTTGCTGTTGCCGTCCAGCGTGCGCGCGCCCCAGACCAGCGAGCCGCGGCCGACGAAATCGCGGATCGCATTGATCGCGATGCCGTTGATCGGCACGTTCAGATCCTGCTGCATGTCGTCGGAGATCTTGAAGGTCGGCTCGATCAGCGTGGCGATGCCGATATTGGCCGGGGCATTCCACACGCCGCGCATCGTATCGTTCTGGGTATAGACGCCGGCCAGCGCGCCGCAGGGCGGCAGGATGCCCTGCGATGCCGCGATCGCGGCGTAGATGTTGCCGACCACCGGCAGGTTGGCCAGCAGGTCGCGGTTCAGCTTGGGGTCGTAATTGGCCGGATCGACCTTTGCGACGTAGTCGTCCTGGATCTTCTTGGCCTTGGGGTTCGCACTGGCGCCGTCGTTGGGGTAGAGCGCCGTCGCCTCCGCGTTCAGCGCCGTCTTGATCGTGGTGATCGACGAGGCGTCAAGATTGCCGTAGTTGATGTCGCCGGCCGAGACGATCGAGGTCTTCAGGAACGGGAAATAGGCCATGCCGTAGCGCAGTTCCTGCGACGGCAGGCCGCTGATCGCCGAGCGGAAATTGCCGATCGTGGTATCCAGCACGTCGGGCGAAGCCACCTTGTCGCCGTCATAGATGTCGAGGATGGCGACGCGATCCTGCTTCTTGTAGCACTGCGACATCATCTGGCCGACCAGGGTGTTGAAGTCGGCCTGGGCCTTCAGAAGCGTCGCATCCGGCACCACGAGCATCGTCGGCCCGACCAGGTCGGCGACGGCGTCGAGGCCGTCCTTGAGCGCGGCGGGGTCGATGCCGGCGGTCGCGTCGGCATAGGTGCCGACCGAAACGATGTAGCAGGTGCCGCCGCCATTGGCGAAGAACAGCCGCAGGCTGTTGAACAGATAGAACTGCTTGTCGTCGATCGGGCTGATCAGGTATTTCGCGCCGCCGATGACGATGTCGAACTTTTCGGCCACGGCCGGCTTGGCCGCGACGTTGTTGGCGGGATCGGCCGGCACGGCGGGCGACGCCTTGATGCCGTCGGCCAGCTTGTACTTGGCCTGGAAGGCGCCGCCGAACACCTCGGCGTACTCGACCATCGAGGAGATCTTGACCGGCATCTTGGTGACCGGGCGGCCCTTGCGGCTGGCCGTCTCGGTATAGCCGATGAAGGCGGGGACGGCGGTTTCGACACCGACGATCGAAGGCGGGAAGGCATCGAGTTCTTCGACATAGACGCCGGGCGTCTTGTAGCTGACCGCTGTCATGACCATGCTCCTTTGTGGAAGGCGACGAGGTTCGGAGGACGCACTCAGAGATAGACGTAGATGTCGGAATGGACCGGCGGATCGGCCGGCCAGGGCGGGCCGTCGCCGCCGCCGGCCGCGGCGGGCAGGCGCAGGGCATCGGCCGAGGCGGTCGGCAGGCGGTCGAGCAGGGTGCGGCCGGCCCCGCGCAGGCGCAGCCCCAGGCCCGACCGCCGCTGCAGGCTGAGGGCGCGGTCCGCGCTGAAGCGCCATGCCGGGGTGCCGTCGGGCAGGGTCTCGCTTTCGGGGCCGGTGAAGGCCGCAGCGCCGTCGCCGTCGATCCGCAGGTCCGACATGTCGGCCCCGCGGACCGGCGGCACGACGTGATAGACCCAGCAGGTCTGCCGCGCGCCGAAGCGGATGATGTAGTCGCGCGGGCGGATGCGGTCGATCGCATCGGCGAAGTCGTCGCCGCCGTCGGGCATGTCGACCGGAAATAGGCCGTCGTCGTCGCCGGGCGAGGCCAGGAACAGGTCGATCAGGGCAAAGACCCGTTCGCCCTCGGCGATATGCAGAAAGCGACCCTCGGCGGCCGGCCTGCCGCCGGCGGCGAAGGCGGTATAGAAGTAGAGGCCCGAGGGCAGGCCGATCATGGGAACTGATGCCCAGGCGGCGGCATCACCGGTGCCGCCCAGGACATAGCTCGGCAAGTGATGGGGAATCGGGGGGACGGCCGTGCGGCTCATCTGCAGGACGACCGCCGTCGAGGTATTGGCGACGACGAGGCGCGCGGTATCGACCGGGATCGGCAGGGTCGGGCCCGCGGCCGAGGCGGTGCCGTGGCTGGCCTGCACGGTATTTCCGTTCCAGTCATGGCGTAGCGGGATCGGGCCGCCGGCCGCTTCTCCCACCCGGCGGTTGGTGAGGTAGAGGGCGTGCCGTATCGGCGAGAAGCCGAGCGGCGTATCGGTGAAATTGGCGAACAGCGGGTTGCGGGGGCGCAGGGTCAGCGTCAGCCGGGTCCAGCAGCCGGTATCGGCATCGCGCTGATGGCGCCGTTCGGCGCGGAACTGGCGGCGGTTGGCCAGGTAACGCAGCAGGCCCTGGGCGCGGCCGCGATCGTAGAACAGGTCGATGCCGTGCGGGCGGATGCGCAGTTCCAGCCCCAGCGTGGTCATCAGCAGCCGGGTCGGCCCGGTCGGCTCGATCTCGAAATCGGGACAGGCGTCGCCCGCCGCATCGCGGTAGTATTCATGGGCGATGGTCAGCGACATCAGGCGGTCGAACCCTGCGGCCTCGGCGGTGCCCATCGCGCCCGCCCCGCTCAGACGTTCGGGCCGGACGGTGATCGCGGCCCGCGATAGGGCGCGGCGGTCCCGCTGATCGCCCCGTCGGCAAAGGGCAGCATGCGGATGCGGTAGAGCACCGAGGGCAGGTATTTCAGCCCCAGCATGCTCATCAGGTAGTTGGTCTGCATGAAATCGAGGTTGATCAGTTCCAGCACCAGCTTGTCGATCTCGGGCGGCAGGCCGGGCAGCCGGTCGGGCGTGAACACCGGGTTGCGCTGGAAGAAGGCAATCGTGCCGCCGATCATGTTCAGCCCGGCGGCATAGTTCGCATCGCCGAAATTGGCGGTGAACAGCAGATGGACGTTGATGAAGATCGGTGGCGCCGTGATCGCGTACTGGTTGTCCGCCATGACCGTCGGGCCGCCGAAGGTGGCGATCGTCGTGTCCTGCTGCAGCCCGACCAGGGTCATGACGATCTTGTTGCGGGCGCCGTCGTTGACCCGCCCGTCGTGATCGACCGGATTGACCAGGGCGACCCAGTCCTCGCTGCGCGCTTCGATGGCCTGGAAGCTGGCATTGAGACGCGCCCGCAGCAACTGGAGCACGGTCCGGATGATCGTCATGGATGCCCGCTCCGTCTTTCATGCCGCGTCAGCTCCACCAAGATGCCGCGATGCATTACAGACTGCCGATAGGTTGTTGTTTTTCAACCTAGGCGCTGTTTTTTCGGATTCTTACCCAGTCGTAAATGATAATTCTAGCGAAAAAACAACCTATCGGCTTAATCCGGGCGAATTAGCTGTCGAATTGAGAATCAATCCGTGAAGACGACGGTCTTGCGGCCGTTCGGCAGCACGCGATCCTCGATCAGGTAGCGCACCGCGCGGGACAGCACCCGGCGCTCGATGTCGCGGCCCTTGCGGATCAGGTCGTCCGGAGTGTCGCGGTGGCTGATGCGCTCGACGTCCTGATCGATGATCGGGCCCTCGTCGAGGTCGGAGGTGGCGAAATGCGCGGTCGCCCCGATCAGCTTGACGCCACGCTCATGCGCTTGGTGATAGGGCCTGGCGCCCTTGAAACCGGGCAGGAACGAGTGGTGGATGTTGACGCAGCGCCCGGCCAGCTTTCCCGCCAGGCCGCTCGACAGCACCTGCATGTAGCGGGCCAGCACGACGAATTCGGCATCCGTTTCCTGCACCAGTTCCCACAGTCTGACTTCCTGGTCGAGCTTGGTGTCGGCGCGCACCGGCAGGTAGTGGAACGGGATGTCGCCGATATCGGGCGGCGAGGCCATCTCGGCCGGATGGTTCGACACGATGCCGACGATGTCGACCGGCAGTTCGCCGATGCGCCGGCGGTAGAGCAGGTCGGCCAGGCAATGATCGAACTTCGACACCAGGATCAGCACGCGCCGGCGTTCGCGCCGGTCGCGCAGGGTGAGCCGCATCGAGAACCGCCCTGCGACATCGTCGAGGGCGGCGCGCGCCGCGGCCAGGTCGCTGTCAGGCCCGGTCGGGTCGAAAACCACGCGCATGAAGAAGTTGCCGGTCTCGGTATCGTCGAACTGCTGGGCGTCGAGGATATTGAAGCCGTGCTGGGCCAGCGTGGTCGAGACGGCGGCGACGATGCCGGCCCGGTTCGGGCAGGCAAGCGTGAGCACATAGCTGGGGCTGGTCATGGATCAGCGTTCCATCCGAAAAGGCGACGGGGTTTTAATGGAGATGGAGCCGCACGCCGGGGCGCGCGGCCGTCAACCTCGGATGTCGGCGCCGTATTCGCCGGCCGACGCGCTGAGCCAGTGCCAGAAGCTGCCGGCCATGCTGCGGAACAGCGCGATCTCGTAGGTCGGCTTGTCGTCGACCTGGCGCAGCATCACGTTGATATGGCCGAAGGCGGTCATCGCCACCCGGCCCGGGCCGAAGGCGCGGGGGTGCAGATCGATCAGGCAGCCCTTGGCCAGCACGTCGCGGGCCTTCGGCCCCGAGACGCGGACGACGGCGCGCGCGTCCGACTGGTCGGCAACGGTGGCGATGCCGGCCAGATCGGCCGTCAGCCGGTCGGCGAGGTTGCGATCGGCCGCGGTGGCGAGCCACTGGCCCGGCGCGGTCCAGATCAGCGTCAGGTCGCCGATCGCATGGCTGCGCGGCGTCTCGGCCAGTTGAACGCCGTAGTGGGCGGCCAGCGCCGCGGCGGGTGCCAGCACGCTCGCCATGCCGACATGGCCGCCGAGTTCGATGATCACGCCAGGCTGGCCGTCGAGGCGGCCGAACAGGCCGGGGGCGGCGATGCCGTTCCAGGCGGTGACGGGTGTCCAGCGCGGATCAGCCATGGACGCGCACTCCTTCCGGATCGACGAAATGGGGCGAGCACAGCTCGACCAGGGTATCGCGGCCGCGCACGGGGTCGACCGCCCGCACGCGCTGGCCGATACGGCTGGCGCCGCCCTTGATCATGCCCAGCCCGATCATGTGGCCGAGGACCGGCGAGAAGGCGACCGAGGTGACGTAGCCCTCGTCATGGGCCATGTCCGCCGTCTTGCCCACGGCGACGAAGTGTGCGCCGCCGCCGACGTTGTCCCGGATATCCACTGGCTTGAAGCCGACCAGCGACGGCCGGTCGGCCTCGCGCATCGCCGGGCGCTGGGCCATCAGCCGGCCGATGAAATCCTTCTTGGTCGACATCATCTTGCCCAAGCCGAGATCGGCCGCGGTGGTCTGGCCGTTCAGCTCGTTGCCGGCCACATGGCCCTTCTCGATGCGCATGACGCCCAGGGCTTCGGTGCCGTAGGGCACGATGCCGTGGACGGCCCCCGCCTGCATGATCGCGCGGATCGCGGCATCGCCATAGGCCGCCGGCACCGCCAGCTCGTAGGCCAGCTCGCCCGAGAACGAGATGCGGAACAACCTTGCTTTCAGCCCGCCGGCGACGGTGACGCTACGCACGCCGAGATAGGGCAGGCCTTTGTCGGATACGTCATGCCCGGGATCGACCAATGCCTGGACGACGGCGCGCGATTTCGGCCCGGCGATCGAGAACTGCGCCCATTGCTCGGTCACCGAGACCATGCGCACGTCCATGTCGGGCCACAGCACCTGGTGGCAGTAATCCATGTGCTGCATCACCTTGGCCGCATTGGCCGTGGTGGTCGAGACGACGAAGTGGGTTTCGCCAAGGCGTGCGGTGGTACCGTCGTCCATGACGAAGCCGTCTTCGCGCAGCATCAGGCCATAGCGCGCCTTGCCCACGGGCAGCATGGCGAAGCCGTTCGAGTAGACGCGGTCGAGGAAGGCCGCGGCATCGCGGCCCTGTACGTCGATCTTGCCCAAGGTCGAGACGTCGCAGACACCGACGCCGCCCCGCACCGCCAGCACCTCGCGGTCGACGGTCTGGCGCCAATGGGTCTCGCCGGCCTGCGGGAAATACTGGGCCCGCATCCAGGCGCCGGCCTCGATGAACTCGGCGCCCTGTTCGGCGGCCCAGCGATGAGACGGGGTCAACCGGACCGGGCGGAAGTCGCGGCCGCGGTGATGGCCGGCCAGCGCACCCAGCGCCACCGGCGTATAGGGCGGGCGGAACACAGTGGTGCCGGTCTCGGGGATCGACTTGCCGGTCAGCTCGGCCATGATGGCGATGGCCGTGACGTTCGAGGTCTTGCCCTGGTCCGTCGCCATGCCGAGCGTGGTGTAGCGCTTCAGATGCTCGACCGGGCGGAAGCCTTCGCGATGGGCCAGCGCCAGATCGGGGGCGGTGACGTCGTGCTGGAAATCGACGAAGGCTTTTCCCTTGCCGGGCGCGACACGCCAGACCGCCTTGGCCGCCCGGCCTTCGGCATCGGCGCGCGGGGCGGCGGGCGCGGTGGCGGTGAAGCCGGCATCGGTCGCGGCGGCGGCACCGGCGTTGAAACCGTCGGCGAGGGCCTGGTCCAGCGCCATCTGGCCGGAGGCGGCGCCGACCACGGTCATGCCCGGCGGCACGGTGCCCGGCACGAACATCTCGGCCTCGGCATCCCAGCGCGGCTTGGCGCTGAGATGGCAGGTCAGGTGCACGGCCGGGTTCCAGCCGTTCGACATCGCCAGCAGGTCGGCCTCGACCTTCATCTTCCGCTGGTCGGCACCGATGATCTCGACGCCATTCAGCGATTTGCCGCCGGACGTGCCGTACACCAGGCCGCCGGCGATCAACTGCGCGCCGAGGCGCTCGGCGAGTGCGCGATGGTCGGTCGCCACGTCGCTGCGGGTATCGACCACGGCCGCGATCTCGGTGCCGGCGGCAGCGAGGTCGGCCACGCTGCGCCAGCCGTCGTCGCCCGAGGTGTAAATGACGGCGCGCGAGCCGGCGGCGACGCCGTAGCGGTTGGCGTAGGTGCGGGCCGCACCCGCCAGCATCACGCCGGGGCGGTCGTTGCCCGGGAACACCATCGGCCGTTCGATCGCGCCGGCAGCGAGGATCGAGCGGCGGGCGACGATGCGCCACAGGCGCTGGCGCGGTTCGAAGGGCAGGGGCTCTGGCCGGTGGTCGGCCACGCGCTCGACCGCGCCGTAGGCGCCGTGATCGTAGACGCCGAACACCGTGGTGCGGCTCAGGATGCGCACGTCGGGCAGGCTGCGCAGTTCGGCCAGCGTCGCCTCGACCCATTCACCGGCCGGCCGGCCGTCGATCTCGCGCCGGTCGGCCAGCAGGCGGCCGCCGGGGCGGAAGTCTTCATCGGCCAGGATGACGCGGGCGCCCGACCGGCCGGCGGCCAGCGCCGCGGCGAGGCCGGCGGGGCCGGCGCCGATCACCAGCAGGTCGCAGAAGGCGTTGGCCTGCTCGTAGTGATCGGGGTCTTCGGCCTTGGCGGCGCGGCCGAGGCCCGCGGCCCGGCGGATCAGCGGCTCGTAGAGCTTTTCCCAGAACGAGGCCGGCCACATGAAGGTCTTGTAGTAGAACCCGGCGGCAAAGATCGGCCCGGCCAGCGAATTGACCGACAGCAGGTCGACGTTCAGCGACGGCCAGCGGTTCTGACTGCTGGCGACCAGCCCGTCGAACAGTTCGACCACCGTCGCCCGCGTATTGGCCTCGCGCCGCGCGCCTTCGCGCAGTTCGACCAGGCCGTTGGGCTCTTCCGCGCCGGCCGAGAGGAAGCCGCGCGGGCGGTGATACTTGAACGAGCGGCCGACCAGGCGAACGCCGTTCGCCAGCAGGGCCGAGGCCAGCGTATCGCCGGCGAAACCGTCGTAATCCTCGCCGTCGAAGCGGAAGGACAGCTTCTTCTGCCGGTCGATCAGCCCGCCGGCGTCGGTGCGGAACGAGGTCACGACCGCACCTCCCGGTTGGCGGCCACGGTGACCGCGCCGATGGCATGGGTGCGGGTGTCGCGCTCGACGATCAGCCAGCTGTGGCAGCCGGCGGTGTGGTACCAGTATTCGCGGATCGGGCCGGCCGGGTTGGGCCGCTGGTAGACATGCTCGAACATCGCATGGGCGTCGGCCTCGAGGCCTTCGGGCCGGGGGCCGGGCTCGCCGCCGAGATAGCTGAATTCGCGGACGTCGCGTTCGCCGCAATAGGGGCAGGTGATGCGCATGATCGTCTGTTCCGCCTCAATGCAGGTTGGGCGGGGCGCCGGCGCCCTTTTCGTCGATCACCCGGCCGGTGGCGAAGCGATCGAGGCGATAGGCGGTCGCCACTTCGTGTGGCTGGTCGCGGGCGATCAGATGGGCGAAGCACCAGCCCGAGGCCGGCGTCGCCTTGAAGCCGCCGTAGCACCAGCCGGCATTGAGGTAGAGGCCGTCGATGCCGGTGTGGTCGATGATCGGGCTGCCGTCCATCGACATGTCCATCACGCCGCCCCACTGGCGCAGCATGCGGACGCGGCCGATGCCGGGCCACAGGGCCATCGCGCATTCGGCGACATCCTCGATGATCGGCATGTTGCCGCGCTGGGCATAGGAGTTGTAGCCGTCGATGTCGCCGCCGAAGACCAGGCCGCCCTTGTCGGACTGGCTGATGTAGAAATGGCCGGCGCCGAAGGTGACGACGGTATCGATCAGCGGCTTCAAGGCTTCCGAGACGAAAGCCTGCAGCACATGGGTCTCGATCGGCAGGGTCAGGCCGGCCATGCCGGCGACCCGGCCCGAATTGCCGGCCACGGCCAGGCCGACCTTCGTGGCGCCGATATAGCCGCGCGTGGTCTCGACCCCGACGATGCGGTTGCCTTCGCGGCGCAGGCCGGTGACCTCGCAATTCTGGATCAGGTCGACGCCGCGGGCATCGGCCGCGCGGGCATAACCCCAGGCTACCGCGTCATGGCGCACCGAGCCGCCGCGGCGCTGCAAGAGGCCGCCGCGGATCGGGAAACGGCCGTTCTCGAAATCGAGGAACGGCACCATCTCGCGCACCTGTTCGCGGTCGAGCAGTTCGGCATCGACCCCGGCGAAGCGCATCGCGTTGCCGCGCCGGGCATAGGCGTCGCGCTGCGCGTCGGAATGGCAGAGATTGAGGACGCCGCGCTGGCTGACCATCGCGTTGTAGTTGATGTCCTGCTCAAGGCCCTCCCACAGCTTCAGCGACCATTCGTAGAACGGCGTGTTGCCGGGCAGGAGGTAATTGGAGCGGATGATCGTGGTGTTGCGCCCGACATTGCCCGAGCCGAGATAGCCCTTCTCGAGGACGGCGACATTGGTGATGCCGTGCTGGCTGGCGAGATAGTAGGCCGTCGCCAGGCCATGCCCGCCGCCGCCGACGATGATCACGTCGTAATGCGGTTTGGGGGCGGGATCGCGCCAGGCCGGCTGCCATCCGCGCTGGCCGGTCAGGGCATTCTTGACGACGCTGAAGATCGAATAGCGGGTCATGTGTCGGTTCCTTGACTACGGCCCCGAGCCTCGCCGGAAGTGGAAGGGCTTTCCGGCCTGCCAGCGACATCGTCTTGCCCAAGAGCGACGCTGCCTTTAGATATAGGCCATGGCCCTGCCCGATATCCCGCCACGCCATATCGGCTTCCTGCTGCTGCACGGCTTCGCGCTGATGTCCTATGCCTCGGCGATCGAGCCGTTGCGCGCCGCCAACACCATGTCGGGCCGCACCCTGTACCGCTGGTCGCATATCTCGCTCGACGGCCAGCCGGTGCAGGCCTCCAACGATGCCTCGATCCTGGCCGACCACCGGGTCGGCGACGACATCGACCTCGACATCGTCTTCGTCTGCGCCGGGGGCAACCCTGCCCTGTTCCGCGACCAGGCGACCCTGCGCTGGCTGCGCCGCCTGGCGCGGTCGGGGCGCAAGCTCGGCGGCGTCTCGGGCGGCCCCTATATCCTGGCGCGCGCCGGCCTCTTGGCCGGCTATCGCTGCACCGTGCATTGGGAGCATATCCCGGCCTTCGTCGAGGAATTTCCCGGCATCCGCCTGTCGCGCACGCTCTACGAGATCGACCGCGACCGCCTGACCTGCGCCGGCGGGATCGCCGCGCTCGACATGATGCATGCGGTGATCGCGGCCGATCACGGCCAGGAACTGGCGGCCGGCGTTTCCGACTGGTTCCTGCGCGGCCAGGTGCGGCAGGGATCGGGGCCGCAGCGCATGGCGCTGCGCGAGCGCTACGGCGTCAGCCACCCGAAGCTCCTGCTGGTGCTGGAGCGGATGGAGCAGAACCTGGAGGAACCGCTGAGTCGCGAAAGCCTGGCGGGCTTCGGCGGCATCTCGGTGCGCCAGCTCGAACGGCTGTTTGCCACCCATCTCGGCCTCACCATCGCCGACCACTATCTGGCCGTGCGGCTCGACCGCGCGCAGATGCTGCTGCGCCAGACGGCGATGCCGGTGCTGGAGATCGCCATCGCCTGCGGCTTCGTCTCGGCCAGTCATTTCTCGCGCTGTTATCGGACGCGTTTCGGCCATGCCCCGCGGGCCGAGAGGGCACGTTCGCGACCTGCTTGACGCGGTCAGGCCGAAAATCGTCGCTCCCAGGCAATAATGGCGGCGGGGTTTCGGCGGATGCTCATGGCCTGGGGTTAAATCGAACCAAGGGGAGAGCTGACGTGAAAAGCATCGTCACGGCACTGGTGGGCGCCATCGTCGCCTTCGGCATCGCGGCCGAGGCCCGCGCGCAGGACACCATCGCCAAGGTCAAGGGCGCCGGCGTCATCGTCGTCGGCGTCAAGAACGACTACAAGCCCTGGGGCTTCCTCGACCCTTCGGGCAAGATCCAGGGCTTCGAGATCGACCTGGCCCAGGAAGTCGCCGACAAGCTCGGCGTCAAGCTGGAGATGCTTCCCGTGACCGCGGCCAACCGCATGGAATTCCTGCGCCAGGGCCGCATCGACATGGTCGTCGCCACGATGGGCGACACGCCCGAGCGGCGCAAGCAGGTCGGCATGATCGAGCCGAACTACTATGCCGGCGCCACCAACGTGCTGGCGCCGAAGTCGGCCGGCCTGAAGAACTGGTCGGATCTCAAGGGCCGCAAGGTCTGCGCCGTGCAGGGCGCCTATTACAATCGCCGCGTCAGCCAGATGTATGCGCCGGAGATGGTCGTATTCCCGGCGGTGCCCGATGCGCTGAAGGCGCTGCAGGGCAACAACTGCGTGGCCTTCCTGTTCGACAACACCCTGATCGTCTCCACGCTGGCCGGCGGCGACCCGCAATGGGCCAATTACGAGATGCCGCTGCCGTCGGAAGACCCGCAGCTCTGGGCGATCGGCGTCCGTCTGGAAGACCTCGATGCGCCGTTCGGCAAGCTGCTGAAGGACATGTCGGTCAACTGGCACAAGTCGGGCCACCTGGTCGCGCTGGAAAAGAAGTGGGGCATCGAGACCAGCCCCTATCTGGTCGAGACCCAGAAGAAGCTGCAGTAACGAGTACGCGCGGTCGTCGGGGCCATGGACATCGCCCAATTCTTCTCGTGGCTGAACGATGCCCACGGGATCAATTTCTCGATCTTCTATGATCCCTTCGACCGCGACCGGTTCCTGGCCGGGTTGTGGACGACCGTCGCACTGTCGGTCATCTGCATCCTGGCCTCGATCGCGCTGGGCATCGTCGGGGCCTGGGCGCAGGGGGCGCAGTCGCGCATCGTGCGGGCGATCGCCCAGGGCTACGTGCAGGTCTTCCGCAACACCCCGCCGCTGGTCCAGCTCGCCTTCTTCTATTTCGCCTTCGCCAGCCTCCTGCCCACCGTGCGCGATTCCTTCGGGGGCCAGGCGCCGATCATCTCGTCGTTCGGCTGGGCCGTCATCTCGTTCTCGCTGTTCGCCGGCGCCTTCAACGTCGAGATCTTCCGTTCCGGCATCGAGGCGGTGCCGCAATCGACGATCGAGGCGGCCGAGGCGCTGGGCTACACCCGCCTCGGCGCCTATCGCCACGTCATCCTGCCGCTGGCCATCCGCGTCTGCCTGCCGGCGCTCAACAACAACCTGGTCAACCTGGTGAAGACCACGACGCTCGCCTATGCCATCGGCGTGCCCGAGCTGCTCTATGCCGCCGCCCAGATCTGGTCGGAAGTGCTGAACGTGCGCGAGATGATGAACGTGCTGCTGGTCACCTATATCGCCCTGGTGGCCCTGCTGGTCGCGGCGATGAACAAGTGGGAGCGGACGATGCGCGTGCCGGGGTTCGGGCAATGAAGGTCCTGCTCACCCCGCGGATCGAGGGTTTCGGCGGTAGCCGCTGGCTGAAGCCGATCGCGTCGCCCCGCCTGCTGGCGGCAGCCGCCTTCGTCTTCCTCGCCTCGTCGGCCTGGGCCCAGGCTGCCGCACCGGCGGCGCAGGCCAGCGTGATGTCGGTCCTGTGGAAATGGGCGCCGCTGATCTTCCAGGGCTTCCTGTTCAACCTGCTGGTCTCGGTCGGCACCATGGCGCTCGGCACCGTGCTGGGCGTGTTCCTCGGGCTGGCGCAGGTCTCGCCCTATGGGGCCGTGCGCCGCGGCGCCTGGGCGATCACCCAGTTCTTCCGCAATGCGCCGTGGCTGGTGCTGTTGTTCTACGCGATGCTGATCCTGCCGTTCCAGATCGGCCCGGTCGCGCTGCCCTCGTGGCTGAAGGCCGTCATCGGCCTGTCGCTGCCGGTGATGGGAAACATTGCCGAGATCGTGCGCGGCGCCGTGCTGTCGATCCCGTCGGGCCAGTGGGAATCGGCCGAGGCGCTGGCCTTCACCCGGCGCCAGACCATGTGGATGATCATCCTGCCCCAGGCGCTGAAGCGGATGATCCCGCCCTGGATGAACCAGTACGCGATCCTGACCATGGCCACGACCCTGATCTCGATCGTGGGCATCCAGGACGGGCTGACCATGACGCGCGCGGCCCTGGTGGCCGAGGCCCGCACCGACCTCCTGGTGCCGATGTACATGATGCTGCTGTTGATGTTCTTCGTCTACTGCTACCCGATCGCGCGCGCCACCTTGAGCCTCGAGCGCCGCTTCGCCGTGAAGATCTGAGGATTTGAGCCCATGACCACCGGCCATCACATCGGGCGCCCGATCGTCGTCATCGAGGGGGTCGAGAAAGCCTTCGGCGAACTGACCGTATTGCGCGACATCAACATGACGATCTCGGCCGGCGAGACCGTCTGCATCATCGGGCCATCCGGTTCGGGCAAGTCGACCCTGTTGCGCTGCATCAACGCGCTGGCGCCGGTCACCAAGGGTTCGATCACCGTCGACGGCCAGCAGGTCAACGACCCGAAGCTCGACAAGCTCGCGCTGCGCCGCAAGGTCGGCATGGTGTTCCAGCAGTACAACCTGTTCGCCCACAAGACCGCGCTGCAGAACGTGATGATGGCGCCGGTCCACGTGCTGAAGCAGGACCGCGCCGAGGTCGAGGCGCGCGCCCGCAAGCTGATGGCCAAGGTGCGTCTGACGGGCAAGGAGAACAGCTATCCCGGCGAGTTGTCGGGCGGCCAGCAGCAGCGCGTGGCGATCGCCCGGTCGCTGGCCATGAACCCGTCGGTCATGCTGTTCGACGAGGTCACCGCGGCCCTCGACCCCGAGACCAAGAAGGAAGTGCTGGTCACCATCCGCGAACTGGCGGCCGAGGGCATGACCTGCATCCTGGTCACCCACGAGATGGGTTTCGCCCGCGAGGTGGCCGACCATGTCTATTTCACCGATGGCGGTCTGATCGTCGAGGACGGCCCGCCGGCCGCCCTGCTCGGCGCGCCGCAGCACGAACGCACCCGCGCTTTCCTCGATCAGGTTCTCTAGTCGCAAACGGATCTGATCGAGGTCGCATTTGCGACGGGGCGGGGCAGGGTGCCGGCGCATAGTGCCTGGGACATGTATTCCTGCTGGGGTTAGAGCCCATGAGTGAGATGCCCATCGACGATGCCTCGGTCGCGGTCAAGGAATTGCCGATCGCCGAGCGCACCCCGCTCCTGATCATCGGTGCCGGGCCGGCCGGATTGGCCGCTGCGCTGGCCGCCAGCCGCCGCGGAATCGCCGCGATGCTGGTCGACGAAAACCCGGTGCCGTTCGAGACGATGGGCGAGGAAGTGCCGCTGCATTTCGGCCAGCGCATGACCGGCGCCACCCGCAACCGCAACGCGATGATGGAAGCCGTCCTGGCGGCCGACCCCGTGCTGACCGACGCGTTCGAGGCCGGGGTCGACATCCGGCTCGGCACCGTCGTCTGGGGGCTCTACGCGCCGATGCCGACGGCGGGCTGGCTGCCCGGCACGGTCGCGGCGCTGGCCGACCATGAGCGCTCGTGGGTCGTCGGCGCCGAGAACGTCATCGTCGCCGCCGGCCGCCGCGACATGGGCCTGGCGTTCCCCGGCTGGGAACTGCCCGGCGTGATGGGCGCGGTCGCCGCCGCGCGGCTCGCCACCACCTATGACGCGCTGGGCGCCCGCCGCGCCGTGGTGCTCGGCACCTCGACCGAGACGATGCTGGCGGTCGCCGCGATGCGGCGTGCCGGCGTCGAGATCGTGGCCATCGTCGAACGGGCCGGCGCGGTGC
>JAEYTW010000530.1 GCA_023433835.1 Pseudomonadota bacterium | reverse complement strand
CCCCACAGCAGCAGCAGCCCGCCCCCGCGCCGGCACCGGCGCCGACCGCGCCGCCCGTCGTGCCGGTGTCCGAGCAGACCGCGACGACCGGCCGGCCGATCGGCGCGGCGCAGTTCGCCCGTTCGATCCTCGATGCCGAACGCCGCGAATGCGCGCGCGCGATGCGCGAGACCGTGACCGGCGTCGACCCCGGCGAATTCGCCTCGCTCGTCCAGGTCGTCGCCAAGCTGAAGGCGCGCTACGCGGCGATGGTGCTGGAACTCGGCCGCTCCGAGCGGGTCGGCTCGAACTCGATTGTCGCCACCATCAAGACGCTGCGCGAGCAGATCGAGGAACTGGAGAAGGGCCTGGGCTTCCTGCGCCAGGCGGTGGCCGACGGCGAGATCCGCGTCGCCGGAGTGCAGCCGCCGGCTCACTGAAATCGCCGCTCCGGTACCGGCGGCGAAAGGCAAGCAAAAGAATCGCTTGCCGAATCGCCCTGGCCCGGCGTGCAATGATCGCGAAAGGCTGCTTACGAGGAGCGTGAACGCGATGGCGTCGGGGATGTCGGGTACGCCGCGACCGGGAAGGCCGGCTGCCCCTGCCGGCAAGCGTCCCGACGTGCTGTCGGCCACCACCGGCGGGGCCGAGCTCGACCGCGTGACCCTGAAGGCCGTGGCTATCCTGGCCGGCGCCGTCGAATCCTGCGCCGGCCCCTCGAACATGGCCAGCCACGCCCTGCAAGCCGTGCTCAAGACCCGCTCGCGCCCGGCCCTGGCCTTCGCCGGCCGCGCCTTCGACCTCCTGGAACCCCGGCTGCGCCGCCGCATCGCCGACACCGCCGGCCAGGCTGCCCACGACCTGGTCCGGCCCGCTCTGCCGCGCTTCCTCTCCGCCCCGCTCAAGCCGGTGCACTGGGAGGTCGACTACCGCAAGCCCGGCGTCATGGCGAAGAAGAAAGAGCCCTGATCGGCCCCGATCGGCGCCGTTGCAACCCGGGAACAAACCCGCTAAGGTCCGCGCCACATCGACCGGCCGGCATGCACCCGTAGCTCAGCTGGATAGAGCGCTGCCCTCCGAAGGCAGAGGTCACAAGTTCGAATCTTGTCGGGTGCGCCAATCTTTTCAATGATTTAACGTAAATGTTCGGCCCCTAGCGGGGAACAGTGTCACCATGGTGTCACTGTTCTCCCGACAGATGCAGGAACAGCCGCACAAGATCTGCATTGATATAATAGTTGTTCCGGCCAGCCTTATGCTTTTGCACGAAGCCATGTTGCGCCAGGATATCCAAACATTTAGCCGCCGTCTGACGGGTCACGTTACGGTCGTTCATTACGTACTCGATTCGCGTATAAGGGTGGCGGAACAGATTGTTCAGCAGGTCCTGCGAATAGAGCCTGGGCAACTCGTCGCGCAGCCGCCGCTTGACGGCTGCCATCTGCTGCCGAATGCCTTCGACCAGGCCAAGTGTGGTGTGCGCCGTACCTGCCACGGCTTCCAGCATGTAGAGCACCCATTCCTCCCACGCCCCTTGAATGCCGTTGGTATCGCGCACTTGCTGTAGCAACCGATAGTAATCGCCCTTCGTCTGGGTGATGTGTCGGCTGAGATAGAGGATCGGAATCTCAAGCAACCCCGTGCGCGTGAGGTACAGCACATTGAGAATGCGCCCAATCCGCCCATTGCCATCCGGGAACGGGTGGATACTCTCGAATTGGTGGTGAATGAGCGCCATCTTGATGAGCGGATCGAGCGTGCATGCTTCATCCTGGTTAATGAAGCGCTCAAGGGCTGTCATCAACGCGATGATCTCGCTGGCATCCTGCGGCGGCACATAGACAATTTCGCCCGTCCGGTCGTGCTTAAGTGCCGTTCCCGGCGTAGCGCGGAAACTGTCCCCCCTCCTCTTGAGGAGCTGGAACATCTCGATCAGGGTATTATTGGCGATGATACCGTTGTTCGCCCGCATCCGGGTAAGCCCGAACTTGATGGCGTCACGGTAGAGGGCAACCTCCTTGGCTGCCGGCGACTGCGGGTTTTCCGGGAAAATATCCGCCCGGAACAATTCGTCCTGGGTGGTGACGATATTCTCGACCTCGGACGAAGCCTTCGCTTCCTGCAAGGCGAGGGTGTCAATCAGGATGCCCTGGTTCGGGATGATGGCCGCCCGCCCCTTCAGTTCCGCCAGCGCCCGGTTTGCCTTGGCAAGGGCCTTGAGGATCGCCACGGTCTCCAGTTCGACGGCCGGGGGCAGGGTGGGGAGCGTGTAGGTCGGTTTTAACATGTCGCGCCCCATATGTTAAAATAATGCGATTTTATTAACACGTATGGCGGACATGTAAAAGGAACCGCTCTGGCTTTGACGCGTCATTTGACGGTCACCCTTGCCAGCCGTGCTCGAATCGTCGCGGTCAGTTTCTCGGCCTCAGCGAATTGCGCCTCGAACGTCTCCTGCAAGGCTGCAAAGCATTCGATGAAGGGAGACTCGTCGTCCTCAACCGCTTCGGCGCATGGTCGGTCGGAAATCCGGCTGGGTCTGGACGTGAGGACCGCCGGGATAGGTCCCTGCCGATTTCACAGGGACCATGCTCACGGCTATGACCCTGACCCAGTTTCTCCGCCAGCCGAGACGAGAGAGTCCGGCGGGTCCATGAGCAAGGGTGGAGCGGCGATCGCCGGCTCCACCTTCCCGGAGGCGGGCGCCTCTCCCTGACGGGCGGGATTCCCGCTCACCCCGATGCCCCGCGAACTGGTATCAAGGGGCCATGGTGAACGAACCTTGCATCGGCGTGCTCGGGCCGATTCCGCTGGCGGCGTTCGGCGATATCCTGCCCGAGCTCGGCACCGCCGGCGGGCTCGACGGGCTGGGAGGCCCACCGGTCCATTTCCATGTCCGCGAGTTGCTGCGCCGCGGCCGCCGGGTGACCCTGTTCACCCTTGACCCGGCCATAGAAGAAGAACGCGTCTTCGAAAGCGAACGGCTCAAGATCTGCGTAGGACCCTACACCCAGCATCGCGGCCGGAACTGGTTCCGGCGAGAACGGGCTTATTTGCTGCGCGCGCTGCAGCGCGAGCGGCCCGCGGTGCTCAGCGCCCATTGGACCTACGAATTCGCGCTGGCGGCCATCGCCAGCGGCATCCCGCATGTCGTCACCGCCCACGACGCCCCCTGGCGGGTGCTGCGCCACGACGTCTCGCCCTATCGCCTGGTGCGCACCGCGATGGCCTATCAGGCCGCCCGGCAGGCCCGGCGCCTGGTCGCCGTCTCGCCCTATGTCGCCGGTCACCTGCGCCGGTTCGGCTTTCACGGCCATCCGATAGACGTCATCCCCAACGGCCTGCCGCCCGACCTGGCCGCGCCGGCCAGGCCGCGCCCGGCCGGCGCCGCCGCGACCTTCGCCGGCATATTCAGCGGCGGCTGGCAGGGATTGAAGAATGGCGCGGCGCTGCTCGACGCCTTCGCCCTGCTGCGGCGGGACCTGCCCCAGGCCCGGCTGATGATGATCGGCGACGGCTGCGAGCCGGGCGGATCGGCCGCGCTTTGGGCCGGCGCGCGCGGCATCGCTGCCGGCATCGCGTTCCTCGGCCGCCTGCCCCACCAGCGCATCGTCGAACTGCTCGCCACGGAAATCGGCGTGCTGGTCCACCCGTCGCTCGAAGAATCCTTCGGCATGACGCTGATCGAAGCCGGGGCCCTCGGCGCCGCCGTCATCGCCGGCCGCGACAGCGGGGCGGTGCCCTGGGTTCTGGGCGAGGGCGAATACGGGCTGCTGGTCGACGTCCGCTCGCCCGCCGGCATCGCCCGGGCCATGCTGCATCTCGCGCGCGACCAGGACATGCGGTCGCGGCTGGCGGCGGCGGCGCAGTCAGCCGTACGCGACCGGTTCGACATCACCCGCGTCACCGATCGCTACGAGGAAATCTTCGCGCAGCTCAGCCGCCCCGCCGCGCCCGGGCCTTGACGACGAGGCCCCGGATCAGCCCGTCGGCGGCCTGCGACAGCATCGGCCGGTCGCCGTAGACCCGCTCCATCACCGCGATGCCGCGGGTGAAGGTCACCACCACCAGCGCCGCCTGCGCCGGTTCCAGGGTCAGTTGCCGGCGCACGGCGGGCCGCGACAGCGCGGCCTCGACCACCGCGGCCATCCCGTCCAGAAGCTTGCGCAGCCGCTCGCGGACCGGCGCGCTGGCCAGGCTGCCATCGCCGGCCGTCTTCGTCGTCAGGCAGCCGCGCGCGGGCGTGCCCGCCGTCATGTTGGCGATGATGGTCTCGAAGAACCGCTTGAGGATCCGGCCGGCATCGTCGCCCTCGAGGCTCGTGCGGCAGAGATCGAGCAGCCCGGCGGCGTAGCGGTCGTAGGCCAGCAGGAAGATCGCTTCCTTGTCGCCATAGGCATTGTAGAGTGAACCGCGCTGCACGCCCGTCGCGGCGGCGAGATCGAGCATCGATGTCGCGGCGACACCCTGGCGCCAGAACAGCGCCAAAGCCTCGGCCAGTACCGCTTCCTCATCGAACTGCCTGACGCCGGCCATCAGGACCTCCACCGAACATTCTTGACAACACCGTCAAACATGACAACGCTGACAAAGATGACAGAAAAACCGCGCTGAGGCGAGAGCGATGATGGCCGAGGACTCCAGGCAGGAAATCCGGCGCGAACTCATGATCGCGCTGGGGCTGTCGATCGGCGCCGCGGTGGCGCTGGGCCTGTCGCGCTTCGCCTACGGCCTGCTGCTGCCGCCGATGCGGGCCGATCTCGGCTGGAGCTATGTCGAGGCCGGCGCCCTGAACACCGCGAACGGCGCGGGTTATATCGTCGGCGCGCTGGCTTCGGCCTGGGCCGCCAGCCGCTGGGGCACGATGCGCAGCTTTCTTGCCGGTTTCGCGGCCAGCGTGCTGGTGCTGCTGCTGACCGCGGCGACCACGAGCTTTGCCGCCCTCTTCGCCCTGCGCACGCTGGGCGGCGTCTCCACGGCGGTGACCTTCATCCTGGGCGCCGGCCTCGCCGCCGCGATCTGCCCAGGCCAGGATCCGCGCCGGCGCAGCACGCTGATGGGCCTCTATGTCGCCGGCGTCGGCCTCGGCACGGTGGCCGCGGGCGTCGCCATCCCGCTGATCCTGCAGGACGACGCCCAGCGCTGGCCGGAAGGGTGGATCGTGCTGGGCATTCTTGCCGCCGCGGGGCTGCCGGCGGCCTGGTGGGCCGCCCGCAAGGTGCCGGCGGCGGCCGGGCGCGGCAGCGCCTTGCTGCAGGCGGCGGAGTTGCGCCGGCTGGCCCCGACCTTCCTGGCCTACGGCCTGTTCGGTGCCGGCTATGTCGGCTACATGACCTTCATCATCGCGCTGTTGCGCAACCAGGGCGGCAGCAGCGCGCAGATGGTGTGGTTCTGGTTCGTGCTGGGGCTGATGTCGGCGATCTCGACCATGCTGTGGGGCCGCGCGCTCGGCGCGCTGCACGAGGGCCGCGGCCCGGCGCTGGTCTTCGCCATCGCCACCATCGGCACCCTGCCCGTGCTGCTCGCCAGCGGCCCGGTCGCGATGTTCGCCTCGGCCTTCCTGTTCGGCGGCAGCTTCCTCGCCGGCCCGGCGGCCGTCGCCATCGTGGCGCAGCGCCAGCTGCCGCCCGCGTCGTGGACCGCCGCCATCTCGCTGCTGACCGTCGGCTTCGCCTTCGGCCAGGCGGTCGGCCCGATCCTGGCCGGCGCGATCTCGGATGCCACCGGCAACATCGCCGCGGGCTTCTGGGTCTCGCCGGCGCTGCTGGGGCTGGCGGCCTGCGCCAGCCTGATGCAGCGATCGGCGACTCCCGTCAGAACACCAGCGAGCGATGCGCCGCCACGCCGGCGGTGACGCCGTCGGCGCTGGCCCAGGTCACGCTGTGGGCGCCGCGGGTGATGTAGCCGGCGGCGAAGACGCCGGCGCCGCTGGTCATCTTCCACGCATCCGTGCTGATCATCCGGATCATCGGGTTGTCTTCCATCGCGCAGCCCAGGCGGTCGGCGATGTCGCTGTTCATCCGGCTGCGCGGGCCGATATAGAGCGCATCGATGCCGGATGAACGGCCGTCGGCAAGCTCGATCGCCGACAGCGCCGCGCCCGCGCCATGCAGCGCCCGCACCGGCGTGGTCTCGATGGCGACGCCGCGCCGCGCCAGCTCGGCCAGCGTCGCGTCGTCGGGCATCGGCCCGCCGTTCACATAGAACGTCGCCGTGCCCCATTCGGCCACCAGCATCGCCTGGTGGGCCGACATCGGCATGGTGTTGAGGATGCCCAAGCGCCCGTCGCTGAATTCATACCCATGGCAATAGGGGCAGTGGATGACCGACTTGCCCCAGCGTTCGGCGAGGCCCGGCAGATCGGGCAGGTCGTCGGCGAGCCCATAGGCCAGCACCAGCCGCGCCCCCTCGATCGTCGTGCCGTCGCCGAGCGTCACTGCGAAGCCGTCATCGGTGCTGATCGCGTCGGCGGCGCGGCCCTCGACGAAACCGACCGTCGGATAGGCCGCGACCTGGGCCCGCGCCGTGGCGAGCATCGCGGCCGGGGCGGCGCCGTCCTGGGCGAAGAAGCCGTGCGAGCGATCGGCGAAGCGGTTGCGCGGCTGGCCGGCATCGACGATGCAGACCGAGCGGCGGGCGCGGGCGAGATACAGGGCGGCGGAAAGGCCGGCGAAGCTGCCGCCGACGATGATGGCGTCATGACGCATGGGTGGTCTCCAGATCCTCGGGCATGGCGTGGCCGCAGGCGACCGCGCGCTTGTGGAAATCGGCCGAGAGCGCGGCGAGCGTCACCTGGCCGAAGCGTTCGAGCAACAGGGCCTCGGCCGCGCCGCAGGCGTCATCGAGGGCGGCGTTGACGGCCTGCTCGACCAGGCAGCCCGGCATTTCCGTGCGATTGCCGAAGGCCAGCAGCGCGGGGCTGCCGATCGCCGCGTAGATGTCGCGCAAGGTGACCTCGTTCAGGTCGCAGGCAAAGGTCCAGCCGCCGCCGTGACCCTTGCCGGCGCGGACATAGCCCTGCTCGCGCAGGCCAGCCATCACCCGCCGGATCACCACCGGGTTGGTATCCATCGCCTTGGCCAGGATTTCGGAGGTCACCGGGCCGGGCCGTTCCGCCATGTGCAGCAGCACGTGGAGGACGCCGGACAATTTGCTGTCGCGTTTCATGTAACTTTATATGTTACATGAAACGCCGGTCGTCAACCTCCGGCCGGCAGACTTTCGCGCAGCACGGCGATCGCGGCCTCGACCGCCTGGCCGCGGCGGTCGCGGGCATAGAGGCCGTATTGCACGGTCAACGGCGCCGGCAGGCCGACATCGGGCCGCAGCACGCGCATGGTGGCCGGCCTGATCGCGTCCGGTGGCAGCAGGCCGACGCCAAGGCCGTTTTCGACCGCCGCCTGCAAGGCCGTGATGCTCTGGCTGGTCAGGGTGATGCGATGCTCGCGGCCTTGGCCGGCCAACGCGTCGATCATCCGCCGCCGCCACGGGCAGGCGGCGCCGAAGACGACGATGTCGAGCGGCCGGCCGGGGTCGAGCATCAGGTTGGTGTCGGGCGTCAGGTCGGCCGCGGCCACCCACAGCAATTCGACATTCCAGGTGGCCAGCGCGTCGGCGGTCACCACCGAGGTCGGGGCGATCATCAGGTCGAGATCCTCCTCGATCCACGACCGGCCGAGCGCCACGCTGTGCTCGACCGTCACGTCGAGGCGGAGGTCGGGATAGGCGCGATGCAGCCGGCCCAGGGCCGCGGGCAGGGCCGAGGTCGAGACTTCCTCGGCCAGGCCGATGCGCAGCCGCCCCGCGATGTCAGTACGCCTGAGCCGGGCCGCCGCCTCGTCGCCCAGGGCCAGCATGCGGGTGGCATAGCCCAGGAACAGTTCGCCCTCCGCCGTCGGCACCACGCCGCGGCCGGTGCGCTGGAACAGCCGGCGGCCGAGCAGATCCTCCAGCCGCCGCATCTGCATGCTCAACGCCGACTGGGTCTTGCCGGCCTGGGCCGCCGCGCGGCTGAGACTGCCCTGGCGGCAGACCGCGACATAGAGGCGGAGGAGGTCGAGGCCGATCTGCTCGGATATCATTTTTTCCTGAAGTCTGATCTCAGCGATATCAGCCTACAAACATATCATCCGGCCCGCTATCTGGCAGTCATCGGCAACGAAGGAGCATTGCGATGAAAGCCATCCGCGTTCACCGCCACGGCGGCCCCGAGGTCCTGACGATGGAGGACGTGGCGATCGGCCCGCCAGGCCCCGGCGAGGTGCGGGTGCGCCACCGGGCGATCGGGCTGAACTTCGTCGACACCTATTTCCGCAGCGGCGCCTATGCGCCGCCCGCCCTGCCGTTCATCCCGGGCAACGAGGCCGCCGGCGAGATCGTCGAGGTCGGCGCGGGCGTTGCCGGCTTCGCGCCCGGCGACCGCGTCGCCTATGTCGAAACCCTCGGCGCCTATGCCGAGGAGCGCAATGTCCCGGCCCACTACGTCGTCCGCCTGCCCGACGCGTTGGGGTTCGAGACCGCCGCGGCGATGATGCTGAAGGGGCTGACCGCGCAATACCTGCTGCGCCGCACCTTCCGCGTCGGCCCTGGGCATACCGTCCTGATCCATGCCGCGGCCGGCGGGGTCGGGCTGATCGCGACGCAATGGGCAAGGCATCTCGGCGCCACGGTGATCGGCACTGTCGGCTCGGCGGAAAAGGCCAAGCTGGTCGCCGCCTGCGGCGCCCACCATGTGATCGACTACACCAGGGAAGACTTCGCCGCGCGGGCGCGCGCCATCACCGGGGGGCGCGGTGTCGACGTCGTCTATGACGGCGTCGGGCGGGCGACCTTCGCCGGGTCGCTCGACGCGCTGCGGCCGCTCGGGCTGTTCGTCGCCTATGGCGCCGCCTCCGGTCCGGTCGAGCCGTTCGACCTCGCCCTGCTGATGCGGAAGGGGTCGCTCCACGCCACCTCGCAACTGCTGTTCACCCACCTGGAACGGCGCGAGGACGTGGTGGCGATGAGCGAGGAACTGTTCGCGGCGGTGGCGAGCGGCGCGGTTGAAATTCCCATCCACGCACGCCTGCCGCTGACCCGGGCGGCCGAGGCGCATCGCCGGCTGGAAGCGCGCGAGACGACCGGCGCCACCGTGCTGCTACCCGCTTGACAGCGTCGCGTCCTTTATTTATCTATTTGGTTATATAACTAATAAGATAAATAAAGGAGATACGCCATGGCGCGATATCAGGGCAGCTGCCACTGCGGCAGCGTCCGCTTCGAATGCGATGTCGACCTTGCCACCGGCACCAGCCGCTGCAACTGCTCGGTCTGTGCCAAGGGACGGTTCTGGAAGGCGATCGTCCCGCCCGACGCGTTCCGGATCGTGGCGGGGGAGGACGCGCTGGCCGACTACCAGTTCGGCAACCACGTCATCCACCACCGCTTCTGCCGCCATTGCGGCGTCAAGCCGTTCGGTCAGGCCGACATTCCCAGCCTGGGCCCGATCGTCGCCATCAACGTCGCCTGCCTCGACGATGTGCCCGACGCGGTGCTGGCCGCCGCGCCGGTCGCATTCGAGGACGGCCGGCACGGCCGGTGGGAAGCGATGCCGGCCGTGACGAGCCATCTCTGACTGCCCGGCGCTATCGGATGGCCGGCGACATCGATAGGTAGCGATAATAGGCAAACATAACCTTGCAATACATAAAATAATGGGCGGCTTATCCTCCGGAATTTTCTATCAAGAAAAGGCATAAACCGGAACTCTACTGTTGCGACACTTTGCCACCTGATCAAAAGAACGAACGCGCGCCACGTTTAATATTATGCGCCGCAACATTCACTTGCTCTACCTATTCACGGCGGTCTTCGGCCTGGTGGCAACCGGCACGGCGATCGTGGTGGTGGGTGACTACCTCGCCACGCTCGCCTATTACCAGCGCGTCGCCAACGGGATGGCACAGGTCGTCGACGTCAACCTGAGGCGCCTGGTGCAGGGGGCGGAGGTCGCCCTGGCCCGCACCACCGACCTGGTCCAGGCCGCCGGCGGAAGCGCCAACACCCGCGACGAAAGCGCCTGGCGCCACATGCGCAGCTATCTCGATGCGGTCATGGGGGGCGACAGCATCTGGATCGTTGATCGCCATGGCGATGTGGTTCTCCAATCCTCCGCCTTTCCGGGCAACACGACGAACGTCGCCGATCGCGCCTATTTCGAGGCCGGGCGCCGTGACACCACGCTGTTCATCGGACCCGCGATCGCCTCGCGCTTCACCGACAGGATCGTCGTTACCCTGACGCGCGGCCTGCTCGATTCGCGCGGCGAGTTCGACGGGATCGTCGGCATCACCATCGAGGCCGACTGGCTGATTGCCTTCTACGCGTTGCTGGAACCGGAAATGGACCCCGACATCGCCGTGCTGCGCGGCGACGGCAGCATCGTCATCGCCAACCGGGATCTCGCCGCGATGATCGGCGGGGCCACGGTCGAGACGTCGCGCTGGCACAGGCTGCTGGGGCCCGTCGGCAACGGGCCGCTGACGGAATTCGACGCCGAGGAACGCCTGATCGCGCAGATCAAGGTGCCGGCATACGACATCAGCGTCGCCGTCCGAATCGACCCGCGGGAAGCGCTGGCGCGCTGGCAGGTGCGCACCAGGAACACCGCCGTCGTGGCCGTGCTGGGCGCCATCGCGCTCTCCATCGTCATGCTGCTGGGCATCCGCTCGTTCGAGCGGGAGCGCATCGCCCTCGCCGCCGTGCGCCAGGCGGCATCCGACCTCGCGATGGCGCGCCACGACACGCTGACCGGCCTCGCCAGCCGGGGGCTGTTCTTCGAGCTGTCGGCCGCGCTTGCCGCGCAAGCCGCTCGCCGGGGCAACATCTTGGGCGCGCTCTACATAGACCTCGACGGCTTCAAGCTGGTCAACGACCGCCTGGGTCACGACCGCGGCGATCAGGTCCTGGTCGAAACCGCCCGGGCCATCGACGGCTCGATCCGCGATGCGGATGTCGCCGGCCGCATCGGCGGCGACGAATTCGTCGTCTGCCTGGCCGGCCCGCCCGGCGTGACGGCCCAGGCGATGCGCGACGTGGCCGAACGCATCCGGGCAGGCATCGCCGCGATCGGCGACGGCATCGCCTGCAGCATCGGCATGGCCCAGGCCCCGGCCGCCGGCGCCAACCTGCACGCGCTGATGCGCCAAGCCGACGGGGCGATGCGCCAGGCGAAGGCGCAGGGCAAGAACCAGGTCGTCGCCGCTTAGAGCATCCCGCGTCCCCTTGGACGCGGGATGCTCTAAGTTTTTGAGATAGATCAAATTATCCAGGTCAAATCGATTCCGATTTGACGTGGTTTGATCTAGTTGCGCCCTGCCGCCGGCATCCATAAGATCGCTGCCCCTCCCGACAGCGAGCGTTCGAGTGCCGATGTCCAACTCCGCCCGCGGCCTTGCGCTGATGACGGCCGCGATGCTGTCGATTCCGATCGCCGACGGCATCGCCAAGCACATGACGGCGGGCTATCAGCCGGTCTTCGTCGGCTGGGCTTCCTACATCGCCTCGGCCCTCGTCGTGCTGCCGGTATCGGCGAGCCGCCATGGCCGCCGGATGCTGCCCGAACGCGGCCGGATCTGGCATGGATTGCGGACGGTATTCCTGGTCACGGCGATGTCGTTCTATTTCATGGCGATCGCCCGCATCCCGCTCGCCACCGCGGTATCGACCTATTTCGTCGGGCCGATCATCGCCGTCGGCCTGTCTGCCGTGCTGCTCAAGGAACGGCTGACCTGGCGGAAGGCATCAAGCCTCGCCCTCGGCTTCGCCGGCTCGCTGGTCATCCTGCGGCCGGGCGCCGAGATCAGCCCGGGCATCCTGTTCGCGCTGGCCTCCGGGGTGGTCTACGCCTTCTACCTGATCGCCACGCGCAAGGCGGCCGAAACCGGCCAGCCCCTGCAGGCCCTGTCGTTCCAGTATCTGGTCGGCAGCCTGTTGCTGACCCCGGTCGCCCTCGCGACCTGGACGACGCCGCAGCCGGCCGATCTGCTGCTGTTCGCCGCCATGGGGATCGTCGGGGCGATCAGCCACCTGATGTCGATCGCCGCCTTCCGGCTGGTCGAGGCCTCGACCCTGTCGCCGATGGTCTATCTCGAATTGCTCGGCGCCGTCGTCATCGGCTATGTCGCCTTCCACGAAGTGCCCGACGCCACGACGATGCTGGGCGCCGGCGGGATCATCCTGGCAGGGTTGATCCTGGTCCGGCGCCGCTAGGCCGCCCGGCGGAAGAAGGTCGCATTGGCGGCCAGCGCGCGCGCCGCCTCGGCCACCGGCTCGGCCTCGCCGGGCTGCAGCCGATGGGCGAGCAGGTCGAGGG
>JAEYTW010000404.1 GCA_023433835.1 Pseudomonadota bacterium | reverse complement strand
CCGCCTACATCCAGTCGGCGCCGGGGTTGTCGACGATCGCGACCACCGCGTCGCTCGAGGCCGCCGCGGCCTTGTAGGCGACAAGATCGCCTTCCAGCTCGACCCGGTAGGCCAGCACGATCAGCTTGTCGATCGTCACCCCGTCACGGGCCAGCGGCGCCACCATCCGCTCCCAGGCCGGCATGATCGTGCGGCCGGCGAAGCGGATCACGACGCTCGACAGCATGGGCTGCCGCGCGGCGACGACGGCGCGATAGGAATCGACCAGAACGCTGCTGCGCATGCCCGGATAATCGCTGGCGCTCCTGCCGGTCATGTCGAAGCCCACGGACTGGGCCAGCACCGAGCCATACAGCCGGAAGACGAAGTCGCGGCCGCCGTCGACGACATCGAGGATCGAGAGACTGCCCAGCCAGCGCTTCATTTCGATCGGGTCGAGATCGGCGCGGGCCGGCAATCCGCCATCGGCCGGCCGCTTGCCCTGCCAATAGGCGGCGAAGGCAACGATATCGGCCCAGCGGCTGGGCGCGGAAACCTGGCTTGGCATCATTTGTCCTAAAATCTAGCACGTATCGGACGCATTGGCCTCACGGGTATCCGTGTTACCCTCTACGCCCGCCCGCTGGTTCTTCCCGAGAGGCAACCTCCCCGATGCTGCGCCGTACCGTCCTTTCCCTGTCGCTGCTCCTGGCCATGGCGGCCGCGCCCGCCCGCGCCGACGACCGCGCCGATGCCGTCGCCCTGATCGGCAAGGCCGATGCCGCGCTGAAGCATTTCCTGGGCGAGCCGCGCTGGAGCGCCCTGCGCAACCTGCTGGGCGGTGCCCGCGCCGTCGCGATCTTCCCCGAGCTGAAGCGCGGCGGCTTCATCATCGCCGGCGAAGGCGGGCAGGGGGTGTTCCTGGTCCGCCACGGTACCGATTGGGGCGATCCGATCGTCATCCAGCTGTCGACCACCTCGATCGGCTTCCAGGCCGGCGCCGAGGTTTCGGCCGGCGTGCTCGCGATCATGGCCGACGAGGGTCCCAAGCGCCTGCTGGACGGAGCGATAAATGTCGGCGGCACCGCCTCGGTCGCGCTGGCCGATCTCGGCGCCGGCGCCGCCGCGCCAGGGTCGGGGTCGACCGGCATCGACGTGCTGATGGTGACGCAGGGCGAAGGGTTGTTCGCCGGCGGCGCGCTGGGCGCCACCTCGACCTCGCTCGACCAGCAGCGCAATACCGCGCTCTACGGCGCCGGGGCCGATCTGCGCGCCATCGCCGAACGGCCGCAGGGCCGGCTGGGCGAGGCGGCCGCCCTGCGCCAGACGCTCTCCGCCGCGACCGCACGGGCCTGGCGGGGCGACTGAGCCAGCGGATTATACTTGGCAAGGCTGGGCAGACCGCCGATTCCGCCCTATCTTTCCTTGCCGGTAATCACCGCCCAGGAGGTTTGCCATGGCAAGCGACGTACCCCCGCAGGCTGAGGACAGCACGGCACGCGATGCCGTCGATACCGCGATGGAACTGGCCGCCGCGCAGGGGTGGGCCGGGCTGACGCTCGGCGACATCGCCCAGGCCGCCGGACTGCCGCTGTCGGAGATGCTGCGCCGCTATCCGACCAAGCTGGCGCTGCTCGACGCGTTCCAGCGCCGGATGGACCAGCAGATGCTGCCGGGGCCGGACGAGGATGCGGCCGGCGATACCCCGCGCGACCGGCTGTTCGCGGTGATCATGCGCCGTTTCGACGCGCTGGCGCCGCATCGCCAGGCGTTGCTGGCGATCTGGCGCGATACCCGGCGCGATCCGCTGGCCCTCTGCGCCGGGCTGAAGGGGCTCGAGCGCAGCCTGATGTGGATGCTGGAGGCCGCCGGCCTCGATTCCGGGGGGCTTGCCGGCATTGCCCGGCGCAAGGGCCTGGGCCTCATCTACCTCGACGTGCTCAAGACCTGGCGCGACGACGACAGCGCCGACATGGCCAAGACGATGGCGGCGCTGGACAAGCGGCTGAAGCGGGCCGAAGCCTTTGCCAGCCGGTGGCAGGGCCGGCGCGCCGCCGCGGCCGCGTGACATTGCGGGCCGTCCGACTGTCTTGTTCTTGCTGCAGTGCACAATAAGGGTTGACGGCCCGGATTACGCCGCGTAGAAGACCTCAAACGCGATGCTGCAGCGCAGCATGACTGCTGCGTCCGCCCCACTTGAACCGAGGGAGCGCCCGATGGCCAAGACCGAGATGCCGTTCGCCAACTTCACGAACGAATTCACCAAGATGTTTGCCGATTTCAAGCTGCCGACCTTCGACAAGCTGCCGGCGTTCGACGCCGACGGCATCATGGCCGTGCAGAAGCGCAACTTCGAAGTGCTGACCCAGGCCAACCGCCTGACCGCCGAAAGCTTCCAGACCGTGGCCAAGCGCCAGGCCGAGATCTTCCGCGAGGCGATCGAGGAATTCCAGGCGACCTGCAAGGACGTCTTCACCGCCGGCGGCCCCGAGGCTTCGGCGGCCAAGCAGGCCGAATACGCCAAGGCGGCGTTCGAGAAGGCCGTTGCCAACGTCAAGGAACTGGGCGAGATCACCCAGAAGGCTCAGGCCGAGGTGCTTGAGTTGTTCAACAAGCGTGCGGTGGAGCTGATGGACGAGGTCAAGCAGACCGCGGCCAAGGCCACCAAGAAGTAAGCAGCTCCAGGGCTTGCTTCCGCGGGGCGGGACCCATAAGGT
>JAEYTW010000397.1 GCA_023433835.1 Pseudomonadota bacterium | reverse complement strand
ACCGTCACCCCCAGCTGGCCGAGATGCTCGGCCAGCAACCGCTCGGTCTCGCTCTGCGCGATCATCAGGGCATAGGGATGCGGGCTGTCGACCGAGCGGACGTCGAGCGTGGCAAGCCGCTCGCGGCCCGAAAACATGCCGCCACCGCGCGCCTTCATGCCAGCGGCGAGAAATGCCTCACCACAGCCGGCGCGGTCGAGCAGTTCCATCGTGCGGCTCCACACGACCAGTGCCTTCGAGGTATGGGTGGGTTCGGCCGCCTTGTCGATCAGCCGGACGCCGATGCCGTAGCGCTTAAGCTCGGCCGCCATCATCAGCCCGACCGGGCCGGCGCCGGCCACGAGAACCTGCAGCCTGTCAGCCATGGAAATCCCCCACCCCTGGTTTTATTTGCACTGCCAAGATGCCATAGGCACGGCCGTGCCGCCAGAAGTCAGGGCAGCGGCAGCAGGGCGGCGGCGACCCGGCGGTTCTCGCCGAGCAGCACGGCATACTGGCGGCAGGCCGCGCCGGTATCCATGGGTTCGACGACGATGCCGTACTGGCGCAGCCCGGCGCGCAAGGCCGGCGCAATCGGCCGGATCGAGCGGCCGCAGCCGATCACCAGCAATTCGACCTTGGGGCTCGCCTCGATCACCGGCTGGAAACTTTCGATCGTGGCGTCGGCGAGGCCGGTCACGTTCCAGTGAACCGTGCGGTTCGGGATGACCAGGATCGGGCCTTCATGGTCGACGCCGGAGACATGGAATGTCCCCGGCGCGTACCCGTTGATGATTTGGAGGACCGGCGCTTTGTCGCTCACGGCGCCGTGGCCGCGGGGCTCCCCCCGGCGGCCTTCTTCTTCTCGTCGCCCACGCCGCCGCGGCGCAGGCGATTCTCGCCGAGGAACAGCAGGATCGGCGCGGCGATGAAGATCGACGACGAGCAGGCCAGCAGCACGCCGAACAGCATGACCCACGCGAAGGTCTGCACCGCCTCGCCGCCGAAGAAGGCGAGCGGAATGATGGCGAGGAACGTGGTCAGCGACACATTGAGGGTACGGTTCAGCGTTTCGTTGATCGACAGGTCGATCAGTTCGCGCAGCGGCATCGACTTGTACTTGCGCAGGTTCTCGCGCACCCGATCGTAGACCACGACCTTGTCGTTGACCGAGAAGCCCATCACCGTCAGCACGGCGGCAATCGACGACAGGTTGAACGGAATGCCGGTGATCGCGTAGAAGCCGAACGTCTTGGTGACGTCGAGGATCAGCGTGACGATCGCGCCGACGCCGAACTGCCACTCGAAGCGGAACCAGATGTAGAACAGCATGGCGACCAGGGCGAGGCCCATCGCCAGCAGGCCGTTGCGGTACAATTCCGCCGAGACCGCGCCGCCCACCGCCTCGACCCGGCGGAATTCGGTGCCCGGGTATTTCTCGGTCAACAGACCGCGGATCTTCTCGACTTCGGCCTGCTGGGCACCCTCAGGTCCCGGCGTCGCCTCCATGCGGATCAGCACGTCCTTCTTCGAGCCGAACTCCTGCAGCGCCGCATGCGGGTGACCCGCCGCGGTGAACAGGTCGCGCAGGCCGCCGAAATCGGCATCCTGGGCCATGCGCACTTCCATGACGACGCCGCCGCGGAAGTCGATGCCGAAGTTCACGCCGGGATAGAAGTAGAGGATGACCGAAAGCAGGGACAGCAGGGCGGACACGGCAAGGCCGGTCACCCGCTGCTTCATGAACGGGATCTTGGTGCCGTCTTTGATCAGGCGGATGCGCATGGGCGGCGGCCCCTCAAACCGGAATCGACTTGGGCCGCGCCGACCTGAGCCAATCGGCCATCAGGATGCGGACCAGGAGCGTCGCGGTGAACAGCGAGATCAGGATGGCGATCGAGATCGTCACGGCGAAACCCTTGACGGGCCCCGAGCCGAGGGCGAACAGGATGATCATCTTGATCAGGGTGGTGAAGTTGGCGTCGATGATGGTCGAGAATGCGCGCCTGAACCCGGCGTCGAGGGCCGCGACCGGCGATTTGCCGAGCTTGGTTTCCTCGCGGATACGTTCGTTGATCAGGACGTTGGCGTCGACCGACAGACCCATGGAGAGCAGGAGGCCCGCGATGCCCGGCAGGGTCAGCGTCGCCTGCAGCAGCGACAGCGCCCCCAGCGACAGCACCAGGTTCACGACCAGCGCGACGTTCGCGTAGAAGCCGAAGCGGCCGTAGAAGATGAACATGTAGGTCACCACCAGGGCGAAGCCTATGCCCGTGGCGATGATGCCGGCCTTGATCGAATCGGCGCCGAGATCGGGGCCGACCGTGCGTTCCTCGATGATCGTCAGCGGCGCGGGCAGCGCGCCGGCGCGCAGCAAGACGGCAAGGTCGTTGGCCGTCGCGGCGGTATAGCTGCCGCTGATCTGGCCGGAACCGCCCAGGATCGGCTCGCGGATGACCGGATAGGAGATCACCTTGTCGTCGAGCACGATCGCGAAAGGCTTGCCGACGTTCTCGCGGGTCACGTCGCCGAAGCGGCGCGAACCGATCGAATCGAACTTGAAGTTGACCACCCACTGGCCGTTGCGGCTGTCGGAAGAGGCCTGGGCATCGACCAGATTCTCGCCGGCGACCTCCACCTTCTTCTTGACCGCGATGCGGTTGGCCTGGCCGTTCGGGCCCTTCTCGCCCTCGACATCGAGGAAGTCGGATCCGGGCGGCGGGTTGCGGTCGTTCGGGTTGGCCGAGGTATCGACCATGCGGAACGACATCTTGGCGGTCTGGCCCAGCAGGCGCTTGATGCGCTCGGGATCCTGCACGCCGGGCAGCTGGATCAGGATGCGGTCCTGGCCCTGGCGCGCGATCTGCGGCTCGGAAACGCCGGTTTCGTCGATGCGGCGGCGCACGATCTCGATCGACTGCTCGACCGCCTTGCGCGCCTTGTCGACGATGGCTTCCTCGGTCAGCGTGACGGTGATCTCGCCGTCCGGTGTCGAGGCGAAGCTGAGCTCGGGCTTCTGCTGGCCCAGCACCATGATGCCGGAACCGGCGGGCTCGAGCTCCTTCTTCAGCAGGTCGAGCGCCTGCGGAAGCTGGTTGGCCTCGCGCAGCTTGACGACCACGGCGCGCTCGCCCGACGTGCTCAGCCGTGTGTAGCCGATGCGCGCGGTGCGGAACGAATTACGCGCCGTCTCGATGACGTTGTTCAGACGCTCGCGCGCCACGGCCTTGGTATCGACCTCGAGCAGCAGATAGGCGCCGCCCTGGAGGTCGAGACCGAGATTGACGCGCTGATGCGGCAACCACTTGGGCAGATGGGCGATCTGGTCAGGCGCGAGCAGATTGGGCGCCGCGAACAGGATGCCGACCAGGCAGAGAAGCGTGGCGGCAAAGATCTTCCAGGTCTGGATGTGCAGCATGTCGCGGCGCGGCCTTGGGAACGCTGAAGAGGTCGGTTACTTGGCGCCGGACTCGGCCTTGGCCTCTTCCTTGGCCGGCTCGGTCTTGCCACGGATGTCGGCGAGCGACGAACGCAGCACCTTGACGCGGACGCCCTCGGCGATCTCGACCTCGACATGGCCGTCGTCGATGACCTTGGTGACCTTGCCGACGATGCCGCCGCCCATGGTCACGACGTCACCGCGCTTCACCGCCTCGATCATCGCCTTGTGCTGCTTCATCTTCTTCTGCTGCGGACGGATCAGCAGGAAATAGAAGACGACGAAGATCAGGACCAGCGGCAGAAGAGACATGATGTCGAAAGCGCCGCCCGCGCCGCCGGCGGCGGCCTGGGCATAAGCCTGGGAAATCAGCATTGAGGTGGTCCTTCAAGCGTTGGACAAAGGTCGCGCGGACTATAGCGGCGCCCGCCGCCATTGCAAGTCGGACGGCCGCCGCGGGATTCAAGGGCCCGCGGCGGCCTAAATGGGATCACGTCACCCTTTGACGAAGGCGCAGGTCGACTTTTCCAGCGGCATGAAGGCTTCGGCCTGCGGGATATCGCGGACCTTCTTGTAGTAATCCCAGGCGTATTTCGATTCGGCCGGAGCCTTCACCTGGTAGAGCGAAATGTCGTAGAGGGCGCGCCCATCCTTGCGGATCGTGCCCTTGCGGCCGAAATTGTCGATCGGCATTTCCTTCATCTTGGCCACGACCGCCCCCGCTTCGTCGGTGCCGGCCGCGTCGACCGCCCGGAAATAGTGGACCAGCGCGGCATAGGTCGAGGCCTGTTCCTTGGACGGCATCTTCTTGTGCTCGGCCATGAATTTCTTGGCGAAGGCCCGGGTCTCGTCGTTTTCGTCCCAGTAGTAGTTCTCGGTCACCATCAGGCCCTGGGCGGTCTGCAGCCCCAGGGTATGGACGTCGGTGATGAAGGTGATGAAGCCCAGCATGCGCTGGCCCGACTGGGTCAGGCCGAATTCGCCGGCCTGCTTGATTGCGTTGATCGTGTCGGTCCCGACATTGGCCAGCCCCACGACGTTGGCCTTCGAGGCCTGCGCCGCCACCAGGTAGGAGGCGAAGTCGTTGGTATTGGTCGGATGCTTGACGCCGCCCACCACCTGGCCGCCGGCCGCGGTGATCACGTCGGTCGCGGCCTTTTCCATCGCATGGCCGAAGGCGAAGTCGGCGGTGATGAAGAACCAGGTCTTGCCACCCGATTCGACGATCGCCTTCGGGCCGCCGACGGCCAGCGCGTAGGTATCGTCGGCCCAGTGCACGGCATAGGGCGAGCAGTTCTTGTTGGTCAGGTCGGTCGTCGCCGCGGCCGTCACCAGCGTGACCTTCTTGCGGTCGCGCGCCACTTCCTGCACGGCCAGCGCCACGGGCGAGACCGGCAGGTCGACGATCGCGTCGACCTCTTCCTTGTCGTACCAGCGCCGCGCGATCTCGGCGGCGACATCGGGCTTGTTCTGCATGTCGGCGCCGATGATCTCGATCGGCTTGCCCGCCGCCTTGCCGCCCACGTCGGCGGCCGCGAGCCTGGCGGCAAGCACCGCGCCCTGCCCGCCGATATCGGCGGCAAAGCCGCTCATGTCCGCCATGACACCGACCTTGATCGCCTTCTCGCCGGCGACGGCCTGGTGGCCGGCGACCAGCGGCAGCAGCGCGAGCGCCGCGCCGGCCCATCGTTTGATACCCATTTGGCGTTTCCCCTACGGATTAGTATCAAATGAAACTAAAAGGCCGATGGCCGCTTGTAAAGCCCGCCGCTTGCCCATGCCTGATCGAGCCGATAGCGTGTCGCGCTTCTGTTCGTCCGGAGACTGCTTCGATGCTCGACGCCGCCGCGCTGGCCCCCATTCTGACCCGAATCGCCGATGCGCTGGAGCGCATGGCCCCGCCGGCGCCGCGCGCCCTCGACCTCTCGACCGCCGACGGTTTCGTCTGGCATGCCGAGACTCAAGGGCTGCACCCGGTGCCGCGCATCAACCGCGTCGAGATCGACCTGCTGCGCGGCATCGACCGGGTGCGCGACATCCTGCTCGACAACACCCAGCGCTTCGCCCGCGGCCTGCCGGCCAACAATGTCCTCCTGTGGGGCGCGCGCGGCATGGGCAAGTCGTCGCTGGTCAAGGCGGCGCACGGCGCGGTGCTGGTCGAGCAGCCGGATTCGCTGGCCCTGGTCGAAATCCACCGCGAGGACATCCCGTCGCTGCCCCGCCTGCTGACCCAGCTGCGCGACCAGCCCAAGCGCTGCCTGCTGTTCTGCGACGACCTGTCGTTCGACGGCAACGACGCCAGCTACAAATCGTTGAAGGCGGTGCTGGACGGCGGCGTCGAGGGCCGGCCGGAAAACGTGATCTTCTACGCCACCTCCAACCGCCGCCACCTGCTGTCGCGCGACATGATCGAGAACGAGCGCTCGACCGCGATCAACCCGGGCGAGGCGGTCGAGGAAAAGGTCTCGCTGTCCGACCGCTTCGGCCTCTGGCTCGGCTTCCACGCCTGCGCCCAGGACGATTTCTTCGCGATGATCGAGGGCTACATCGCCCATTACGGCCTGAAGATCGACCGGGCGCAGTGGCAGCCGGAGGCGGTCGAATGGTCGATCACCCGCGGCGCCCGTTCCGGCCGCGTCGCCTGGCAGTTCATCCAGGACCTGGCCGGCCGGCTGGGTCAGCCGCTCGATCGGGCTTAACCCGCCGCTCCGTCTACAATTCCCGCGTCATTCCGGGCGGAGCGCAGCGAAGACCCGAAATCCAGGGAAAGCGCGGGGCAATTTGCGACGCCCTTGCCCTGGATTCCCGCTTTCGAGCCTGTAACCAGATCAGGATTTTGGCCGCTGATCCGGTAGTAGCCGGGTTTTTCGGGTGTATTTTGGTTGGCAAGGAGCCGTCGGCCGTTCCGAC
>JAEYTW010000379.1 GCA_023433835.1 Pseudomonadota bacterium | reverse complement strand
ACGATGACGTCGCCGTCAGGCACGCGGCAGGTCGCCCCGTTGCGGACGGCGGCCACCTCGCCACAGCGTCGGCCGACCACGGCATATTCGACATCCAGGCCACGCTGCTGCAGGGCGGGGCTCAGCTTCAGCGCGATGCCGACCATGCCAAGCCCCTGGCCCCGGGTGCCGCAGAAGCTGCCCAGCGGCTGCCAGCGGGTTTCCCGCCGATTGGTAAACCCGGCGCGATAGGTCAGCCCGTCAGCGGGGAAACGCGCATCCGCGGCGGTGACCGCAAAGCCCTCCAGCTGGTGGCGCCGCTGGGGATCACCGGCCCACCCGTCGGCGGCGGCCTGGCTGTCGCCCAGCATCGCATTATGGGCGAGGACGTCGAGGATGCCTGGCAAGGGCTGGGCCGCGGGGGCCCGCGCCGCACGCGGGGCTTGCGGCATGTTGCCGGGGATCTGCGCCCCGGGGACCTGCATGCCGGGCCTGGACGCCTGCGGGCCGGGCGACTGTTCGAGCATGGCGGCCAGCGGCAGGATGGCGATGTCGAGGTTGCTTTCCGCCTGGCCCTGCGCGCGATAGGTGGTGATCAGGATCTGCCCGCCACCGGCGGGCACGCGGAACACCAGCTGATCGCCCTGCCGCTGCAGCCAGCCACCGGGCGTGCCGGATCCCATGATTTCTATCCGCTCGCCGCCACCCGAAGGCGGCGACAGCCCGGTGATCTGCGCGCTTGGCACGGTGAAATGGCCAATCGCCTGCGGGGCCCGCGCGGTCGAGCGCAACGTCGCGAGGTAGAAGCCAGCCTGTAACGGGATGAACTGTACTTCCGCGGCGATCGGATTCATGCGGCGTGGCGATGACATGTCGGCGAAACTTCCCCAGTTTATCCCTTGCTCCGGATCATATCTGCTGCACGGGCGTATCTGCTACCTGTCTTGCAATGTGCGGCGGCTACTTTTTCCTGCTGACGCCGAATGCCACATTTCGAGGCCGATATATTTCCGCGCCATCTGCCGGTTACTTTCGATATTTCCATCGTCGCAAAATATTCGATTGCGATCAGCAGATCGACCCTCAATGCTTCGTCAGCACGGTCAAAAAGTGCCGAAGTATATGATAAAGACGGCCGCCGCCATATCTCTGAGATCTTCCTGCCATCGGTAGCGCATTCGGCGCCGCACCGTTCCAGTCAGGTTCAATTCGACGCGTCGCCGTCCTTGGTCTTGCCGACCAGCAGGATGTCATCCGCCGACAGGATCAGCAGGTCATCGGTGCCGACCAGAATGCGCCGGCCGGTCAGCGGTTCGTAGAAGACCTGGTCGCCGGCGGTGATCGAGGTCGCCACCTCGTCGCTGAAGCCGAGGCCGACGGCCAGCACCGTGCCGTGCTGCAGCCCTTCGAGCACGGCGAGGGCGGAACTGGCCAAACGCTGCGCGGGCTGCACCAGATAGGCCAGCCCCGGCGGGCGCAGTTCGGCCAGGCGCCAGGCGGGCGCGCGTTTCATCGCCATCGGTTGCGCAGCCCCAGCTTGAGATGGTCGTCGACCAGGGTAACGTCGAAGTCGAACTGCTCGCCCACCACCTCGCGCCAGGTATGCACCTGCGGCACCAGTTGCCGGTTGTACATCAGCAGGTCGCGCTTGATGAACGGAAAGCCGTGCCGGCGGATCATGTAGTCCCACAGGAAATGAGTGACGTTGACCGGCACCGCCCCGGCCATCGCCTCGGATACCCGCCGCAGGAAGAGGCTGTCGACGAAGGTCGGGTTGCGCAGCGAGGCGGTCGTCACCTCGCGGGCCAGCTGGTCGTAGGAGAGGAAGGCGCGGCAGCGCAGCCCGGCGCGCAGCAGGGCCTGGGTCAGGCCGATCTCATAGCGGCGGACCACGAATTCCTTGTTGGCGCTATGGCGGAAATCGCGCCAGAACCGGTGCCACGCCTCGCTCCGCAGCGCGCGGCGGTGCACCAGCATGAAATAGCTCTGCAGATGAAAGCGGCGCTGCCAGCTGTCGGTCAGTGCCCAGACGTCGCCGTCGGCGGCATTCATCACGTCCATCACGTCGTCCAGCGGACCGAACGGTCCGTAGACGCTGTCATTGGCCAGCAGGAGGGCGTCGAGATCGTCGGTATCGGTCAGGCCGACGATAGCGTCGCGCCAGGCACCGAAGTCGTAGCCGCGGTTGCGCCGCCGAACCACCGCGTGGCATCGCGGGGCCAGGGCCTCGAGGTCCCGGGGTGCCAGCCGGTCCGAATTGGTCACGAAGATCACGGCGAAACCGGCCGCCGCCAGCGCCTCGACCTGGTGCAGGACATAACGATGGACGATCGACAGCCGGTCGAAATTGAGCAGTATCGCGACCTTGGACAGCCCCTTGACCGAAAGCGTGCCGTGCGGCACTTCGGCAATGTGGCTGGGCGCGCGCCAGTTCAACAGATGGTGGCGCGCCACGCCGGCGGCATACAGCATCTCGGACGCCGTTACCGCCGCCAATGCGCGCGCGTGCCTGAAATTCAAGACTGTCCCCGCCCCCTTGCCTCATGCCGGCCCCGCCGGATTGCGGCCAATCTAGGACACTACGCCGAAGGCGGGCAATCGGCTTTCTCGGCCGGGCGTTCCCCGCGAATCAGCGCCGCCAGCAGCGCATCGTAGGCCGGAAGCACCACCGAGCGGAAATCATAGCGCCGGCAGACCAGATCGCGGGCGGCGCGGCGCATCTCCAGGAACCGCGCCGGCTCGGCCAGCCCTTGCACTATGCGCTCGGCGATCGCGGCGGGGTCGTGGAAGTCGGCCAGCATGCCGGTCTCACCCTCCGCGATCACCTCTTGGACCGGCGGAGTGGCCGATCCGACCACTAGGCAGCCGGCCGACATCGCCTCCAGCATCGACCACGACAGGACGAACGGATAGGTCAGGTAGACATGCACCGCCGAGACCGCCAGCAGGGCCAGATGGCGTTCATAGGCGATGCGCCCCAGGAAATGCACGCGGTTGCGGTCGATCCGGTCGCCCAGTTCGTCCAGCATGGCCTGAACGTAGCTGCGGCCCGACGGGTGGCGGCGGCCATAGAAGATCTCGTCGGTGCCCGCGATCAGCACATGGGCGTCGGGCCGCCGGCGCAGCACGGCCGGCAGCGCCCGCATGAAGCTTGGAAAACCACGATAGGGTTCGAGACCGCGCGCCATGTAGGTCACCACCGGCGCCCCGGGCCGAAAGCCAAGCCGGGCCTCGGGCACGACGAATTGCGCCGACGGATCGGGACGGACCACCGCGGTGTCGATGCCTTCGTGCAGCACGCTGATCCGCCGGCGGGCATGATCGGGAAACCGGGACCATTGCCACTGCGTCGGGGTCTGGCCCCAGTCGACGCTTTCCAGCGCCAGGGCGGTGATCGAGTTCTTGGCGCGCAGGCGCGGCCCATCGTCGACCGTGGCGGGCGCGGCGGGATCGAAGCCGACGTCGCTGCCCTGCAGGCGGTAATAGAATTCGAAATAGCCCAGCGCCGGCACGTCGGGCCAGACATCCTTGACGAAGGACATCTCGCCCCAGCCGGTATGGCCCACGACGATATCGGGGCGGAAGCCCCTGCCGCGCAGCGCCATGCACGCCCGGTACACCGCCTGGCCGTTGAGGATCGCGGCTTCGTAGTCGCGGACGTAGTGATGGATGCCCGGCGTCGCCAGCCGCGCCGGCCGGTAGGTCGCCAGCCGTACACCCGCCATGCGGTTCTGGTTGGGCTGGGACAGGAAGACGACCCGGTCGCCGCGAGCCACCAGATGGCGAATGATGTTCTTGTATTGCCCCGGAAAGTTCTGGTGGATGAACAGAAAATTCATTGCGGCTTTTGCGCCTGGGCGAACAGTTCGTAGGCCGACCGGCGCCGCGCCACCTCGACCGCGGCAAACCCCGCCTCGACCAGCTGCCGGTGCAGCCTTGCCGAGGTAAAGCAGGTCCGGTGCGCCATCGCCAGGCGGCCGCCGGCCAGCGCCGGGCCGAAACCGTACAGCATGTCGATCGCCGTGACCGGGCCCGCCGGCGACTGGTAGATGATTTCCTCCGCCCGATCCTCGGCCACCAGGGCCGCGGCCACGGCGGCATCGGGCACGACCAGCATCAGCCGCCCGCCGGGTTTCAGCAGGCGCCGGCTTTCGGCCAGCACCGCCGGGGTCTCATGCGCGTAGAGATGCTCCAGGCAATGGGCGCACCAGATCGCGTCGGCGCAGCCATCGGCCAGCACCGGCACATGGGTGATCGAGGCGACGACGTCGGGCCGGTGGGCAGGATCGAGGTCGACGCGGATTTCCCGCCAGTCCGGGCCGTTCAGCGGCGCGGGCAGAAAGGATTTGTCCTTCGGACCGCAGCCGAGATGCAGCAGCACGCGGGGGGGCGTCAGGCTAGCCATGGGCCTGTGCCAGCGCCAGGAGGGCATCGTTGACGGCACCGCCGTCCAGCGTCGGCGCCATGGTCGCGGTCCGGGGCCGGCCGGCAAGGCGCTCCGGAAAGGCGCCGATGGCGAAGGCCAGCACCGGCAGGCCGGCCGCCAGCACCTCGCTCAGCGCATAGCACCAGACTTCAGGCCACAGCGCCGGGAACAGCGCCACCGCGCAGTTTTCCCGCGCCATCAGCGCCTGCGCCTCGTCGTAGTCGTACGGGCCGGTGACGAAGGCGCGGCCGCTACGCATCAGCTCGATGTCGTTCATGCTGAAACCGATGACGCTGAACTCCAGCGGCAGGTCGCGGGCGATCGCGTCGGCGATGCAGGCCTTGACCACGGCGAAACCCTTATGCGCCGACAGCCCGCCGACGATCGCCACCCGCACCCGGCCAGCCGTCGGGACGACAACGCGCGACTCCGGGACGGGTTGCGGCGGCTGACCGTATTCCCAATCCTCACGCCGCGGCGCGATGCCGGGAAACTGCCTGGCGATGCGGCCGGCGACATCGGCCGTCGGCACGTGCACGCTGGCGGCCGCACGCAGCAGCGCGGCGCCGCGCCCGCGCAGGCGATCGAGATCGGCATCCATGCCGTCTTCCGCGCCGCAGGTGGCGATGCAGGCGGCGCAGCCCGCCTCGGCGGGTTCGCCGCAATAGCGGCCCGAAGCCCCGACCAGCACGATGCGCGGGCAATAAAGGGCGTAGTCGTGAATGAACAGACGCACCGGCAGGCCGAGCCGCGCCCCCAGCCCGTCGACCGCGGCATCGTGGCCCAACAGATGATGGATCTCGATCTCGGCGACGTCGAGCGCGCGCAGCGTCTCCTCCAGCGCCTCGCTCGCCTGAGTCAGTTCGAAAGCCAGCGTCTCGTCCTCCTCCGGGCCGTCGGCCGGCGCCAGCACGGTCCGGCCGGGACGATCGAGCGACGGGCGCAGCACCAGCGGCAGGATATCGCGCCCCGCCAGATGTGCGGCCCGCTTCAGCACATGCTGCGCCACCCCGCCGCCCTGGCCGTGGGTGATCATCAGCACGGCCGGCCGGCCGGCGCGCCGGTCCTGCAGCAGCGCAAGGCTCAAGCGGGCGCGGGCTTCGGCCAGCGGATCGGCCGCGACGAACTGCCCGATCAACCCGGCATAGCCGGGATAACGCCGTTCCAGCCGCTGGATGGCCAGGCGCTCGCGCAAGGCGCGGCGGCCGCCGAACGAGGCGCCGCCGCGATGGCCGACGACGACGTCGGTCGCGGCGACATGGCGCCAGCCCAGCCGCGTGGCCCGCAGGCAGAAATCGTTCTCCTCGCCATACCCCGCGCCGAAGGCGCGTTCGTCCAGCGGTCCGATCGCAGCCAGGCAGTCGCGCCGGACATAGAGGCAGAAACCGTGCCCGGTCGGCACCTCCACGCAACGACCCGCATTGGCCCGCGCCGCCAGCGCGTCGAGGCGGGCAAGGGCCTTGGCCTCGAACCACGCTTCGTTGCGCCGATCGGGCAACGGGAAGGAAAATATCGAGGCATGGTTCGACAAGGGCGTCGCCGTGCCGATATCGGCGCCGGCGTAGGCGGCGGCGCGCAGCCGGTCGAGCCAGCCGGGCGCTACCAGCGTGTCGGAATTGAGCAGGACGACATCGGCGTCGCCGTCGTGACCGAGGCCGCGATTGGCGCTGGCGACGAACCCCAGGTTCTCGTCGTTGCGCAGGACCACGACGTCCGGACGGCCGGCGGCGACACGGTCGAGCAGCAACGGAATCGCCGGATCGGCGCTGGCGTCGTCGACGATCACCAATCGGAACGGTGTCGCCGTCGGGGCTTCCAGCACCGTGCGCAGGCAGGCCTGCACGTCGGCGAAACCGTCATGCACGCAGACGACCACATCGATCGGCGCCCCCAGCGGCGGGACCGGGCTCGCCCGGTGCATGGCCCAGCCCGGCGGCGGCACCACCGGATGGGCGGTCCGCGCCAGGCGATCCATCAGCATGGCGCGCGCGTCGTCGCCCAGCGGCTGGCCACCATCCAGGCCGCCGACGATCTCGCCCTGCAGCGCCCGCAGCCGGTCGGGGGCGAACGCCCGGACCGGGCTGCCGTCCAGCGGCCGGCCGTCGACCGTGATGTCGATGCGGGTGCCCTGCAGGCCCGCCGCGTCGAGATCGACCCGAAAGCCGTGAACGGGATGGTCCAGCCTGTCCGTCGGCAGGCCCGCGATGGTCAGGCTGCCCCCCAGTTCGTCGCGCAGGCGGAAACTCGGGCGATAACCGGGCCGGCGCGTGGACAGGGCCCAGCCGTCGAGCATCCGGCCGCTGGCCAGCACCTCGCCGACGGGTGCCGGGCCGGGACCGAGATCCAGCGGGCTGCCCAGCAGTTCCGCCTGTCCCTGCAAGATGCGGACACGGCCCCGCAGGGTCGAGGTCAGCTCGAACCGGTGGCCCTCACGCCGCAGCCGCGGCCGCTCCAGGATGGTGTCGGTGTCGGCGCCCCGGATTTCCAAGGGGCCATCGCGCAGGGTTGCGCCGACGAGCGTGCCGTCCGGCCGGCGCACGACCCAACCGCCGGCCGTCGCATCGGACCGGTGCCGCAGCACGGCCTCGACCATCTCGATCACCGCCTCGCCATCGTGACCGGCCCGCAGCAGCCGCCCCGCCTCTTCCCGCGCCCGGTCGAGCCGGCCCAGCGCCAGTTCGGCGAAGGCCAGCACGATCGCGGCTTCGGTGAGGCCCGCATCGAGGCTGAGGGCGTGGCGCAACCCGGTCGCCGCCTGGACCGCGTCGCCCGCCCGCAGCGACGTGCTGCCCAGCAGGAACCAGGCCGCCGCCAATTCGGGCAGCAGCCGCACCCCCAGATCGGCCCAGCGCACCGCGTCGACCAGCCGCCCTTCGCTCAACGCCAGCCGGGCAGCCCCGCGCACACCGACGCCGAAGGTATCGGGATGGCCCAGGGCGGACTGGATGCCGCGCCGGGCGGCCGCGCCGTCGGCGGCGGCAAAGGCGGCCTCGATGCCACGTTGTGCCTGTTCGGCGCGGGCCTTGCTCGACGATTGCGAAGGCCGGCGCCGCGACGGCGTCTTGATCACGGCCATGCGTTCAATACACGAGGACTGAAGACAAAATAAAGATGCCGGAGTGGTGGCCACCCCGGCATCTCATGATGTGCAGAAGCCTCAGGCGAAGAAGCTGAGGTCGATCTTGTTGATGCCGAGCAACGTGACGGTCGAACCGTCCGGCAGGGTCAGCACCGCGTTGCCGCCGACATACTGCGCATTGGCGATCATCGCACCGATGTCGATATCCTTGATGCCGAAGGCCAGCTTGTCGGTGCCGTACTGGAAGTCGACGATCGTGTCGTTCTGGCCGCCGAGGAAGAAGGAGAAGGTATCGGCACCCGCACCACCGACCAGCGTGTCGTTGGCCGCGCCGCCGAACAGGTTGTCGTTACCCGCCCCGCCGTCGAGCCAGTCCGCGCCCTTGTCGCCGAACAGGATATCGTTGCCGTCGCCGCCGAACAGCGTGTCGGCATTGTCGCCGCCGTTCAGCACGTCGTTGCCGGCACCGCCGTTCAGGATGTCGGAGCCGGCCTCGCCGAACAGCGTATCGTTGCCGTCGCCGCCGAACAGCGAATCCTGGCCGCCGCCGCCGTTGAGGATGTCGTTGCCGTTACCGGCACCCACGACGTCGTTGCCTTCATCGGCGAAGACGATGTTGTTGCCGTTGCCGGCGAAGACGTAATCGTTGCCCCAGCCGGCGAAGATCGAATCGTTGCCGCCGCCGGTCAGGATCGAATCGTTGCCGTCGCCCGAGGCGATGGTGTCGCCCGGCCGGGGGCCGAGCGCCGCGGTCGCCGCCGAATCGGTATGGAAGATCTGGTCGTTACCGGAACCGGTCAGGATGTTGTAGGCGATGAAGCCCTGGCTCGCCCGCGCCGCGATGTCGGCGGCATCGGGCCCTTCGCTGGCATCCTGACCCACGCTGCCATCACCGAAGGTGATCGTGGTGCTGCCCGAGCCGGGCGACATGAAGCCGATGACCGCCGTCTGGCCGGGGGCCGGCGTCACGGTCGGGCTGGGAATATCGATCGTGCCGCCCCCGAAGTTGGACGGCAAAGTGAACAGCACCGAGCCGCCGCTGGAGATCGCGTTCGGATCGGGCGTGGGGATGTTGTTGAAGTCGGTGATCGTCTGGGTGACCGGGATCAGGCCGTTCTCGTCGATCATGCCGGCCGAGAACGCGTTCAACTCGGTCTGCGTGAAGACGTTGTCGTCGACGCTGATCTGTATGCCGCCAGGAATCGTGGCCATAATTCATTCCCCCGTTAGTTCGACTGCCGTACCGGCGATAGCGGTTCTACCAGCCTCGCGGTTCCATGCAGCGCCGGTTTCTACCCTGTCGCCGTCATCTTACACTCAAACGGTGTCGTCTCGCCACCAGATAGAGATTGAAAAAAATTTATCTCATCAACCCTGGGTGATGATCCGTAAGGTCTAGAAAGCAACAGTGCAAACAATCGCAACGAGGTACCGCAGAGCGGCTTGCACATCGCGCCGGTTCTATTGCGCGGCAATGAAGTGCTCATTTTGTCGGCAAATAAAAATTCGGTAAATTGCTGTCGTCAACTTCTTATACATTAGTATGATATCCAGGTTGTCGGCTTACATCGCAACTAAGGTACAAGCTTGACGAGCGCCCCAACCGGTCGTGATCTTGTCGCCATCCCGACCGCCCACGGCTGACATGATCGACGTCCGAATCAACCTGTTCTTGCAGAGGCGATCGGGTGCGTGGGCCAGGTGGGACCGATTTGCGCCATTTTCAGCAACCATTAAGAGAAGGGCTGCGAAACTGTCCCGGCGGGCATGCTTGATCGGCCGACGGTGACTTGCTAGACCGTTGTAGCTGCAGGGGGGGAGCGTAGCATTGAACTCGGGTCGCGCCATCGTCGCTGGATTTTGCTGGCCGGCCGTCGTCGCCGTCATCGCCGCGCTGTCCGTTGCCCCTGCCACCGCGCAGACGCTGACCGATACCCTCGTCACCGCCTACAATGTCAGCCCGGTGCTGGACGGGGCCCGCGCCCGGCTGCGCGCGACGGACGAGGGCGTGCCGCGGGCGCTGTCCGGCTGGCGTCCCAACGTGTCGGTGACCGGCCAGGCCGGCCGCACCTGGGAAAACCTGCGGATCTACTCGACCAATGGCGGCACCGTTTTCCAGCCGAACGCCCGCAACCCCTATAACGGCTATCTGATCGTGCGTCAGTCGCTCTATGCCGGCGGGCGCACGACGGCCGACGTCGCCCGTGCGGAGGCGCTGGTACTGCAGGACCGGGCCAACCTGGTCGCGACCGAACAGAACGTGTTCCTCGATGCGCTCGGCGCGCATGCCGACCTGGTCCGCGACCGGCGGGTGGCGGACCTGCTGCGCGAAGGCGTCGACATCTTTGCCCGCCAGTTGCAGGCCGTCCGCCGACGGCGTGAGCGCGGCGACGTCACCACGACCGACGTGGCCCAGGCCGAGGCGCGCCATGCCCAGGCGATCGCCGACTACCGCGCGGCCGAAGGCAGCCTGGAAATCAGCCGCGCGAATTTCCTGCGGATCGTGGGCGCGCCCGCCAGCGAACCGCTGACCCAGCCCGAGGCCGCCACCGGCCTGCCGCCGACGCTCGATGCCGCGCAGGCCATGGGACGCGAGGACAATCCCCGCGTCCAGGTCGCCCAGATCGCGCTCGATGTCGCCCGCCAGGATATCGCGGTGGTCGAGGGCGAACGCCTGCCCACGGTCGACCTGGTCGGCCAGGCCGGACGCGACGAGCAGTATTCGAACCAGGTCGGGCGCGATATCGGCCAGGTCATGGTCCAGGTCAACGCGCCGCTCTATACCGGAGGCGGAACCGAAGCGCGGATCCGCGCGGCCAAGCAATCGCTGTCGGCCAAGACCAGCGACTACGCGGCCGCGGTCCTGCTGTCGGACAACGACTGCGCCCGTGGCTGGTATGCGCTCGAGTCCAACCGCGCCCGCATCGTGGCCGTGGTCGAGCAGGTGCGGGCGGCCCGTGCGGCCGTGCAGGGCTACGAAGCCGAGGTGCGCGGCGGCACCCGGTCGGTCATCGATCAGCTGAACGCCGAGCAGGATCGGCTGAATGCCGAGGTCAATCTCGTCCGCGCGCAGCGCGAGGAGATCTTCGCGAGCTACCAGCTGCTGCAGGCCGTCGGCCGGCTGAACGTGCCGGCGATGAACCTGCCGACCCAACCCTACGACCCCACCGCCTACTATCGCGCGGTGCGCAACAAGTGGTGGTACGATACCGATCCGCCCTGAGGCGGGTTCGGCACGAAAGCGCGCGATGATCGAGTGGCTTGCAGACGAGACCGTCACCGGCCGATGCCCCGTCTGCGGCCGCGTCGATCGCCACCGCGCGCTGCTTGCCAGCCCCAGCATGTTCGATCACGCTAGGCGCCTCGTATTCCTGGCATGCGGCGGCTGCGGCAGCGGCTTCTTCGACGATCGTGCGCCCCCGGCCTACGAAGACGACGGATCGGCACCTTTCTCGATCAAGTTCTACGTCGAGAAAGGCGCCGGAATCGATTCGATGCTGCGACCGCTCGCGGCGGTACCGTTCACGGCCGGGACGCGCTATCTGGAAATCGGCTGCGGCTTCGGCTTTTCGCTCGATTTCGTCGGCCGCCACCATCAAGCGCAGGCGATGGGCATCGACCCGTCGGCCATCGCGGCCGAAGGACGAAGACGGCTGGGCCTCGACATCGTCAGTGCGTATTTCGGCCAGGCGCTGCTGGAGCGGATCGGCCCACGCGACGTCGTCTATTGCTCGGAACTGATCGAGCATATCGAAGATCCCGGCCAACTGCTGACCGACATCACCACGGTCCTTGCACCCGCAGGCATCCTTATCCTGACCACGCCGGCGATGGAAGCGGTCGGTCGCGAAGCCTCGACCGGCACCCTGCTCCCGACGCTCAGCCCGGGTTCGCATCTCATCCTCTATTCGGCCGCTTCGCTCGAATTGCTGTTGCGCCGGCACGGCTTTACCGCGATCCGCATCGTGCGCGACGCCCATACGCTGATCGCCCATGCCACCCGCGACGGCACCCTGCCCCCGGATCGGGATGGCGTGTCGGCCGATGCGCTGATCGACTACCTTGCCGGGCGCTACGCCGCATCGGCGGATGATCCCCTGCTGCGAAACGGCTTCCTGTTTCGCCTGGTCAAGCATCTGGCGATTGCCGGCCGGTTTGCCGAAGCCCGCCGGCTGGCGCCCGCGGTGGAAGCCCAGTTCCGCGATCTCTATGCCATCGATATCAGGAACCCCGGCGCGATCGCGCTGCCCGAATTTCCGGCCGGCGTCGCGTTGCCGGCCCTGATCGACCGGGTGCCGCTCAACCTCGCCAACCACCTGCATTTCCGCGGGCTGATCGATCTGGTCGACGGCCATGACGGGGGGCGGGCGATCGACCAGTTCATGGCGGCCATGCGGCTGGCGGTTGCCATGTGCGACCTGCTGCATCGCCATGTCATATCCGACGGGGAGCTCCAGGCCGCGATCGGGGCCTGCCTGAAGCTGACGATCTTCGCCTTGCGCACCCTGCCGGCGGAGGCGGCATCTCGGCGGTTGCCGGCTGTGGTGGCAGCCCTGCGTGATCTGCTCGGCGGGCGATCGGTGGTCGACGTGCTGGGCAACGATGCGCCGGCCGACCTGCAGGCGCTGGCCGGGCTGGCCCGCAATCTTGGCGGCGAGGCCCCGATGCTGGTGGACAGCCTGCCCGGCGGGCCGTTCAATCCGGCGCCCCCGCCCCCCGTTGATACCGACGAAACCGGCATCCGGCCATGGCGCCGCCTGTTGTCGCGGGCGAAGGCGAGATTGGCCGGCAGCGGACGCGCATAGGCGCCCGCATCCGTCAGAGCGGAGCCGAACCGTATCCTTGCCCGGCCAGGGCAGCGAGCCGCGCCTCGTCCTTGTCGCGCGGCGGCTTTCCGAACCCCGGGGGCTCGCGGCGGATCGCGAAGACCGGACAATCCTCGTCGCCGCGCACGACCTGCTCAAGCAGGGATGCGAGGGGCCCGTGCCGCTGATCGAATTTCGCCATGCCGAGATGACTCCGCTCTGCCTGATGCTCTCCTCAACATCGCCCTGTCCTGCCCGGTTCCCGCCCGTAACGAATGGGCGCGCAGCGCAGGTCCTACGTGGAGAATTGCCGGCAATCGCTCAGCAGCGGCGCGTCGTCCGGCAGTCCGGCGGCGGGCACGAACTCGACATGATCCAGGTGCAGGCGGGTCAATGCGGCAAAGGCCTGCCGCAGCTGGGCTTCCGCCCGGGCCGCATCGATGCCGGCCGACAGCGCGGCGCGGGCCGCGATCTCGTCCCGATTGCCGACCCGCCGCACCGTGACGGCCACGCGCGCCAGGCCGCCGACGCGGCGCGGCAGGGCCTCGACATGGCTGGGATAGATGAATATCTCGCGCGCCTTGACGGCCTGCCCGACCCTGCCCTGCAGCGGCGCGATCCGCGCCGCGCCGCCATCCCCGCCCGTCTCCAGCGCGGTCGAGACATCGCCGGTGCCGAAGCGGATCATCGGCCAGCCGCGCGCCAGCGTCGTCACCACGATCTCGCCGGCCGCGCCGTCGGGCAGCGGGGCGCCCGTGACGGGATCGCAGATCTGCACGAAACGATCGGGATGGATCAGGTAGCCGTCGACACCGGCCCGCTCGTAGCCGATCAGCCCGAAATCCGCGGTGCCGTAGCACGACCAGGTCTTGATCCCATAGTCCTGCTCCAGCCGACGGCGCTTGGCCGACCAGTCGCCGAATTCGCCACCGAGGAATGCATGACGCAGCGTCCAGCGCGCCGGCAGCGCATGGCCCTGCGTTTCGAGCCGCTCGACGATGGTCTGGAAGAAGGCCGTGCTGCCCAGGAAGGCGGTGACGGGCAGGCTGAGCAGCAGTTCGGCCTGCAGATCGGTATTGCCGGTACCGGCCGGCAGGACGGTGGCGCCGACCGCCCGCAGGCCCTGGTCGAACAGCAGGCCCGCCGGCACCATGTGGTAGGCCCAGCTGTTCATCGCCAGATCGCCCGGCCCCAGCCCCGCGGCCTCGAACATCGTCGCCATGCCGTGGCCCGTGCCATCGTCGGCCAGCGACGGTTCGAAGATCGGTCCCGGGGATACATAGATATGGCCGATTTCGTCCGGGCGGCAGGCGAGATAGCCGGCAAAGGGCGGATCCGCCTGCTGCTGCGCCAGCAGCGCCTCCTTCTTGAGTACCGGCAGGCGGTTGAGATCCGCCGCCGTGCGAATTTCCTCAGGCGTCAGCCCGGCGGCCGCGAACCGCGCCCGCAAGGATGGCGCCAGCCGGCTGGCCTCGGCATAGACGTCGCGAAGGCGCTGGAACCGATCGATGCCCATGGCGTCAGCCCAGCCAGCGCTTGCGGCGGCGATAATGCTTCACGTCGCGGAAATTCCGCCGCTCCTCGCCGATCGACAGGCCCAGGTAGAATTCCTGCACGTCCTGGTTCTGCTCGAGCTGCTCGCGCGTTCCGTGCAGCACGATGCGGCCGCCATCCATGACGTAGCCGTAGTCGCACTGGCGGATGGCGGCGCGGGCGTTCTGCTCGACCAGCAGCACCGTCATTCCCTCCTCCCGGTTGATGCGTCCGATGACGTCGAACAGCTGCTCGACCAGCATCGGGGCCAGCCCCATCGAGGGTTCGTCCAGGATCAGCAGCTTCGGTGCCGCCATCAGGGCCCGCCCGATCAGCAGCATCTGCATCTCGCCGCCCGAAAGATACCCGGCGGTTCGCGACAGCAGATCGGGCAGGCGCGGGAAATAGTGATAGACCTTCTCGATGTCGCGCTTCACCGCAGGCTGATCGCTGCGCCGGTGCGCACCGATGCGCAGGTTCTGCTCGACCGTCAGGTGTTCCAGGACCTTGCGCCCCTCCAGGACCTGGACGATGCCGAGATCGAAGATGTCGATCGGGTCGCCATTGGCGACGTCCTTGCCGTCGAACCGGATCTCGCCGGCCGTCACCTGGCCGAGATCGGCATGCAGCAGGCCGGAAATCGCCCGCAGGGTCGTGGTCTTGCCGGCGCCGTTGG
>JAEYTW010000048.1 GCA_023433835.1 Pseudomonadota bacterium | reverse complement strand
GTGCTATCAGCACCGCATCGACCGGTGCATCCTCAACCACCTCACCGGCATACATTGTCAGCACCCGCGTGCAGGTCTCGGCAACGACGCCGAGATCGTGGGTGATGAACAGGAGCGCGGTACCGGTGCGCTCGCTCATCTCTCGCAGCAGGTCAGTGATTTGGGACTGGACGGTGACGTCGAGGGCCGTGGTCGGCTCATCCGCTATCAGCAGTTTCGGCCGGCAGATCAGCGCCATTGCGATCATCACCCGCTGTCGCATGCCGCCCGACAGCTGATGCGGATAATCGTCGCAACGCCGTTCCGGTGCCGGAATGCCGACCTGGGCCAGAGCCTCGATCGCACGCTTGCGCGCCGCCTGGCGGGCCACCGGGAAATGGGTGCGATAAGCCTCGGCAATCTGATCACCGACGGTGAAGACCGGATCGAGCGCGCTCATCGGCTCCTGAAAGATCATCGCGATGTCGCGGCCGCGGATATCGCGCATTTCCCGTGGACCCAGGGCCAGAAGATCGCGACCTTCGAACCAGACTTCGCCCGACACCCGCACCTGACCAGGGCCGTGTAGACGCAGGATCGACAGCCCGGTCAGTGTCTTGCCACACCCGCTTTCGCCGACGATGCCGACACGCTCTCCCGGTAAGACTGAGAAGCCGACCTTGTGGATCAGTGCCGGGGATGTCGCCGGACCAAACGATATCGACAGCCCCCGAACCTCCAACAGCGGGCGGATCGCCGCGCCTTGCCGAGCGCCGGCGGCCGCCGTCTGCTGCGGAACGGAAGCGGCACTCATCGAGTGGCCTGGCCTAGCCGTCGGAGTTCCCGGACGCGCAGGGTGGGACTGCGGGCTTGCCGCCGGCCTTCCTCAGACCCTGCCCAAAGCTTCTCTGCCGATACCCAAGCTGACGTCACAATGGCCTCCCTAAACAGCCCATCTTATTTTTGACCAGTCGATTTATACTGATCCGTATAATTTGGCAGGTTGCTTGTCAAGGGACGCGATTGACCGGGGTGCGGCAGGTGACCGCCGTCCTGATGGCAATGCTCGCCGCATTGCAGTTAGGTCGAGAAGAAGGCAATTCGCTTCGTTGAAGCAGACGCACGTAAGCGCTTCACGGCTCGCTGCCGCGTGCGTATCGCCAATGTTGCTACATATCGGACGTTGGTGTATCGTATCTACAGTGGCGCTACGTCGCAGTCGGCGATCAAGCCTGGAGAAATCGAAATGCGTGTGAACGTGAAGAAATGGGGCAACAGCACCGCGGTTCGGATCCCGGCAGCGGTCCTGGAGGAAGCAAATTTTCGCATCAACGACACGGTCGACGTCCGGGCCGAGGACGGCAGAATCGTCATCGAGCTGGTCCCGGCCGAAGACTACGACCTCGACGATCTGCTCAACCGGATCACCCCGGAAAATCGACACGAGGCCGTTGAATTCGGCGGGCCCGTGGGCAAAGAAGTGCTTTGAAATGCCGCGTGCCTATGTGCCGGATGCCGGTGACGTCGTCTGGCTGAACTTCGACCCGCAGACCGGCCGCGAACAGCGCGGCCATCGCCCGGCGTTGGTGATCAGCCCGGCGTCCTACAATGCCAAGACCGATCTGATGATCTGCTGCCCGATGACGACGCAGATCAAGGGCTATCCATTCGAAGTCCTCATCGCGGGCAAACCGCCATCGGCTGTGCTTTCGGACCAGGTCAAAAGTGTCGACTGGGTCGAGCGCCGGGCTTCGTTCAAAGCGCGGGTTTCGCCGGAAACGATGTCGGACGTAAAGCGCAAAATCTACGCGTTGCTCGGAAGGCCATAACGCTCGTCATCGGTACATCCGGCGGGCTCATCCCAAACCCCGTCGCCGGCCGCGAGCCTTATCCGGGCATGCTTTGGGCATGCCCCCGCTGGCTCACCTCGAAGGGCTCGATCAGGAGAGGGACACGACATTCCGTCCGAGAAGATCCACGGGTCACGGTCAGTCCCTTAGCTAAGCTGGAACAGCCCCGCCGCGCCCATGCCGCCGTCGACGCACATGGTGACCACGCCGAACCGCGCACCGCGGCGGCGGCCTTCCAGCAGCAGATGGCCGGCCATGCGCACGCCGGACGTGCCGTAGGGATGGCCGATCGCGATGGCGCCGCCATCGACATTCAGACGTTCGTGCGGCAGATGCAGTTCGTCGACGCAATGGACGACCTGGTCGGCGAAGGCTTCGTTCAGCTTCCACAGGTCGATGTCGTCGACGCTGAGGCCGAAACGCTGCAACAGCTTCGGCACCGCCAGCACCGGCCCGATGCCCATCTCGTCAGGCCGGCAGCCGGCGGTGGCCAGGCCTCGGAACATGCCCAGCGGCTCGATGCCGCGCCGCGCGGCCTCGGCCGCCGACATCAGCACGACGGCGGCCGAGCCGTCCGACAGCTGGCTGGCATTGCCCGCAGTCACGGTGAAGCCGGGGCCGCGCACCGGCTCCAGCGCTGCCAGCCCCTCGGCTGTCGTCGCCGGCCGGTTGCCTTCGTCCCGGACCAGCGGCGCCGCCTCCACCGACACGATCTCGGCATCGAACCGCCCGGCGCTTTGCGCCGCGGCCGTGCGGCGCTGGCTTTCCAACGAGTACGCATCCTGCGCTTCGCGCGAGACGCCGTAGCGTTTAGCTACCACATCGGCAGTGTCGATCATCGGCATGTAGACATCGGCGCAGGCAGATACCGGTGGCGACGATCCGGACCATGACTTCACGTCATTCGGATCGGCAAGGCCGACCTCGGCGATTTCGAGATCCGCGTCGTAGGCCACCAGCAATGCCACTTTTCATGATCAGTCCGCCCCCAGCCGCATCCGCCGTTCGAGAAAGGCGCCGTAGCGCGACAGCGAGTAGGAAAAAGAGAAGTAGATAAGCGCGATGAAGACGAAGACTTCGGCATAATAGCTGCTCCAGTCGCCCGATTGATAGGCGATGTTGCCCGACGCGGTCAGTTCGAGCAGCCCGACGATGACCAGAACCGAGGTATCCTTGAACGCCATCACCACCAGGTTGATCGTCGCCGGCAGCGAGGCCTTCAGCGCCTGGGGCAGGATCACCAGGGCGATCACCTGCCATTTGCGCAGGCCCAGCGCCGTCGCCGCCTCGGCCTGGCCGGCCGCGATGCTTTGCAGCCCGCCCGCCACCACCATCGCCTGCAGGCAGCCGAAGAAGAAGGCGTAGCCGACCACCACCCGGTAGATCTTGTCCCCGGTCAGAAACTGGGGCAGGAAGAACGGCGCGAAGAACGCGATGCCGAAGACCACGGAAAGCAGCGGGATCGAGCGCACGACGTCGACGACGAAGACGGTGACCAGCCGCACCGCCGGCAGTTTCGACTGGCGCATCAGGGCCAGCACGATGCCGACGGGCATGCCGATCAGCAGCGTGCAGACGAAAACGAACAGAGTCAGCACGAGACCGCCCCATTTGTCGGTCGGCACCTCGGCCAGGCCGAGCACCCCGCCCTTCATCAGCACGAAGAACGAAACGGTCGAGGCGGCCCAGATCGAGCCGAGCAGCCACGGCCGCCAGAACCAGCGGATGCAGGAAACCACGACGGTTGCGACGACGATCGCGCAGGAAAGTGCCGAACGCCAGTGTTCCTGATGCGGATAGAGGCCGAACAGGATCAGCCGCCAGCGCGACGCGATTACTGACCAGCAGGCCCCGGCGGCATCGCCGCAGGCCGCGGCCGTCGTCGCCCAGGCCGCGTCGAACAGCGCCCAGCGCAGCACCCAGGCCAGGCCCCACAGGATCAGCGCGGCGCTGGCCAGCGTGATCAGGCTTTCCCACCACGTGCCGAACAGCCGCTTGCGCAGTACGCCCCAGGGCGAGCCGTCCGGGCGGGCCGCCGGCCCTACGGGCGAGGAGCCGAGGTCGATCGGCGCATCCATCACGACAATGTCCTTGGGTACCGGGCGCGCCATCGTCAGCCCCGCGTCTTCAGCGCGAAAGCGCGGTTGAGCAGATGCATGCCGAGCGCCAGGACATAGTTGGTAGCGAAATAAAGGGTGACCATGACGCCCAGCAGCTCGATGGTCTGGCCGGTCTGGTTGATGCTGATCGAAGATACCGCGAACAGATCGGAGAAACCGATCGCGGCGCCGAGCGAGGTCAGCTTCATCGTAAAGAGATGCTGGTTGCTCAAGGCCGGCAGGATCGCGCGCAGGCCCAGCGGAATGCGGATCTTGGCCTCGATCAGCCAACCGGGCAGGCCCAGCGCGCGGGCCGCCTCGATCTGGCCGCGGCCGACCGAAATCAGCCCGCCGCGCACGATCTCGCCGACGAAGGCGGTGCCATACATGGCGAGCGCCACGAACAGCGCCAGGAATTCGAGCGACAGCCGGCCGCCGCCGGCATAGCTGAAGCCGCGCAGCACCGGCCGCTCCAGGCTGAACGGCGGCGCCGCCGCCATGACGATCGCGGCAAAGGCGAGCAGGCCGGCGGGAATGAGATATCGCGTGCGCGACACAATGGCAGCGACGGCCGCCACGATGGCCGCGGCAACGGCGATTGCCGCAGCACCGTTGGCGATGCCGACCGCCGGCATGTAGAGCGCGCGGTTCGACAGGAACACGGTATCGGCGAGCGCGAAGGCCTGGCGCTCGCCCGGCAGGTGCTTCATCACCGCATACCAGAAGAACACCTGCAGGATTGCCGGCACATTGCGGAAGACCGCGACGAAGCCGCCGGCCAGGAAATTGACGAGATAGTTGCGCGAGATCAGCGCCAGGCCGACAGCGAAACCGGCGATCGTCGTGGCGGCGACGCAGAGCAGGCCGAGCGCCACCGTGTTGCACAGCCCGATCAGCAGCGTCCACCAATAGGGATCGGCCGGGACGTGCGGGAAAAAGCCGAAGGAAACGTTCCAGTTGGTCGGCCGCCACAGGAAATCATACCCGTAGGCGATACCTTGCCGGGCGATGTTGGCCTGGGTCTGATAGACGATCGCGGCAAGGCAGCCGATAACGGCCGCGACGAAGACGACCTGCGCCGTCATCCGGCGCACCCGCGCCGACCGCAGCAGATCCAGGAAGGGCAAGGCCGGGAAAGACATGATCGACGCGAACTCCGATACGGAACGGCCTGGGGTCTGCCCGCCCCCCCCCCC
>JAEYTW010000032.1 GCA_023433835.1 Pseudomonadota bacterium | reverse complement strand
GGGGGTGGGGGGGGGGGGGGGCGGGGGGGGCGGGGCGGCGCTGCTGGCGGTCGGGTTGGGGCTGGTGCCCGATTTCGGCCAGCCGCTCGCCGTCCTCGCCCTGATCGGCATGATCGTCGTGGCGCTGATCGGGCTGAAGACGTCGCGTACCGCGGCCTTCTGGCTGGTGGCCGGCATCGTGCTCGCCGCTGCGGCCGAATTCGCCCGCCAGGGGCGGCTCGGCCCGTTGCCGATCGGGCCTTACGATCTCTACCACCTGCTGCTCGCCGGCATGGCGCTGAGCTTCGGCATGGGGGCCAAATCGCACGGCTGACGGCGGCGTGCCGGGCGGTTATGCTGCCGGGCCATGAACGCCAGCCCCAAGATCGCCCGCGTGAAGGACCAGGCCGTCGAGATCGTCGCCTCGGCCTGCCCCCATGATTGCCCGTCGACCTGCGCACTGGAGGTCGAGCGCCTGTCGCCGACCCGCATCGGGCGTGTCAGGGGCGCCGCCGACAACGACTACACGGCCGGCGTCATCTGCGCCAAGGTCGCGCGTTATGCCGAGCGTGTGCACCACGCCGACCGGCTGACCAAACCCCTGCTGCGCACCGGCCCGAAGGGATCCGGGCAATTCACCGAGATCGGCTGGGACGAGGCGCTCGACCGCGTGGCCGAAGCCTTCATCGCAGCCGAGCGGAAATACGGCCCGGAAACGGTCTGGCCCTACTATTACGCCGGCACGATGGGCCTCGTTCAGCGCGACGGCATCCACCGCCTGACCCATGCCAAGAAATATTCGCGCTTCTTCGGCACCATCTGCGTCAACCTGGCCTATGCCGGGTGGCTGGCCGGTACCGGCTCGCTGCGCGGGCCGGACCCGCGCGAGATCGGGCGCAGCGATCTCGTCGTCATCTGGGGCACCAACGCGGTCAACACCCAGATCAACGTCATGACTCACGCCACCCGCGCTCGTAAAGAGCGCGGCGCGAGAATCGTCTGCATCGATCCCTACCGCAACGGCACCGCCGAGGCCGTCGACATCCACCTGATGCCGCGCCCCGGCACCGACGGGGCGCTGGCCTGCGCGGTCATGCACGTGCTGTTCCGCGACGGCCACGCCGACTGGGAATATCTCGAGCGCTACACCGACCGTCCGCGCGACCTCGAAGCCCGCGTCGCCAGCCAGACTCCCGCCTGGGCCGAGGCCATCACCGGCATCCCGGCGGCCGAGATCGAAGCCTTCGCGCGCCTGGTAGGCACCACGAAGCGTGCCTATTTCCGCCTGGGCTACGGCTTCTCGCGCAGCCGCAACGGCGCGGTCAACATGCACGCGGCCAGCTGCATCGCGGCGGTGACTGGCGCCTATCAGTACGAGGGCGGCGGCGCCTTCCATTCGAACGGCGGCATCTTCGCCAAGATGGACAAGACGCTGATCGAAGGTCTCGACCTGCGCGACCTCTCGGTGCGCGACCTCGACCAGTCGCGCATCGGCCAGATCCTGACCGGCGACCCGCAGGCGCTGAAGGGCGGCCCGCCGGTCACCGCGATGCTGATCCAGAACACCAATCCCTATGTGGTGGCGCCCGAACTGGGCCTCGTGCACAAGGGTTTTGCCCGCGACGACCTGTTCGTCTGCGTGCATGAGCAGTTCATGACCGAGACGGCGAAAATGGCCGATGTCGTGCTGCCGGCGACGATGTTCCTCGAACACGACGACATCTATCGCGGCGGCGGTAACCAATACGTCCATTTCGGCCCGAAGGTGATCGAGGCGCCGGGCGAGGCGCGCGAGAATCACTACGTGATCTGCGAGCTGGCCAGGCGCTTAGGCGTCGCCGACCGGCATCCGGGCTTCTCGATGACCCCGCGCGAACTGGCCGACCAATGCCTGCGCGCCGGCGGGCTCGACGGCGCCGAGGCGCTGATCGCGGCGCGCTGGCACGACATGCAGCCCGAATTCCGCCACGCCCATTATCTCGACGGCTTCAACTGGCCGGACAAGCGCTTCCGCTTCTTCCCCGACTGGTCGACCCAAGGACCGGACTGGCAGGGCATGCCCGACGGCCCGACCCATTGGGACTCGATCGAGGCGCCGACCGATGAGTGCCCGTTTCGTCTGGTCACCGCGCCGGCCCGCACCTTCCTCAACTCGACCTTCACCGAGACGCCGGGCAGCAAGTCACGCGAGAAGCGCCCGACGGTGATGGTGCATCCCGACGATGCCGCCCGCCTCGGCATCGCCGAGGGCGATCTCGTCCGCCTCGGCAATCATCGCGGCAGCGTCGCGCTGCACGCCCGCCTGTTCGACGGCATGCGCCACGGCGTGCTGATCGCCGAGGGCATCTGGCCGAACGGCGCCCATGTCGAGGGCATCGGCATCAACCTCCTGATCGGCTCCGATCCGGCCAAGCCGAACGGCGGCGCGGCGTTCCACGACACCGCGGTGTGGCTGAGGCGGGCCTAAGCCGCCGCGGCCAACAGCCCCAGCACCTGGTGGTGCACGCCCGGCGCGGACGTGATCACGTTCGGATGCACCGGCTTGGGCTCGTTGTAGCGGAAGCGGTCGCCGGTCGTGGTGGTCGCGTGGCCGCCGGCCTCGTGCACGATCAGGTCGGCGGCGGCGATGTCCCAATCGGATTTCGGGGTCAGCGAGATCGCGGTCTCGAAGCGCCCGGCGGCGACCAGCGCCATGCGATAGGCGATCGAGTTGCGGTAGGAGAAGCTGGCGCCCGGTGCCGCGGCCTGCCAGGCCGGCGAGGAGAAATGCTTGCTTTTCGAGGCGAGCAGGCGGGCGGCGTTGAGATCGTCGCGGCGGCTGGCGTGGATCGGCCGGCCGTTGAGCGTGGCGCCCTGACCGCGCACGGCGGCGAAGAATTCCTCCGTCGCCGGGTTGTAGACGGCGGCCAGCGCGGTTTCGCCATCCTCGACCAGCGCGGCGCAGATGCAGAATTCCGGGCGGCGGGCGATGAAGGCGCGGGTGCCGTCGATCGGGTCGACGACCCAGACCCGCCGACAGTTCAGCCGGCGCGGATCGTCAACGCTTTCCTCCGACAGCCAGCCATAGTCGGGCCGCGCGCCCTGCAGCCGGTCGTGCAGCAGGCGATCGACGGCCAGGTCGGCTTCCGAGACCGGGTCGTCGGGCTTCTTGTCCCAGGGCGTCACGCCGGCCTTGAAATGGTCGAGCGCCAGCGCCCCGCCTTCGCGGGTCGCGGCCATCAGGAGGTCGAGATCGGCGGTCAGACTCATGTCCCCGCGATCATCATGTCGTCGATGCGGATGGTCGGTGCGTCGGTGCCGTAGCGGAAGGTCAGGTCGCTGGCCGGGATCAGGCGGGCGAACATGTCCTTCAGGTTGCCGGCGACGGTCAGCTCGGACACCGGATAGGCGATCTTGCCGTTCTCGATCCAGAAGCCGGACGCGCCGCGGCTGTAATCGCCGGTGACGCCGTTGACGCCCATGCCGATCAGCTCGGTGATATAGAGGCCCGACTTGATGTCGGCGATCAGGTCCTCGGGCGAGACTTCGCCCGCTTCCATGTGGAGGTTGGTCACGCTGGGGCCCGGCGGGCCGCCGGCGCCGCGCGAGGCATTGCCCTGGGTGGCCAGGCCGAGCTGCCTGCCCGTCGCGGTATCGAGCAGCCAGCCGTCGAGCCTGCCGTCGGCCACCAGCACCCGGCGCCGGGTGGCGACACCCTCGCCGTCGAAGGGGCGCGACCGCGCGCCGCGGATGCGCAGCGGGTCGTCGACGATGTTGATGCCGGCCCGGAAGAGCTGGTCGCCCATCCGGTCCTTCAGGAACGAGGTGCCGCGGGCCACCGACTGGCCGTTGATGGCGCCCGACAGATGGCCGACCAGCGAGCCGGAGACCCGCGGGGCGTAGACCACGGTCGCGGTCTGGCTGGCGACCTTGCGCGGGTTCAATCGCTTCAGCGCCTTGTCGGCGGCATTGCGGCCGATGACCTCGGGGGCTTCGAGCTCGGCCCGGAAGCGCTTCGACGAGAAATCGTAGTCGCGCTCCATGCCGGTGCCCTCGCCGGCGATGACGCTGATCGAGCGGCCGTAATTAGTGCCGAAGAAGGCACCGGCGAAGCCGTCCGAGGTGGCCATCGCCACGAGGCCGGAGCCGGCCGAGGCGCCGCCGCCCTCGGAATTGGTGATGCCGGGCACGGCCAGCGCGGCCTCCTCCATCGCGCGCGCCTCTTCGATCAGCGTCTCGATCGGCGGTGCGGGCTCGGGGTCGGCGAGGTCGAGGTCGGGCCAGCTGGTGGCAAGCGTCGCCGGGTCGGCCAGGCCGCAGAACTTGTCCTCGGGGGCGAGCCGGGCCATGGCCACCGCGCGCTCGACCACCTTGTCGAGCGCTTCCGACCGCCGGTCGGTACCGGCGACGAAGGATTGCCGCTTGCCGATCAGCACCCGCAGGCCGAGATCGACGGTCTCCGAGCGCTCGATATCCTCGGGCTTGCCCATGCGGAAGGAGGCGCCGTAGGACACGCTTTCGAACGCGATGGCGTCGGCCTGGTCGGCGCCGGCGCGGCGGGCGCGGCCGATCAGGTCGGTCAGCAGATCGAGGGTTTCGGCGGCGCGGGACTTGTTGTCGGTCATGACGTCTCGTGGCTTACCAGGGACTGTTGGGCAAGATATGGGGCGTAACCGGGTTCAGCGCAACAGCCCGGCGTTTTTCAACCACGTGTGGCAGTCGGCCAGCATGTAGTAGAGCGGGGCCGGCCGGTAGCCCAGTTCGTCGATCGCCCGGGTCGAGGTGATGCGGGTGCGGTGGCAGACCATCTCGGCTCCTTCCGGCGTCAGCTCGGGTTTTTCGCCGGTGAAGCGCGCCTTCAGGGCCTGCAGCCGGGCGGCGGCACGCAGGGCGGCGGCCGGCAGCACGCGCGTCGGCACCTTGGCGCCCAGCCGGAAGCCGATCTCGGTGATGACCTCGTAAAACGAGTGGTCGGCCCCGCCCAGCAGGTAATTCTGCCCCCGCCGCCCCTTGTTGCCGGCACTGATGATCGCGGCGGCCACCGCCGCGGCGTGGGCGAAGCTGCCCGATCCCGGGGGTATGCCGGGCAGGCGGCCCTGGTCGACCATCAGGAACATGCGCGACCAGGTGCCGGGATCGTAGCGGCCGAGGATATGGGCGGGGTTGACGATCACGGCGTCCAGACCGCGCTCGGCCGCGGTCTTCACCGCCTGCTCGGCCTGCCACTTGGTGCGGGCATAGTTGATCCACGACCCGCCGCCGGTCTGCGGCGTCGCCTCGTCGATTTCCGGCCGGTGCAGGTCGTAGACGCTCCAGGTCGAGACATGAACGAGCCGCCTGGCCCGGCGCGCCAGCGCGGCGGCCAGCAGATTGCGCGTGCCCTCGACATTGACCCGGCGCTGGATCTCGGCCTCGCGAGCCCAGATCGAGGTGTTGGCGGCGACATGGAAGACCCGGTCGACCTCCATCGGCATGGCGGCGGCCAGGCTCGCCTGGTCCTGCAGCGAGCCTTCGGCCCAGGTGATCACCCGCTCGCCGTAGAACGACCGGTCGCTGTCGCGGCGATGGAGCGCGGTGACCTGCCAGCCCTGGTCCAGCAACTGTTCGACCAGATGCTTGCCGAGGAAGCCGGTCGCGCCGGTGACGAAGGCTTGCCGCGGCCGCCCGTCGCTCATCGCGCCATCAGCCACAGGCCGAGCGGGGCGTTCAGCCCCCGGATCGCCTGGTCGGGCAGGCGAACCAGCCCGACGGTGGTCAGATCGTCGACGGCGGCCTCGACCGACAGGCGGCGGACGAAGGCGTCGGAGGCGATCAGCGCGGCGTGATGCTCGCGCGTCAGCTTCTCCAGGCGGCTCGCCACGTTCACGGTCTCGCCGACCACGGTATATTCGATGCGGTTCTCGTCGCCGATATTGCCGAGCGTCACGGGGCCGAAATGCAGGCCGATCGACAGCTGGATCGGCGCCTCGCCGCGCCGCTCGCGATCCTGGTTCAGGCTGGCCATCGCGATCAGCATGCCGCGCGCGGCGGCCAGCGCATCGGTCGCCTCGTGCCCCGTCGGGCGCGGCGTGCCGAAGCTCGCCATCAACCCGTCGCCGAGGAATTTGTCGAGCGTGCCGCCGCAGGCGAAGACGGCACGGGCGAGGCCCCGCTGCACCTCGCGCACCAGGGCGATGACCTGATGGGGATCGCGGCCTTCGGTGGCGCGGGTGAAGCCGACGAGATCGGCGAACAGCACGGCGACGCTGAGCTGGCGGGCCTCGCCGAACGGATCGTCCATCCCTGAGAGATCCTCGACCACGGTCGGCGAGAAATAGCGCGACAGGTTCTGCCGCGCCCGGTCGGCTTCGGCCTGGCGGCGCACCATGCGGCGCGCGCGATAGGCGGCCGTCGCCGTGATCGCGGTGATCAGCAGCAGGCCCTCGACCTGGCGCAACGGCACCGGGGGCAAAATCATCCACGGATTGGTGAGCGACGCGACGATCTCGTCGGCCGACACCAGCATCTGGCTATGAGGCATGGCGCCGATGACAACGCCCGGCTGCAGGCCGACCCAGATCCAGCCGGCCAGCCAGCAGGCCGACATCGTCACCCCGCTCCAGATCACCACGGACGGGGCATTGCCGAGCGACGACAGGGCGATGAACCCGGCGAGGAACAGGACGCTGTCGAAACCGAGCCGCATCGGCGGCGGCAGCGCGACCGTATCGAAATGCCCGGCGGCAAGCAGGCCGCCGACGATCACCGCGCCGTCGACGGCCGCAAACAGCGCTGCCAGCCAGGCGCGGTCGCGCTGGGGCGTGCTGAGGGCAAGCTGGACCAGGCCCAGCGCCATCAGCACCATCAGCATGGTCAGGATCGGGATTGCCCGCGAAAAGCCGATTTCCCAGATCAGGTAGCTGGTGATGATGAGGCACGCGATCGCGCGCAGGGCGACGGCAAGCTGCAGGCCTTTATAGGCTTCCGCCCTCAGCGCGCGGTCGATGTGCCCTGCGCGATCCATCTCCTCACCGCCAGATCGGCTTGCCCGAACCGGGCAGGCCGAGACGCTTCCACTTTTCGCTGACGGCGTCGATGACCTCGTCGGTCATGCGGATCTTCTCGCCCCATTCGCGCTTGGTCTCGGGCGGCCATTTGTTGGTGGCGTCCAGCCCGATCTTGGAGCCGAGGCCGGAGTCGGGCGAGGCGAAATCGAGATAGTCGATCGGCGTGCCCTCGACCAGGGTGATGTCGCGGGCCGGGTCCATGCGGGTCGAGATCGCCCACATCACATCCTTCCAGTCGCGGGCGTTGATGTCGTCGTCCACGACGATCACCCACTTGGTATACATGAACTGGCGCAGATAGGACCACACACCCAGCATCACCCGCTTGGCATGGCCCGGATAGGCCTTCTTCATCGAGACCACGGCGATGCGGTAGGAGCAGCCCTCGGGCGGCAGCCAGAAATCGACGATCTCGGGGAATTGCTGGCGGAACAGCGGGATGAACACTTCGTTCAGCGCCTCGCCCAGCACGCTCGGCTCGTCGGGCGGCCGGCCGGTGAAGGTCGACAGGTAGATCGGCTTGCGCCGCATCGTCACCGCGGTGACGGTGAAGACCGGAAACTTCTCGACCGAATTGTAATAGCCGGTGTGGTCGCCGTAGGGCCCCTCGTCGGCGTAGTCGTCCAGGCTGACCTCGCCCTCCAGCACGATCTCGGCTTCGGCCGGTACCTTCAGCGGCTGGGTCAGGCACTCGATCAGCTCGACCTTCTTGCCCCGCAGCAGGCCGGCGAACTGGTATTCCGACAGCGTGTCGGGCACCGGCGTCACGGCCGCCAGGATCGTGCCGGGATCGGCGCCGATGACGGCGGCGGCGGGCAGCGGGTCGCGGCCCGCCTCGCCCCAGCGGCGATGGTGCTGGGCGCCGCCGCGATGGCGCAGCCAGCGCATGATGCAGCGGTTGCGGTCGAGGACCTGCATCCGGTAGATGCCCAGGTTGAACGCATCCTCGCGCGCCTGGGCGGGGCCGCGCGTGACCACCAGCGGCCAGGTGATCAGCGGCGCGGGCTCGCCCGGCCAGCAGGACTGGATCGGCAGTCTGGTCAGATCGATCTCGTCGCCGCGCCAGACCACTTCCTGGGCCGGCGCATGCCCGACCGTCCTCGGCGGCATCGACAGGACGGTCTTGACCAGCGGCAGCATGGCGATCGCTTCCTTGAACCCGGAAGGCGGTTCGGGCTGGCGCAGGAAGGCGAGCGTCTCGCCGACGTCGCGCAGCTGGTGGGGCTCGCGATCCATGCCCCAGGCGACACGCTCGACCGTGCCGAACAGATTGACCAGGACGGGGATGTCGGAGATCCGCCCGTCGGCCATCACCGGCCGTTCGAACAGCACCGCCGGGCCCTGTTCGGCCAGCAGCCGGGTCTGGATTTCGGTCATTTCCAGGACGGTGGAAACCGGTTCCGATACGCGCACCAGGCGACCGGAGTTTTCCAGCCGCGTAATGAACTCGCGCAGTGACGCATAGGGCATGATGTGGATACGACAACTTGAGGACGATTGCGCGATCTTACGTCGTTTGCCGCGATTTGTGCCACACTTGCCATCGGCGCACGGGCACGTCATACAGGCCCGTCGGCGGGCGTCGTAGGATCGCGAACAAGAGCGGACAGGGTCCCGAGGGGATGGACCCGGCCAGCCGGTATACGAGGAAAGATAGTGGCTGCGGACGTTTCCATCGAAGACCTGATCGGCCCGGGCGGCAGCGGCAATCCCGGCCAGGCGACGCATTTTGTGTTCGATAACAAGATGTTCAACGTGCCCGGGGCGGTCTTTGCGATGTCCAAGGACACCAAGGAGCCGGCGTTCTATTTCCCGATGGGCGCCAACATGGGATGCGTGCCCCTCACCGTCCTGCGCCGCGAATTCAACCTGCAGCAGTTCCCAGGCGATGCCAAACTGGTCTCCCTGGTCGAGCAGAGCCTGAAATACGTCAAGGAAATCCGCCCCAACGATTCGATCCCGAAGGAGATCCTCGACGGCTCCGCTTCCTGGTCGGTGTCGGAAACCAATCGCCTAGTGTCGGAAGCCAAGCTCTATGCCCGCCTCGTCTCGTGGATCACCGGCCGGCTGATCCCGCTCGACGACATCGGCGCGCTGCTCAAGCTGATCGAGCAGGGCAATATCGAGGAACAGGCGCGGGCGGCCGCGGTCCGCATCGGCGACGACCTGGATATCAAGACGAACCAGCAGTCCGAGGTAATGAGCCGGGTCAAGAACATCGCCCGCGAGCTGGCCTATATCGAAGCGCTGAAGGAATTTTTCGAAACGATGCTGTCGATCCAGAAAAAGATCGACGAATTCGTCAAGCTGCACAAGCGCGACTCCTTCGTGGTCGAGGAGCTGTTGCGGATGCAGATGCTGATCAAGGCGCCGATCAACGATATCCACACGGCGTTCAAGAGCCTGGACATGCGCCAGACCGATATCATCACGCTGCTGCGTGATCCGCGGAACACCATCGACCTGATCCGCCACATCCGCGACGGCGTCCATCGCCGGCTGCTGGAATGGGACGACATGATCAAGGCCTGGACCCCGGTCCAGGTCGTGCGCAAGGACCAGAACATCAAGCTGTTCAAGGAAACCTACCGCTTCCTGGCCCAGAACTACGCCGAAGGCGTGCGCACCCCGATCAGCCGCGGCTTCGGGTACTGACGCCCGGGCCGCCGGCGACGGCGGCAGATCAAGGCTTACTTCCGCTCAGCCGCGCCGAAGATCTTCTCGTTTGTCGGGGGCGCGCCACCGCTTCATGGTCGGCGCCATGCTTCAGGCGATCGGCAATGACACCGGCGGTAATCGCGGCCTCCGCCCGTATCCAGGCGACGAAGGCGGCGACGGCGGCATCGTCGTCGCCCGGGCGGCACAACAGCCGATAGGCGAGACTGCGATCGGTCAGCAGCAGCGGAAACGGCGCCACCAGCCGGCCGGCGACGATCTCGTCGATCACGAACGGGGCAATGCCGAGCGCCACGCCCTGGCCGGCCAGCGCCCCCTCGATCGTCAGGTTTCCGGCGGAAAAACGCGGACCCCGGCGGCCGTCGACCTGCGCCGCCCCGGCCAGGCCCAGCCATTCCGGCCAGCCGGGCATCACGATCTGGCGTGGCGAATCGTGCAGCAGAACCATGCCGTCGAGATCGGCCGGCGTCCTGAGCCGCGCGGCCAGCGCCGGCGTGCAGACCGGCGTCTGGCCGAGCGGGAACAGGATATGGTCGTCGAGGCCGGGATAGGGACCCGCACCGAAACGGATCGCGATATCGGCATCCTGCGAGCCCGGGGCGCGCAGCGCCTCGGTCGCCGTCACGACGACGGTGACGTCCGGACGGCCGGCGGCGAACCGGTCGAGCCGCGGCACCAGCCATTTCGCCGCCAGGCTCGGCACGACGTTCAGCGCGAGCTGGCGCGAACGGCCGCGAAAAGCGTCGACGCCGGCGCGGATGCGGGCGAGGCCGTCGCCCAGGGCGGCGGCCAGGGAGCGGCCCTCGGGCGTCAGCCGCACCGCGCGGTTC
>JAEYTW010000197.1 GCA_023433835.1 Pseudomonadota bacterium | reverse complement strand
CCGGCTGGTCATGCCGCACGGCCGGCCGCGCTGGGCCGACGTGCCGGCTATCGGGCTTTGCTGGGTCGTTGCCACTGCCGCGACGGCGATGGCGGGCGAGCGGACGCGGGCGCTGTTGCTGCAGCGGCTGCAGCGCGCCCGCGCCTGACGTGGTTCAGCCGCCCGGGCGGCCGCCAGCACCCGAGGTCAGGCGGATGCCGACATTCTTGGTCTGCACGTAGTTGAGCAGGGCTTCCTGGCCCTTCTCGCGGCCGTAGCCCGAACGCTTGGTGCCGCCGAACGGGGTTTCGACGCCGCCGGCAAACCATTCGTTGACGAAGACCTGGCCCGCCACCAGGCGGTCGGCGGTCCAATGCGCCAGGGCGAGGTTCTGGGTGTAGACGCCGGCGCAGAGGCCGTATTCGGTGCCGTTGGCCAGCGCGATCGCCTCGTCGTTGTCGTCGAAGGTCTGCACCGCCAGGACGGGGCCGAACACTTCCTCGCGCGCGATCGTCATGTCCGGGCGCACGCCGGTGAAGACGGTCGGCTGGATGAAATAGCCGGGCAGGCCGTCGGCGCGGCGGCCGCCGGTCACGGCCTCGGCCCCTTCCTGGGCGGCGGCCAGGCACATGGCTTCGACCTTGTCGCGCTGGGGGGCCGAGATCACCGGGCCGAGGTCGAAGCCGTCGATGCCCGGGCCGACCGAGAGGGCGCGGGCGCGGGCGGCGATCTTCTCGACCACCTCGTCATGGCGCGAGCGGTGGACGACGAGGCGCGAAGCGGCCGAGCAGACCTGGCCGGCATTGCTGAAGATGCCGGCGACGGTCGAGGCCGCGACCTGGTCGAGATCGGCATCGGGGAACACGATGCCGGCCGACTTGCCGCCCAGCTCCATCACGCAGGGGATGACCCGTTCGGCCGCGGCGCGCAGGATGAACTGGCCGGTCTTCAGCGAGCCGGTGAAGACGATATGGTCGATGTCGCCATGGGTGACCAGGGCGGCACCGGTATCGTGGCCGTAGCCGCACAGGATGTTGACCGCGCCCGCCGGCACGCCGGCCCGCTGGCAGGCCTCGGCGATGAAGGTGCAGGACAGCGGCGACAGCTCGGGCGTCTTCAGGACGACGGTGTTGCCGGTGGCCAGCGCGCAGGCGACCGAGCGCGCCGCGATCTGCAGCGGGAAGTTCCACGGCACCACCTGGGCCGAGACGCCGAACGGCGCGGGCACCGTGTAGTCGACATAGCCGGCGCCGAGCGGGATCATCCGCCCTTCGATCTTGTCGGTCGCGCCGCCGTAATAGGTAAAATAGCGGGCGGCGGCCAGCGCCTCGTTGCGGGCGGCGGCCAGCGACTTGCCGTTGTCGAGGCATTCGGCCAGCGCGATCTCGTCGGCCATCGCCCGCATCGCCTGGGCGATGTCGAGCAGCATCTGGCCGCGGGCGGCCGGGCGCATGTCGATCAGCGTCCGGGCGTTGAAGCGGGCGCGGGCGGCGGCGACGGCGCGATCGACATCGGCCGGGGTGGCCCGGGCGATCTCGGCGATCACGTCGCCGCGCGCCGGGTCCTCGACCGGGATGCGGCCGCCATCGGCACCGTCGACCCAGGCGCCGTCGATGAAGTTCTGCCAGGTGCGCTTGATCGCGGGGCGTTCCATGGGATCCTCGGAGACTAGAACGGGTAAAAAGGCGGCGGATTTTAGCGCCCTCCCTGGCAGGCGCAAGGAATCCGGGGTATGAGCGGCCATGTCCGATCGTCATACCCTGATTGCCGCCGCCAAGACGGCCCTGGGCGCAGGCAACCTCAGCGCCGCCGAAACCGCGCTGCGCCGCGTCCTGCAGGCCGATCCGGGTGATGGCGACGGGCTGATGCTGCTCGGCATCGTCGCCGCGCGCGCCGGCAAGCCGGAACCCGCGATCATGCTGTTCGAGCAGGTGATCGCCCGCTACGGCGAGCAGCCTTCGATTCTGGCCAATCTGGCCGCCGCGCTGCATTCTGCCGGTCGTCATCGTGACGCCATCCGGCGGGCGCGCGCCGCGCTGCGCCAGGATCCCGCGATGATCGAGGCGCTGAACGCGCTGGGGAATGCGCTGGTCGAGGCGGGCGAAGCCGGCGAAGGGGCCGCGGCGCTGGCCCGGGCCGTGACCCTGCGCCCCGGCCACCCCGAATTATGGAACAGCCTGGGCAGCGCGCTGGCCATCGCCGGGCGCATCCCGGCGGCCGTCGCCGCCTTCCGCCGGGCGCTGACCCTGCAGCCGGGTCATGGCAATGCCTTGTCCAGCCTGGGGCGCTACGCCCGCCAGATCGCGGACTGGCGCGATGACGCCGACATCGACCGGGCGCTGGCCGCGGCGATCGCGCGGGCGGACGCCGCGATCGACCCGCTGGTCGCCGTCGCCCGCCGGTTCGCTCCGGCCGAGCATGCCGCCTGTGCCGCCGCCTGGGTGGCCGCGCGTTATTCCAGCACCGCGACCCGGCCGCCGGCCATGTCCCGCGACCGATTGACCATCGGCTATCTGTCGAGCGACCTGCATCTGCATGCCACCGCCCTGCTGGCCGCGCGGGTCTTCGAACTGCACGATCGCGACCGCTTCCGGATCCGCGCCTATTCGGCCGGCCCCGATGACGGCAGCGCGATGCGCCGGCGCCTGGTCGCGGCCTTCGACGGATTCACCGAGATCGGCGCTGCCGGCGATCGCGAGGCGGCCGCGATGATGCGGGCCGACGGCGTCGATATTCTGGTCGATCTGAAAGGCCATACCCGCGGATCGCGTTTCGGCATCCTGGCCCATCGCCCGGCGCCGCTGCAGGTCGCCTGGCTCGGCTTTCCCGGGACTTGCGGCGCGGCCTATGTCGACTACGTCATCGGCGACGCGACGGTGACGCCGATGGCGCATCAGCCCTGGTTTGCCGAGCGTATCGTGCAACTGCCCGACAGTTACCAGCCGAACGACGACCTGAGGGCGATCGATCCGGCGATACCCGATCGCGCCGGCCTCGGCCTGCCGGCGCAGGGCGTCGTGTTCGCGGCGTTCAACGAAGCCTTCAAGATCTCGCCCGAGATGTTCGCGCTGTGGCTGCGCCTGCTGGCCCGCGTGCCGGGCAGCGTGCTGTGGCTCCTGGACGGGCCGGCGCGGGAAAACCTGCAGGGCCATGCCGCCGCCGCCGGCATCGATCCCGCGCGGCTGGTCTTCGCCGGCTTCCTGCCGCCGGCGCGCCATCTCGCCCGCTATGCCCGGGCGGACCTGCTGCTCGATACCGCGCCCTATGCCGGCCATACCACGATGTCGGATGCGCTGTGGGCCGGCTGCCCGGCGGTAACGATGGAGGGCCCGGCCTTCGCCGGCCGGGTCGCCGCCGGGCTGCTGCGCGCGGTGGGCCTGCCCGAGTTGATCGCCACGGATCCGGCGGGTTACGAAGAGCTGGCCTTCGCGCTGGCGACCGATCCCGCCCGCCGCGACCGGCTGCGCCGTCACCTGGCCGCCGGCGGTAGCCGACTGCCGCTGTTCGACAGCGCCCGCTTCACCCGCCATCTGGAGGCGGCCTACGACACCATGTGGCAGGGATTGCTGGCCGGGCGGCCGCCGCAAGGGTTCGCCGTTCCGCCGGTTTGAGGCCACTTTTACGTGAATTCCAGCGAAATTCACGTTCTTCGCCTGGACCCCCGGCCCATACGGCCCCAAAATCGCCGGGAACGGAATGGTGGAGTAAGGCAGTGGCGGGAGAACCCGGGCCGCGTCGACGGGGGAATACCGAGACAGCGTCGCTGACGCCATTTACCAGCCATTTCCGCTCGCCCGACACCGAGCGGGCCTTCGCCATCGACCAGGCACCGGTCGCCGCGCGCGTCGTCGCGCTGGCGCTGGCGCTGTTGGGCGTGATCTATCCGCTCTATATCGTTTCCGACTTCACCACCCCCTGGCCCGACGAACGCCTCAGGATCTTTTTCCTGATCACGCGGCTGGTCGTCCCGCTGGCCTGCGGCGCCGCCATCTGGCTGATGCTGAAGCGGCCGACGCCCGCGACGGTCGATGCCGGGGCCAGGCTGCTCTACGCCTCGCTGACGACGGTGCTGGCCATCGTGATGCTGTGGCATCCGGCGGTCGGGGTCAACGGCATGGCGCTGATCATGGCGGGGGCGACGATCCTCAGCGTCCTCTATTGGGTGCGCTGGAACTTCATCGGCTATGTCGCCGCCAATCTGCTGCTCAGCCTGGCCTGGATCATCCGCGTGGCGCCGGGCATGCCGGAAGCGGACCTGATCTGGTCGTGCTGTTTCCTCGCTACCGGCGTGCTTGCCGGCTTCGTCGTGCTGCGCCTGGTCAATGGCGCCACCCGCATCGGCTTTCACCGCCTGCTGCAGGTGCGGCTGCTCAACGCCGAGCTTGATGCCCGGGTCGCGGCCCGCACCCGCGATCTCGAACAGGCCAAGATCGCGGCCGAGATGGCCAATCAGGCGAAAAGCCGTTTCCTCGCCAATATGAGCCACGAGCTGCGCACGCCGCTGAACGCGGTGCTGGGCTTCTCCGAAGTGATGATGACCGAGATCCTCGGTCCCATCGGCTCGGCCCGCTATCGCGAATACGCCGCCGACATCCATCGCAGCGGCAGCCATCTGCTCGATCTCGTCAACGACGTGCTCGATCTGTCGCGGCTCGAACAGGGCATGGTCGAACTGCGCGAGGAGCGCGTGGCGCTGGCCCCGTTCGTCGCCGATACCATGCGTCTCGTAGCCATGCCGGCCCAGTCTGCCGCGGTCGAGCTGGCCGTGCACCTGCCCGACGAGGCCCCCGACCTGCTGGTCGATACCCGCGCCCTGCGTCAGGTGCTGGTCAACCTGCTGGCCAATGCGATCAAATTCACCGGGCCGGGCGGGGCGGTGACGCTGTCGGCGGCAAGGACCGCGTCGGGCGGCCTCGACTTCACGGTCAGCGATACCGGGCAGGGCATCCCGGAAGACCGGCTGCAGGCGATCTTCGAGCCATTCCATCAGGTCGATCCGCAGATCACCAATCCCGGACACGGCGTGGGCCTGGGCCTGGCCATCGCCCGCGCCCTGGTCGAGGCCCATGGCGGCAGCATCCGGGTGGCGAGCAAGGTCTGCGTCGGCTCGGTCTTCACCGTTACCCTGCCGCCGCGGCGGCTGCTGGCCGCGCGCTTCTACCGCCGCGCCTGAAGGGCTGACGGCGCCGTCTCCTCGCCCCGGGTGAAGCCCGGCACGTGGCGGCTCAAGGTCGCCAGCACCCGGTCGACGTCGCCGGTCTGGGTCGCCGCCTCGACCTCGCCGATCGCCTCGGCCAGGGCGGCGCGGTCGGGCAGGCGGGGGCTGGCCAGCATGATGCCTTCCTGCGGCGTCGGGCTCAGGGTTTCGTCGTCGTAGAACAGTTCCTCGGTCATCTTTTCGCCGGGGCGCAGGCCGATCACCTTGATTTCGACGTCGCGATGGGGGACGAGGCCGGCCAGGCGGATCATCTGGCGGGCGACTTCGATGATCTTCACCGGCTCGCCCATGTCGAGCACGTAGATTTTGCCCTGCGCCGCCTCCGGATCCGACAGGCGCAGCGCCATCGACTGCAGCACCAGCGACACCGCCTCGGCGATCGTCATGAAATAGCGGGTGATGTCGGGGTGGGTGACGGTGAGCGGCCCGCCCTGGGCCAGCTGGCGCTTGAACAGCGGCACCACCGAGCCGGTCGAGCCCAGCACGTTGCCGAAGCGCACGGTGACGAAGCGGGTCGACGCGGTCAGGTCGAGCGTCTGGCAATAGCACTCGGCCAGCCGCTTGGTCGCCCCCATCACGTTGGTGGGGTTGACCGCCTTGTCGGTCGAGATCATCACCATCGCCGCGACACCATGGGCCACCGCGAGATCGGCGAGATGGCGGGTGCCGAGCACGTTGGTCCAGGCGCCCTCGACCGGGTTCTCCTCGATCAGCGGCACATGCTTGTAGGCGGCGGCGTGAAAGATCAGGTCGGGTTTTTCCGCGGTCAGCAGGCGGTCGAGCTGGCCCCGATGCCGCACGTCGGCCAGCACCGCGCGGCGGTCGAGGTGCGGATGCTTCTCCGCCAGCTCATGATCGATGGCGTAGAGATTGAACTCGCCGGCATCGAGCAGCACCAGGCGGGAAGGACCGAAGCTTGCGACCTGGCGCACGATTTCCGAGCCGATCGAACCGCCGGCGCCGGTGATCAGCACGCGGCGGTCGCGGATCTGCAGGGCCGGGCGCTCGGGATCGAGGCGGGTCTGGGCGCGGCCCAGCAGATCCTCGATCGCGATGTTCTCGACCGCCGGGCGTTCGCCCAGCCCGCTCTGCAACGCCGTCGGCGAGGGCGCGCGGCCAAGCGTCATGCCGTGGCGCTCGGCGATCT
>JAEYTW010000188.1 GCA_023433835.1 Pseudomonadota bacterium | reverse complement strand
GTGGCGCTGGCCAACGGCGATTACAACCGCATCCTGGTGCCGCCGGCCGGCGACGCGCGGCTGGTGGCCGCGGCCGACCAGTTCCGCGCCATGCAGATGCGGCTGGCCTATCTCGATTTCGAGCGCGATCAGGCCATCGCCCAGACCGAGGCCGAGCGCGCCCGCCAGGCGGCGGCCGAGGCCGACGCCGCGGCGCAGCGCCGCCGGCATGAGCAGGAAGAGGCAGCAGCCGAAGGCCGCCGCCAGCGCGAGGCGCTGGAGGCCGAGCAGCGTCACCAGGCCGATCGCCTCGCCGCCGAGGAACGCCAGCAGCATCAGGCGGCCGAGCAGCGCCGCACCACGCTCACCGCGCTGGCGGACAATTTCGAACGGACCGTCGGGGGCCTGGTCGGCGATGTCGGCCGTTCCGCCGGCGTGATGGAGCAGACGGCCGAGGCGATGACCACGATCGCCGCGACCACCTCGGGGCGCAGCCGCGATGCCGCCGACGCGACCGGGCGGGTGACCGGCGATGTCCATGCGGTCGCCGCGGCCTCGGAGGAACTGGCCGCCTCGATCGGCGAGATCGGTCGCCAGGTCGCCACCGCCGCCTCGGTCGCGCAGGATGCGGTGGCCCAGGCGCAGTCGACCGACCTGATCATGCGCGAACTGGCGACGGCGGCCGAGAAGATCGGCGAGGTGGTGAGCCTGATCACCGCCATCGCGGGCCAGACCAACCTGCTGGCGCTGAACGCCACGATCGAGGCGGCGCGCGCCGGCGAGGCCGGCAAGGGCTTTGCCGTGGTCGCCTCCGAGGTCAAGAACCTCGCGACCCAGACCGCCAAGGCCACCGAGGAGATCGGCCAGCAGGTGGCCGGCGTACAGAGTTCGACGGCCCAGGCGGTGACCGCGATCCAGGCGATCTCGGCCGTGATCAGCCAGATCGACGGCATCGCCGCCTCGATCGCCACCGCCGTCGAGGAACAGGGCACGGCAACCCGCGAGATCGCGCGTACCGTCGAAGGCGTGGCCCGCGAAACCCAGCGCGCCGCCGAGAATGTCGGCGTGGTCGAACAGGCCGCGGCCGAATCGGGGTCGGTAGCGGCCCGGGTGCGCCAGGCCGCCGCCGACCTGTCGCGCCAGGCCGGGCAGTTGAAGAGCGAGATCACGACCTTCGTCGCCGGCGTGCGGACGGGGACCTGACCATGGCCATACCCGTCATCGAAACCCCGCGGCTGATCCTGCGTGGCCATGGACCCGGCGATTTCGCGGCTGCCTGCGGCCTGTGGAGCGACGCGCAAGTCACCCGCTTCATCGGCGGCACGCCGCTCAAGCCGGAAGACGTCTGGGGCCGGCTGCTGCGCTATGCCGGGCTGTGGGCGATGCTGGGCTACGGCTTCTGGCTGGTCGAGGAACGCGGCACCGGCGCCTTCGTCGGCGAAGTGGGCCTGCATGAACTGCAGCGCGACACCACGCCCTCCTTCGCCGGGACGCCGGAAACCGGCTGGGCGCTGATGCCGTCGGCGCATGGCAAGGGATATGCCGGCGAAGCCGTGGCCGCCATGCTGGGCTGGGCCGATGCGCGGGGCATCGCGCGCACCGTCTGCATCATCGCGCCGGAGAATACCGCTTCGGTCCGCGTCGCCGAGAAGCAGGGCTATCGTGTCTTCGCCGACGGCAGCTACAAGGGCAACCCGACACGGATCTTCGAGCGGATGCGGCCGGCATGAGCGACGCACGCCAGCATGCACCGGCGACCCACCGCAATCGCGACGCCATCCTCGACGTGCTGCGGCCGGTATTGCCGCCAGCCGGACTGGTGCTGGAGATCGCGTCCGGCAGCGGCGAGCATGTCGTGCATTTCGCCGGCGCCCTGCCCGGCCTGACCTTCCAGCCGTCCGATCCCAATCCGACGGCGCTGGCCAGCATCGGGGCCTGGACGGCGGGGATCGCCAACGTGCTGCCGCCGGTGCAGCTCGACACGACTGCCGCCGTCTGGCCGGTGACGGCGGCCGATGCGCTCCTGTGCATCAACATGATCCACATCGCCCCGTGGGAAGCGGCAATGGGCCTGTTCGCCGGCGCCGCGCGGATCCTGTCGCCGGGTGCCCCGCTCTATCTCTATGGTCCCTATCGCCGCGGCGGCGCCCATACGGCACCGAGCAACGAGGCCTTCGATCATCAGCTGAAGGCGCGCGATCCGGCCTGGGGCGTGCGCAACCTCGAGGCGGTCATGACCCTGGCCGCGGCTGATTTCTCAGGCCCCGAGATCACCGGGATGCCGGCCAACAATCTCAGCCTGGTGTTCAGGCGGCGCTGACCCCGAAGATCTGGGCGGCGAAGCGCGGATAGGTTTCCGCGATATCGGGCGCGATGGTCCGGCGCAGCAGGGTCAGCGTCGCCTCGTCGGGGCTTGCCGTTTCCGGGACCTGGTCCGGGCAGTCGAAATCGAAGCCGGTGTTGTCGCGCACTTCCTCGACGCCGTGGCCGGGATGGACGGTTTCCAGCACGAAGCGGCGACGCGGCCGGTCGAAGGAAAACCAGCAGAGATTGGTCAAGAGGCCGATCGGCCCGCCCGGCCGGTAGGTCCCGTCGTTGGCGGGGCCTGCGGCCGAGACGAAATCGACCTTGGGCACCATGACGCGCCGGGTATGTTCCTCGCGAAACAGGATGACGCGCGGCACGAGGTAATAGAGATAGCCCGAGCCGAACGAACCGGGCCAGCGCACGTCGGTCTGCGGGTAGGTGCCGCCGGCGCCGACCAGGTTGATGTTGGCCTGGCCGTCGATCTGCCCGCCGCCGAGGAAGAAGGCATCGAGCCTGCCCTGGGCCGCCAGGTCGAACAGCTCGACCCCGCCGTCGCACAGGAAATCGTTCCTGATCGAGCCGAGCACGTTGACCCGCATCCGCCCGCCCGACCGGGCGCGGGCCAGCAGCGCGCCCGCCCCAGGAATGGGCGAGGCCGCACCGGTCGCGACCAGGCGGCAGCCATCCAGCAGCCGGGCGATCGTCGTGATCAGCAATTCCTGGCGATTGAACTCGGGCATCGGGTTACTCCGCCGCCGCGGCACGATGGACGAAACGGTCGAGATAGGCGGCAAACCCCTCGTCGGTCCGCGCCACCTCGGCATAGTGCCGCATATGCGCCTCGTCATGGCCGTAGATGTTCCACAGGTTCAGCGGCCAGGCGCCGCGGGGCGCGACTGCGATGCCGCCGATATAGGCGCCGGCCAACGTGCCGGCCGCGGTCTCCTCGGATGCGAGCAGATCGACGTCGCGGATTTCCTCGACGGTTACCAGCGCCATGGTGGCGGCGTGGGCCATCGCCACCAGTTCGCGCCGGCGGCCGATGAAGACATTGCCGTTGCGGTCGGCATAGGGGCTGTGGAACAGCGCGATGTCGGGCTTGATCGCCGGCAGCAGCACGATCGGATCGGGATCGTCGGCAAAGGGATTGCCGATCACCTTCCAGTCCGGCCGGCTGGCCAGCAGGTCGGAGCCGAGCAGGCCGCGCAGCGGCATGAACGGCAGGCCCTTGCCGGCCGCCTGGATCGCGGCGTGGATCGCCGGGCAGGTCGCGTCCATCATGCGGAAAGCCTGGGCGCGCAAACCCGCGACGAAGCGCGGCGCGGTGCCGTACTCGCCGAGCGAGACCGCCGAGGTCTCGAGCGTGGCGACGCAGCCCGCCCCCAGCAGCATGTCGGCCTGCAGGCCGGAGACCGGCACGCAGACCAGATGCAACCCGCGCCGGCCCCGCCGGATGATGGCGCGCGTCGCCTCGACCGCGACGCCGGAATAATCCGGCGGCACGGCGACCTTGGCGCCATCCGGAATCAGGCCTGCCAACTGGTCGACATCCATCGCGCTTCTCCCGGTTTCCATCCCGGGAGAAGCCTAGCGGCAATCAGGCGGCGATGTCGACCGCTCAGCCGGCCTGCTGGGCCGCGGTCTCCGCCGCCGCCCTGGCCGCCGCGGCCGACGCCGCGGCAC
>JAEYTW010000145.1 GCA_023433835.1 Pseudomonadota bacterium | reverse complement strand
CGTCGTTGCCGCAGTTGTTGCCGTGGTGGCGGCGGCGGTGGCATCCGCCGCATCGGTCGCCGCGCCGGCGGCGCTGACTGCCGCGGCGTCACGCGCGGCCTGGGCGGCGGCCAGTGCGGACTGAACGGCCGCGGCATCGACGGTGACATCGGCCGCGGCGACGGTCGCCATGGCCGCGGCATCCGTCGCGGTCGCCGCGGCGGCGGTTGCGCCGTCGCGGGCCGTTTCGGCTGCCGTCTGTGCCGTTTGCGCGGCGTCGGTCGCATCAATGACGGTCGCCGCCGCCTCGCGGGCCTCGGCCAGCAGTTCGGCGACCGTCTCGACGGTTTCGGGCGCCGGGTTGGTGCCGGTGAAAAAGCCGGATGTGGTCATGGAACGCTCCAATGGGGATGTCGGCGGCGGCTGCCGCGGTCAGAAATGCAGGAGGATTTTCCCGGCCAGGCCGGCCAGCAGGCTGGTGCCGGCGCCAAGCAGGGTGGCGTAGGTGAGCAGGCGGGTGCGTGCCTCCTCGAGCCCGCGCAGGCGTTTTTCATGGTCCTTGAGATCGGCCGACACGGCCGTCGACTGCAGGCCGTACATGTCGAGTTTGCCCTCGAGCCGGGCGAGCGCCACGCGCAGTTCGGTCAATTCGTCCCCGTGCATCACAAGGCCGCCCAGGTGACGAGCGGCGCCACCGCGGCATCGTCGAGCGTCAGCCGCGCATTCTGTGCCTCGATGTCGGCCATCGTCGCCTCGTAGCGCGCGTTCCAGCGGTCGCCGCGGGGATCCTCGAAATGCTCCGACGCAAAGATGAGCGCCGCCCATTCGACGAGATCGGGCATGGCGGCGAGCAGGCCGTTCGTATCTCCATCGGCGTTCAGGGTCGCGGCATCGGCGTGATAGCTGTAGCGCAGGATCGAGCCTGGCGCGGGGCGGCCTGCCACCAGGAAATTGCCGCGGTCGCGGGTGTAGACCTGCGGGCGGACCGCCAGCGGCACCGCGTCGAAGGCGGCCCGCCCGACCACCTCGAGCGGCGCCGGGTGGTCGGCATGGTGCAGCACGATCATCCCGAGGAAATCGCCGGGGATATCGATGCCGGTGAAATCGTCGCCGACATCGACGACGACGGCCTGCTCCATGAACGGCAGGCGCACCCGGCGCTGGATCAGGCGGATGCCCTTGTCGATGAAGGAAGCGGTGAGGGCGGGCGTGTTGTCCGAGCGGTTCAAGGTTGCCTCGACCGAGGCCCTGAGGTCGCCGTAATTCATCTCAGACCCGCTTGGCCGTGGCGATCAGCCGGCCCATGTCCTCGGCCCTCAGGCGCTTGAGGATGTCGGCGGCGCCGACCCGCTGGTCGAGAATGTTGAAACCCTGCGCGGCCCAGCTGTCGACGATCGCGGCAGGAATCGAGGCCACTTTCATGAACTCGCCTTCCCGCACCGCCGCCGAGGCGAGCCGCGCCTCGGCGAGATCGTCGAGGAATTGGGAGCCGATATCCTGGTGATGGCCGACCAGAAGCTTGCCGTCGACAAGGTCGAGGCTGGTGGTGACGTCCAGAAACTGCATCGAAGCCTCCGGCGGAAAAAATGCCGGGGGAGCGACGTGCTCCCCCGGCGCGAAATCAGGTCAGATTGGTGATCCGGCCGGTGGCTTCCTGGTTGCGGTGCTTCAGGCCGTATTCGCCGACCAGCATCCACTGGTTGTTGTCGCCGGTCTTGGCCAGCGGCGTCATCTTCCAGCCGCGCAGCTTCATCAGCTTCCACATCGACGGATCGAGGATCAGCGCATCGCTCGACTTGAGCTGGCGGTTGATCACGACCTTGAGTTCGCCGAACGGCGAGATGTAGAGGTCGACGGCGTTGACCACCTTGCGCTGGGCGGCGATGTCGCGGGTCCGGCCCGAGGCCGCGGCAAAACCGGAGACGATCAGGCTGTCGGCCGGCTTGATCATCAGGGTGGTCACGTCTTCCGAACCCTTCTCGTAGAGGGTCTGGTGCAGGCCGAGGATGTCGGCCTCCTGCAGGGCGCGGGCCTGGTTGCCGCCAACGCCCGCATCGCCGTCGACGGTCCGGGTCACCGTGCCCGAGATCTGTGACAGGGCCGAGGCGAAGCGGCGCGGGGTCGCGGCATCGCCGGTCACCGCCGCCTGGACCACGCCGACGCAGGCGCGCTCGAGATCCCGCTTGATCTCCTTGCCCTTCTTGGCGGCCTGGTAGGAGCTTTCCTTGGCCCGGCCGTGAGTCTGCACCGCATCGGCGGTCTCCGACACCTTGACGGTCTTCTCGAAGATCTGGACGGTGTTGGTGCGCATCACCGTCGGAGTGACGCTGCCCGAAGCGGCGTCGAAGCCTTCGACCTTGGCATTGTCAGCCGGGTCGGCCAGCGCATCTTCCTGCCACTCGTAGACACGCGCCTTGGTGGTCTCCTCGCCGATCGAGGAGATGAACGGCGTCGAGGTCGGCGACAGGTTAGTGATGACGTCGTCGACGTCTTCGGCCAGGCCGACCTGGTCATAGGTGGTGATCTGGGACATGAAGGTTCCTTGAAAGTGAATGTTGTCGGGTGACGAGGCGTCAGCGACGTTTCGACGTCATCCGGGCGAAGATCGCCGCGGCCGCATCCTCGACGCTGCCGGTCTGCCTGAGGCGCGACATCGCCTTGTCGGCCGCGGCCGAGCCGGGATTGGCCTTGGCCGGGGCGCCGGTCGTCTTGACCGGGCTGGCGCTGCGGGCGACGGCCCGGGTCTTGACCGGGCCCTGGGCCTTGATCGCGTCGTAGCGGCTGGCCTTGTAGACCATCTGGATGATCGCCGGATTGACCCAGCCGTTGACCTCGCTCTGCGGGAAACCTTGGGCGATCGCGTAGGTGCGGATGCGGTCGTAGGTTTCCGGCGACCACGAGCCGCCTGCCTCGGCGATCCGGTCGCGGATTTCCGGCAGGGCGGCGACGGCGGCTTCGCGCAATGCTTCCGCCCGGCCGGCCTTGGCGCGATCGTGCAGGCGGACCGCTTCCTGGGTCAGGAAGTGGTAGTCCTCATAATGCCGGCGGGCTTCCGTCCGTAGCGCCTGCAGCTCGTCGGGCGACAATTTCTGCGCCGCGACCAGCCAATCGATCTCGGCATAGGGCTGGACGCGTTCCTGAGCCCGCCGGATCAGCGCATCCAGGGCATAGGCGCTGGCTTCCTCCCGTTCGTCGGCCGCCTTGCGGCGGGCGGCGACTTCCTGCGACTTGCGGGTCAGCGCCGCTTCCTGCCCGGCCAGGCGCTTAAGGTCGCGGACGGCGACCCGGCGGATCTCGCCGTCGACCACGACCTCGACCTCGGCATCGTCGGCCGCGGCCGATCGCCGGGCGCCGTTCTCTTCGTCCTGGACGTCTTCGTCGGTTTCGACGCCGATGTCCGCCTCGTCGTCATGGGGCGTCCCGATTTCGGCATCCTCGTCTTCATGCCCGGCTGGAGCCTCGGGCTCGGCCGTCATGCGGGCAAAGATGGCATCGGCGGCCTGATCCTGCGTCAGGCCTTCGCTGGTATCCACGGTCCCGTCGGTGGGATTGGTGGTCATGTTGGTGTCACTCCTGCGCCGCGGCGCGTTGTTCGTCGGTATGGCCTTCGGCGTCCCAGGCCTTGAGCTGGCCGAGGACGAGTTGCAGCCCGAGATGCTGGTGGAAGAGACTTTCGCGCGCGCCCTGCGCCTCCGGTGCCTGCGCCACGATCTGGTCGCGCAAGTCGGCCATCACCGCTTCGAAGGCTTCGATGACGGCCGGTTGGCCGAGCAGGATGCGGGCGCGCAACGCCCGTTCGATGACGGCGATGTCGACGTCGCCCGGGGTATGGTCGATCATCGCCCGTCTCCCCGGGCCGCGTGCTCCGCCAGTTCGATGCCGAGCTCGGCCTCGTCCATCTGTTCCTCGTGCGCCTGTTTGCGGGATGCGAGGTTGGCGTTCATCAGGCCCAGCTCATGGCTTAGCGCCGCCATCTTCTCGACCTGCTCCTGCTGACGCAGCATCAGCTGGTTCTGGATCTGCATCTGAGTCAGCGCGGCGCGCATCGTCTCGAGCTGAATGGCCTGGGCCGGATCGGGCGGCGGTGCCGGCGGCGGGGGTGGCGGATCGGCCGCGAGGTAGGGGGAGGGATCCTTGATCCCGGACCGCTTCATGTACTCGGCGACCACGGCATAGCGCTGCCGTGGCCCATATTGCGCCGACAGCACGGGATCGGCCGCGAGCAGACCGTGGACCGACAGGAATTTCTGCGCATCCTTCTCCTGCTCGCCATACCCGATGCGGGCGCTGGCCCGCACCTTGGTGCGTCCGCCCCAGTCGGCGGGCGATACCGCGGCCCAGCCGCCGGCGACGTCGAACAGCCGCCGGCGGTCTTCGTTGGCGATGACGACGGCATAGACCTTGAGATAGAGGCTCTTGAGAAAATCCTCGATGAAGTTGCGCGCCATCACCTTGGCCCGCTGCATCGACAGCGTGGTCAGCTGGCCGACCAGCGCGGCCGAATTCTGCTTGGAGATCGCGTCCTTGTTCAGCCCCTGGGCCAGGCGGGAGACGCCGGTGACGTCCTCCTTGTCGGCATCCATCAACTGGACGGTCTCGAAGACGTAGGGGTTCAACGGCGCCTGAATCATCGGCGTGATCGCGTCCGGCCGGGTGACGTTGACGATACCGCCGAACCGGTTGTCGACCAGTTCGCGCGGATTGACCAGGCCACCCTTGACCACGACATAGCGCGGATTGTTCGTCACGGCGGCGTGGTTGAGGATCGAGCGGGTCAGGACCGTCTTGGCGTTCTGCACGGCCACGACCTTGTCGGCGTAGTTCGAACCGAAGGCGGCATGCGGCCGGCGCAGCAGGCTGCAGGCGACGAAGGGGTCGTCCGCGACCTGGTCGCAGCGCAGGACGGTGCGTCCCGATACCACGACGTTCCACAGTTTCGGCCGTGTGCCGTCGAGATTGGCGGTGACGTAGCAATCGTAGACCCACAGCCTGGCCATGTCGGGGTCGCCCAGGTCGCCGTCGCCGAAGAGCCAGCTGCCGGTAGCCTTGTGACGCTCCATGGTTTCGGCTGCGACATCCCAATCCCCGCCGTCCGCCGGCAACTCGTCGACGGCCTGCGCCTTGAAACCTTCGGCTTTCAGCTGGGCGCGGGTCTTGCGGGTGCGCCGGCCCTTGAACACGCCGCGTTCGTTGGCGTCGCGTTCGCCGGCGCGCAGCAGGAATTCCTCTGGCGGGACATTCTCGATGCGGCACTGTGCCCGCGAGATGCGCCGGGTGATCGTGCCCGCCAGGATGCCGCCTTCGTCGCGCTCGATGGCGAAGTCGACGATGTCGTCGGCATCCGACAGGGCGGCGGCGAGCTGTTCGGCGGTCGCGCCTTCGAACGAATCCGTCCGATCCTCGGTCGCTGGATCCCAGTAGACCTGCACCACGCCCAACCGGGCGGTCAGGCTGTCGTGGATGACGTCATGGAAGATGCGATAGCCGGGATTCTGCCGGAACACGACGAAGTCGGTGAATTCGGTGGCCTGGCGAGCGGTCGCGACATCCTCGGGTCCCTGCGGTTCGAACTCGACCAGGTCGTGGTTGCCGCCGAAGGTTTCGAGCAGATTGGCCTTGACGCCCTCGACCGCGTTGTAGACGTCCTGCGAGATGTAGGTGGCATCGCCGCGATGCTGCGGCAGCGGCTTTTCGCCATCGTAATAGGCCTGCACCTTCTCGCGCTCGGCGGCAAGCGTGCGGTCAAGGTGACCGACGCTGTCGCGGATATGGGCGTCCAGCAAGGCGATGATCTCGTCGTCGTGTTTCTTTGTCATATCGCCTCGATGTAGAAATCCTCGATGGGTGGGATGGGGTCGAAGGCGCCTTCGTGGATGTGGTTGGCCAGCGCCAGGGCCATCACCGTGTCGTCGTGGCAACCGGCTTCGGCCGTCATCGCCCCGGCGCGGTTGACCACGTAGGTCATCAGCTCGCGGATCGTCGTCTTGTCGTTCAGCTCGATCGTGCCGTCGCGCAGGGCGGCGCGCAGCTGGTCGACGATCAGCGGCTTGGTGCGAGTGGTGGTCAGGAAGCCGAGATGGGGCGAGACCTGTTCGACCAGCGTGTTCAGCGCCTCCTCGGTATAGAAATCGGGATAGGCGAGATCCTTGCCGAGCCGGGTGCAGGTCAGGATGCCGTGATTGTTGCGCTCCACGATGATGCGGGCGGTGTTGTAGTAGAAGCCGAGATGGTAGAGCACCTCGGCGAAATGGTCGGGGTGGACCCGTTCGCGCCAGGTGGCGACCTGGCGTTTGCGGCTGTCGAGCACCTGGGCCACCGACCAGTCGCCGTTGCGCAGGCCCATGCCGACGTCGGCACCGACGTAATAGCGTTCGCCGGGATCGTGCTGGCGATAGACGCTGAGCTCGCCGCGGCGATGCGGCGCCCATGTCGTGCCTTCCAGCGCCAGCCGATGCAGCATGTCGGGGACCTGGCCCAGCCGGGTCTGCAGGATTTCCGGATTGAAGACCGGGCGGCCGGATGTCAGGAAGGCTTCGTCGGGTTCGGCCGGATATTCCTGGCGGAACAGGTCGAGGCCGTTCTGAGCGATCTTGCGCCGGCGCCAGGCCAGCTGGCCGGCACCGAGGCGGTGGCGGGCGGCGAGTACTGCTTCCTCCTCGGTCGGGCTGAAATCCCCAGGCGGTTCTTCGCGGTAGTCGGGGCTGGCAAACCAGGGAATGAAGACGGGTGCGAAGCCCGAACGACCCTCGATCGCATCCTGCCATAGCTGGTGAAACAGTCCGGTGACGCCGTTGGCGGTGCTCTCGACGTAGACTTCCGTGTCGTCGGCGTCGGGCACCGCCTGGATGAGGCCGTTGAAGGTATCGCGGGCACGGTGAGGCGGCCAGAACGCCAGCTCGGAGGCGTGGACGTAATTCAGCGTCTCGCCGCGCCCGGCCCCGTCGGATCCCGCCGTCGCCACCATGTAGGAGGAGTCGAGCGCGGAGAACGACAGTTCCCGCCGCGACGAGTGGCGGGTTGCCGGGCGCAGGAAGTCGGGCATGTTGGCGTGATAGCGCCGTGTCACGTCGAACAGCGCCTTGGTGCTGTCGGCGAGATGGGCGATGACCATGGTCTTGCGCGCGCGTCGCTGGCTGGTGAGCCAGTAGAGGCGGGCGCCGATATAGGTCGACAACCCCTGCTGTCGCGCCTTCAGGACGATGACGCGGACCCGGCCCGTCTGCTGCCGCTGTGCCTCGGCCGCGCGATGCAACACCATTTGCGCCGGGTTGAGGCGGAGGGCGACGATCTGGCCGTCCTTGGTCCTGACCTGGAGCGCGTGCCGGGCATAGAGTTCGAAGTCGTCGAACAGCAGGCGCCGGGCCTTGACATGCTCAGGCTTCATCGTCGGCCAGCACCGCATCGAGCAGGGTCTCGGCGGCGCTCAGGGCGATGGCCGTCTTCTGCGTCGGTTTGGTGCGGGTGTATTCCATCACGGTGCGGGCAGCCGCCAGCCTGACGCGATCGTCGGCCGGGGCCCGCATCAGGGCGACCGCGACGCCGAGCGCCTCGCGGGCCGCGGCGTCGTCGGCCACGGCTTCAGGTGCTGCG
>JAEYTW010000102.1 GCA_023433835.1 Pseudomonadota bacterium | reverse complement strand
GCACGGTGAACAGCGCCGCCGGCAGGGCTTCGGCGCGCAGGTCCCGCGCCGCGACCGGCGCCAGCAGCAGCGGCGCCGCCGGCCGGGCCTCGGCACCCAGCACGGTCCAGAGCCCTTCGATCCAATCCTCGACCGCCCCGTCGAAATCGCCGTCGCCATCGGCGGCGCCGCGCGGCAGCAGGACCGTGGCACCGCTCGCGGCCAGCGCCGCCTCCACCGCCAGCGGAAAGGCCTGATAGTTCGGCCATTGGCTGTTGCCGATGCCCAGCACGGCATAGCGCAGGCCGGGCCGGGGCGGCAGGCCGGTGCCGATGGCCGCGGCGAAACGCTGCGCATTGTCGGGCGGCAGGCCGTTATAGGTCGCGGTCACCACGACCAGCAGCCCGTCTTCCGGCAGATCGCCGGCGAGATCGTCGAGCGCTACGGCCCGCGCGGCGAAGCCCGCCGCGCCGGCGCGCGCCGCCAGGGTGCCGGCGATCTCGCGCGCCGTGCCGAGGCTGGTGCCGTAGGCCACCACCAGCGCCTGCCCTGCCCCGGCGACCTCGGACACGGCCCGGTTTTCCGGCGCGGCCGGGACGATCGCGCGGCCGCGCTCATGCGCCCGGCGCCGCCGCACCCGCAGGCGGAAGGCATCGGGCTTGAGGGTCAGGGTTTCCTTGATGTCGAGGCGATAGTCGTAGGGATCGCTCAGGTCGAAATGCTGCAGCACCACGGCCAGCGCCAGCTTGGCCTCGGTCAGCGCGAACTGGCGGCCGATGCAGGCACGCACGCCGTTGCCGAAGGGTTTGTAGGCATGCGGGTGGCGCCCGGCCTCGGCCGCCGGCAGGAAGCGGTCGATGTCGAAGGCTTCCGGGTCGGGCCAGGCCGAGGGATCGCGATGCAGCGCGACCATCAGCACGTTGACCGGATGATCCCTGGGAATGCGGTAGCGGCCGCCGACGACGGCATCCTCGTAGGGCGCCACCGAATAGGCCGGAGCCGTCGGCCACAGCCGCAAGGCTTCCTTCAGTACCCGGTCGATCACGTCGAATTCGGCGATGTCGCCGTATTCGGCCGCGCGGTCGCCGGGCAGGATGCGGTCGACTTCCGCATAGGCCTGGGCCAGTACCTGGGGATGGCGCTGCAGCAGGTAGAGGGCGAAGGTCAGCAGGCCGGACGTGGTTTCGTGCCCGGCCACCAGAAAGGTCAGGATCTGGTAGCGGATGTTGACGTCGTCAAGGGTTTCGCCCGTCGTCGGATCGACGGCATCGAGCATCAGCCCGAGCAGATCGGAACCTTGCACCGGGTTGCGCCGGCGGTCGGCGATGATGCGATCGACCAACGTGTTCATTTCGGCGATGTCGGCGGCGAACTGGCGGTCGCGCCGGCCGTTGAAGTGACGCTGCACCGGCAGGCGGGTCAGCCTGGCCATCGCTTCGCCCAAGGCGCGGACCATCGCGGCGAGGAAGGGGTCGAGGCTCTCGTCGGCAAAACTGTCGAAGCGATAGCCGAAACCGGCGATGGCGATCGAGTCGAGCGTCAGCCGCGTCATGTCGTCGGCGACCAGCACGTCGCGCCCTTCGGCCGCCGTCCATTTGGCGACGAGTTGGTCGACCACGTCGCGCATCAGGCCGAAATAACCCTTCATCGCCCGCGGGCTGAAGGCCGGCAGCAGGATGCGATGGGCCTTGCCCCAGTTCGGTTCGTCCTGGAAGGCGGTGAACAGCCCGTCGCCGACGGCGGGCCGCAGCGAGCGCAGCGCCGGGCCCGGCATCTTGCGAAACCGCGTCTCGTCGTTCAACTCGGCCACGATATCGGGACTGGTGGCAAAGAGTGCCTCGCGCCCGGCGAAGTCGATCGCGAACAGGCCGGGCTGGTCCCTGGCCGTCTCGACCAGGTAGCGCACCAGCCGCCCCTTGGGGATGCGGTGGAGATGGCCGATCAGCGGCAGGCGCGGCGGGCTGGGGATCGGTTCAAGTGCATTCGCCATCGACGCCACCCAAGGCCGTGTTCTACAGTGTAGGGCAGAGGGTATTTCTACGCTGTAGGAAAGTCAATGGCGGCGCGCAAACCCAAGACCCGGCTGAGCCGCGAGCGGATCGTCGCGGCCGCGCTGGCGCGCATCGAGGCGGAAGGCGCCGACGCGCTCAGCATGCGCAAGCTGGCTGCCGAGCTGGGCGTCGATCCGATGTCGATCTACTACCACCTGCCCGACAAGCAGGCCTTGCTGCTGGCCGTGTTCGACCTGGTGCTGGCCGACCTGCCGCTGCCCGATCCGGGCCTGCCCTGGCGCGAGGCTCTGCGCGCCGTCGGGCGCCAGTTCCACCGGCTGGCCATCGCCTATCCCCGCGTCTTCCCGCTGCTGATCGCAAGCCCCTACGGCACGCCGCGCGAGGCCGAAGTGCACGTGGCGCTGCGCGACCTGCTGCTGCGCGCCGGCTTCGGACCGGAGGATTGCGCGCGGGTGACGCAAGCCATCTATACCTATGCCGTCGGAGTCGCCCGCACCGCCGCCCACGGCCTGAGGCTGAAACCGTTCTACGAGCCCGGCATCGCCCCGCCACTGCCCGGGCCACCGATGAGCGAGGCAGAGGTCGATTTCTCGATCGAGCTGATGATCGCCGGCATCGGCGCCGTGCTGGACGGCGCTCAGGGCAAAGGTTGAGGGTGGGCGTAGCTGCTGCGGAAATAGCGCTCGGCCCGCTCCTCGATCACCACGTCGGGCTTGAGCCGCTCGACCAGCGCCTTGAACAGCGGCAACGGCGGCTTGGCCCAGACATAGACGACCTCCGCGAAGCTGGTCGACAGGTAAGGCATCAGGCCGATCATGAAGGAATCGTGCAGCACCAGCGCCCGGCCCCGGCCGGCGGCGCAAGTCGATCGCTGGGTGCGGTGTTCGAAGAACTGTTCCAGTGGCACCAGCGGAAAAGCCTGGGTGGTGCCGCCGCAGGCGCTGCCCAGGTCGCGCGGCAGCGGCCCGCGTTCATCGAGCGAGACCGCCATCATGCGGGCGAGGTCGCCGGTGGTGAACGCGCCCTGGGGGAAATCGGGATAGGCGTAGTCGGGCCGCTGCGGCAGCGGGCGGCCCAGTTCAGCCAGCCTGGCGGCGATCGCGCGATAGCCGAGCCAGGCCCCGTAGGCATTCCAGTGGGAATCGGTGCGGTAGTAGAGCTGGCCTGTCGGCTTGGCCTCGACCAGCACCGGCTCCAGGTCGAGATAGGATGGCCCGGCGCCGAGCTGGGCGGCAGGGCGCAGCATCTGCAGCCGCGACAGCGGCGCCATCACCGCCAGGTCGGCCGGCATGTATTCGCGATAGACCGTATGCTTGTCCGGCACCGCGACGAACAGATAGGCGGCGCCGTCGGCGGCGGCCGCGGCCTTGCGCTGCTCAAGTTCGCCGGCCCAGGCCAATGCGTCCTGACCGCTCAACGGTTCCATCCGCTGATAGCTGACGCGGGAGAACTCGTCGGCCAGGAACAGCCAGCCATCGGCGCCCCGCACGACCTGAGACTGGCCGCGCGTCAGCTTGTAGGTCAGCCGCGCATGCAGGCGGATCAGCGGATCGCGCAGGCCGAACCGGTCGGCGATCCAGGCATCCGCCTGGCGCGGCCAGGCCGCGACCGCGGCGGCACCCCGGGGCCAGCCCGGTGCCGGCGCCAGCACGCGGTTCTCGGTCGAGGCGATGTCGTGTCCGGCAAGGAGCCCGCCGAAACCGACGGCGAGCGCCAGGATGAACAGCCCCGACAGGATCAGTGCATAGCCGCGCCGGCCGGTCATCGCGTCAGAACCGGAAATAGATGAAGGGGTTGTAGGTGCCGGCGGCGACGGCGGCCGCGACCAGCACGAACAAGGCGCCGATCGTCACCAGCCGCGCCAGGCGGATCGCGCCGCCCTCCCCTGCCTCGAACAGGGTTGCCAGCGCATTGCCGCGGCCGGAATACTGCGCCCGGCGCATCCGCCAGTCCGAACTGAGGCGGGCCAGGATCGGCGTCGCGCCGATGACGGCGCAGCCCAGCGCGATCCAGCTCTGGCCGTCGGTGATGTAGGACACGCCGATCCAGTGCCACCCCAGCTCGCCACGAAGGCTGGCCAGGTAGCCGAGCGCGGCCGGCAGGCCGTCGGCCCGGAAGAAGACCCAGGCCAGCATCACCACCGCCATCACGTAGAGATGCCTGAACGGCCGGGGCAGGCGCGCCAGGATGCGCCCGAACCCGGCGCGCTCGATCACCAGGAAGGCGCCGTGGATCAGCCCCCAGATGACGAAGTTGACGCTGGCCCCATGCCACAGCCCGCACAGGAGGAAGACGATGCAGAGATTGACATAGACCCGGGCGGCCGGCACGCGGTTGCCGCCCAGCGGGATATAGAGGTAGTCGCGAAACCAGTTCGACAGCGAGATGTGCCAGCGCCGCCAGAAATCCTGGATGCTCTGGGCTGCGTAGGGGTAGTTGAAGTTTTCCAGGAACCGGAACCCGACCATGCGGCCCAGGCCGATCGCCATGTCGGAATAGCCGGAGAAGTCGAAATAGATCTGGCCGGTGTAGCAGATCAGCCCGATCCACGCCGGCGCGCCGGGCAGGCCCCCAGGCGGCACGGCAAACGCCTGATCGGCGACGAGGCCCAGCGGATTGGCGATCAGAACCTTCTTGGCCAGGCCCAGCACGAAGCGTTCGACCCCGCTGGCGAACAGTTCGGCGTCGACCGCGCGGCGATCCAGCTGACCGGCGACGTCATGATATCGGATGATCGGGCCGGCGATCAGCTGGGGGAAGAAGGCGATATAGAGCGCGAAACGGCCAAGGCCCAGCTGCGGCGGATTGATCCGGCGATAGACGTCGATCAGGTAGGACAGGGCGTGGAAAGTAAAGAATGAAATCCCAAGCGGCAGCCGCACGCCCGGCAACGGATAGGGCCCGGCGCCGAGGTCGTTGGCGATGCCGACCAGGAAATCGAGATATTTGAAGAAGGCGAGCACGGCCAGATTGGCGACGATGCCGACGGCCAGCGCCAGGCGCCGCCGATCAGTGCGGCCGAGCCACAGGCCGATCCCCCAGTTGCCCAGGATGGAGACCAGCAGCACCCAGCCATGCAGCGCCTCGCCCCAGCCGTAGAAGACCAGGCTGGCGAACAGCAGCAGATGATTGCGCCAGGCCTGCGGCACGGCGGCATGCAGCGCCAGCACGACCGGCAGGAAGGCGAAGAGGAAGACGGGCGAGGGAAAGACCATGGGCCGGGGCACGCTATGGCCGCCGCCCGCAGCCGTCAACCCGGCGGTTGCCGGCCGGCCGGAATTGGGACCATGATGGCAAAAATCTCAGGGGAACCGTCGACCATGCATCTGTCCCGCTTTCCGCGCGTCAAGCTGACCCACGCCCCCACCGCGCTGCACCCGATGCCGAACCTCACCCGGCATCTCGGCGGCCCGCGGCTGTGGATCAAGCGCGACGACTGCACCGGGCTCGCCTCCGGCGGCAACAAGACCCGCAAGCTCGAATTCCTGATGGGCGAGGCCCAGGCGCAGGGTTGCGACCACGTCATCACGCAAGGCGCGGTCCAGTCGAACCACGTGCGCCAGACCGCTGCGGCGGCGGCCGTGCTGGGCGTCAGATGCACCGGCCTGCTCGAGCATCGGATCAATACCAACGACCGCGACTATCTCGGCTCGGGCAACGTCCTGCTCGACCAGCTGTTCGGCGCGACGCTCGAGCAGCGCCCGGGCGGCACCGACATGCAGGCCGAGATGGAGGCGCTGGCCGACCGGCTGCGCGCCCAGGGGGAAAAGCCCTATGTCATTCCCGGCGGCGGCTCGAACCGCGTCGGCGCGCTGGGCTACGTCACGTGCGCCATCGAACTGCTGGCCCAGGCCAACGACCTTGGCCTGCGCATCGACCATGTCGTGCACGCCACCGGCTCGACCGGCACCCAGGCGGGGCTGGTCGCGGGCCTCGAAGGCCTGAATTCCGGGATTCCGGTGCTGGGTATCTCCACCCGCCAGCCCCGCGAGACACAGGAAGCCAACGTCTATCGCCTGACGCAGGCCACGGCCGACTACATCGGCGTGCGCGGCGGCATCGACCGGGCGGCGATCCAGGCCAATTCGGACTATGTCGGCGGCGGTTACGGCGTGCCGACGCCCGGCATGGTCGAGGCGGTCGAGCTGACCGCCCGGCTCGAGGGCATCCTGCTCGATCCCGTCTATTCCGGCAAAGGCATGGCCGGGCTGATCGACCTCGTCCGCCGTGGCCATTTCCGCCCGGACGAGAATGTCGTGTTCCTGCATACCGGCGGCTCGGTCGGGCTGTTCGGCTATGTCGGCACGTTCGCGCCGGCGGCCGATGGCGCCTAGGCTGCTCGGCATCCTCGGCGGCATGGGGCCGCTGGCCTCGGCCGATTTCGTCGCCAAGCTGATCGCGGCCACCCCGGCGGCCAGCGATCAGGACCACGTGCCCTTCCTGCTGTGGTCGGTGCCGCAGATCCCCGATCGCAACCTGGCGCTGGCCGGTACCGGCCCGTCGCCGGTGCCGGCGATGCTGCGCGGGCTGCACGCCCTGCGCGATGCCGGCTGCGACCTGGCGGTCATCCCGTGCAACACCGCGCACAACTGGTACGACGACCTGGCCCGCGACGCCGGCCTGCCGATCCTGCATATGGCCGACGCGGCCTGCGCGGGTCTCGCGGCCGGCACCGTCGGCCTGATCGGCACGCGGGGCACGATCGGCTCGGGGATCTACCAGCAGCGCCTGGCCGATCGCGGCATCGATTGCCTGGTGCCCGACCTGGCCGAACTGGACGACCTGGTGATGCCCGGCATCTACCAGGTCAAGCAGGGCGACCTGACGGC
>JAEYTW010000690.1 GCA_023433835.1 Pseudomonadota bacterium | reverse complement strand
CGCGGGCCGTGGGCGACGACCACCGGCACGGCATCGGCGGCGGCCGGCTCGAAGGCCGGCGCGGGCGCTTCCGCCTCGATCTCGTCGTCGTAATCCTCGTCGTCATCGTATTCGGCCGGCTGGCGGGCCCAATCCAGCGCGCGCTGATAGGCATCGCGCAGACGCTCGAACCCGGCCCGGTCGGTTTCCTGGTCGATGCGCTTCAGCGCCGCGGCGTAGGCGCGGCGGATGGCGGCGGTATCCTCGGTCGCCTCGAGGCCGAGATGGGTGAAGAACCAGGGCTGGGTCACGGGTTGAAATCAGGGGCGAAATAGCTGTCCTGCTCGATCGCGCGCAGCAGCTGGTGCAGGCCGCTCTGCGCTTCGCGGATGCGCCGGTCGTCCTGGGTGTCGAGCGCGGCTTCGAACCGGGCGATGGCCTGGCCGACATGGTCGCGCGCCTCGCCCAGCAATTGCTGGAACAGCCGCTCGGCCGAAGCGATCAGCGTGCGGTTGGCGGTCTGGTCGCGCGGGTGGATCTTCAGCGCGGCCAGCGCCTGCAGCCGCGCCTCGATCTCGGCCTCGTCCAGCACGCCGGCATTGCCCTGGATGACCAGGCGATGGCGGGTGTTGGTCACCCTGACCGTCGCCTCGACCTCGAGGAGGCCGTTGACGTCATAGGTAAAGCGCACGTCGACCCCGGCCTCGTCGCGCGGCACCCGGGGCAGCGGCACGTGCAGCGTGCCGAGATGAATGTTGTCCCGCACCAGGCGCGCCTCGCCTTGGTAGATCTCGAGGTCGAGCGCCTTCTGCCCCTCGCGCGTCGGGATGTAGCTCTTGACCCGGCTGGCCGGGACCACGGTGTTGCGTTCGATGATCGCCGAGAACTGACCGTCGATCTCGGTGCCGTTGGGCAGCCGTCCGACCGTCTCGATGCCGAGGGTGTAGGGGCAGACGTCGGTCATCACGACTTCGTCCAGCGCCTGGTCCTTCATCTTCAGCCCGGCCATCACGGCGGCGCCGGCCGCGACCACCTCGTCGGGGTTGAGGTCGGTCGCGGGGAAGCGGCCGAACATGCGGGTGACCAGCTGGCGCACCATCGGCGACCGCGTGGCGCCGCCGGCCAGCACCACGTTGTCGATATCTCCTGTGCGGATGCGGGCATCGCGCAGCGCACGCTCGACCGGTGCGCGCAGGCGGGCCAGCAGCGGCTCGGCCAGGTCGCGGAAGCGCGGCTGGTCGAGCTCGACGGCATAGTCCTGCAGCGCGATGCGCACGCTGTCGCGCTCGGACAGGCCGCGCTTGGCCGCTTCCGCCCGGGCGATCAGCTGTTGCATGAACACGCCGTCGGCCCGCAGCGTCTCGGGCACCTGCGCTTCGCGGAAGAAGTGATCGACGATCAGCTCGACGAAATCCTCGCCGCCGAGGAAATTGTCGCCGGCCGAGGCGCGCACTTCCATCACGCCCTCGAACATCTCCAGGATCGAGACGTCGAAGGTGCCGCCGCCGAGGTCGAAGACCAGGAACTGGGTTTCCGCCTCCTTCTGGTGCAGGCCATAAGCGAGTGCCGCCGCCGTCGGCTCGTTGATCAGCCGGTCGACCTTGAGCCCGGCCAGCTGGCCGGCGATGCGCGTCGCCTTGCGCTGGCCGTCCGAGAAATAGGCCGGCACGCTGATGACGGCTTCCTCGATCGCGTGGCCCAGCATCGCCTCGGCATCGGCCTTGAGGCTGCGCAGGATCAGGGCGGAGAGTTCTTCCGAACGGAACCGGCGCGGCCCCAGCGCATAGTGCCGGTCCGAGCCCATGCTGCGCTTGAACAGCGCCGCGGTGCGGTCCGGATGGGTCTGCAGCCGCTCGCGCGCCGCCTGCCCGACCAGGATCGTGCCGTCATCGTCGAGGCTGACGCAGGAGGGGGTGAGATAGCCGCCGAGCGGGTTGGGCACGAGTTGCACGCGGCCCTCGGCCCAGACGGCCGCGAGGCTGTTGGTCGTCCCTAAATCGATACCGATGATCATGCCGCGCCCCCCGACCTCGCCCGGCGTGGAATGCCTTTGGCGGTCAGAGGGTTGCAGAAAAAAACCCTGTCGGGGCGTGCAATTTGCCACGCCCCGACGGGTTGCGTTGGGTCAGGCGGCCTTGGCCGCCTCCAGCGCCTGTTCGATCGCCTTAAGCGCGGCGTCGGCCTGGGCCGCTTCCGGTCCGCCGCCCTGGGCGAACTCAGGCCGGCCGCCGCCGCCCTTGCCGCCGAGGATGGCGACGCCGGTCTTGACCAGATCGACCGCCGACCAGGTTTCCTTGAGATCGTCGGTGACGCCGACGACCAGCGCGGCCTTGTCGCCGTCGACCGAGACCAGGGCGACGATGCCGGAGCCGATCTGGCCCTTCAGCGTATCGACCATCGGACGCAGTTCCTTGGCCGGCACGCCGTCGAGGCGCTTGGCGGTCAGGGTGATGCCGTTGACCTTGCGGGTCTCGGCGCCCGACGAGCCGCCGCCGGTGGCGAGCTTCTGGCGCAATTCGGCCACTTCGCGCTCCAGCTTGCGGCGCTCCTCGACCAGGCTGAGGACGCGGCCCGGCACCTCGGCCGGCTGCACCTTCAGGGCCGAGGCCGCCTGGCGCAGGGCATGCTCCTGCTCGGCCAGGTAGCGCCGGGCCGCCTCGCCGGTCAGCGCCTCGTTGCGGCGGACGCCGGCGGCGACGGCCCCTTCCGAGACGATCTTGAACAGCGCGATGTCGCCGGTACGATAGGCATGGGTGCCGCCGCACAATTCGACCGAATAGACGCCGTCGGGCCCGCGCTCGCCCATGGCGACGACGCGGACCTCGTCGCCGTATTTCTCGCCGAACAGGGCCATGGCGCCCGCGGCGACAGCCTCGTCCGGCGTCATCAGGGTGGTCGTCACCTCGGCATTGACGCGGATCTGCCTGTTCACCTCGGCCTCGATGGCCGCGATGTCGGCTTCGTCCAGCGCCTTGGGATGGCTGATGTCGAAGCGCATGCGCTCGGGCGCGACCAGCGAGCCCTTCTGGGTGACATGATCGCCGAGGCGGTGGCGCAGGGCCTTGTGCAGCAGATGGGTGACCGAATGGTTGGCGCGCAGTTGGCTGCGGCGATCGTGGTCGACCTCGAGCACCGCCGCATCGCCGACCTTCAACGTGCCGCCCGCGACCTTGCCGCGGTGGACGACGAGATCGCCGAGCTTCTTCTGGGTATCCGCGACGGCCACCGTGACCGGCCCGACAATGATCTTGCCGGTATCGCCGGCCTGGCCGCCGGATTCGCCGTAGAACGGGGTCTGGTTCAGGATGACCGCGACCTCGGCACCGTCGGCCGCCTCGTTGACGCGCTTGCCGTCGACCACCAGGGCGACGACCTGGCCCTCGGCGCTTTCGGTGTCGTAGCCGAGGAATTCCGAGGCGCCGACATCCTCGCGGGTCTCGAACCACACGGTTTCGGTCGCCGCCTCGCCCGAGCCCGCCCAGTTCCTGCGGGCCTCGGCCTTCTGGCGCGCCATCGCGGCAGTGAAGCCGTCGGTATCGACCGACATGCCCTTGCCGCGCAGCGCATCCTGGGTCAGGTCGAGCGGGAAGCCGTAGGTGTCGTAGAGCTTGAAGGCGACCTCGCCGGCCAGCGTCCCGCCTTCCGGCAGTTTCTGGACTTCCTCGTCGAGCAGGTGGAGGCCACGCTCCAGCGTCTGCTTGAAGCGGGTTTCCTCGAGCTTCAGGGTTTCCTTGATCAGCGCCTCGGCGCGGCCAAGCTCGGGATAGGCCCGGCCCATCTGCTGGACCAGCGCCGGCACCAGGCGCCACATCAACGGTTCGCGGCAGCCCATCAGATGGGCATGGCGCATCGCGCGGCGCATGATGCGGCGCAGGACGTAGCCGCGACCCTCGTTCGACGGCATCACGCCGTCGGCCAGCAGGAAGCAGGACGAGCGCAGATGGTCGGCGATGACGCGATGGCTGACCTTGAAGGGCCCGTCGGCGGCGACATGGGCGGCATCGGCCGACGCCTCGATCAGCGCGCGCATCAGGTCGATGTCGTAATTGTCGTGCTTGCCCTGGAGCACGGCGGCCAGGCGCTCGAGCCCCATGCCGGTATCGATCGAGGGCTTGGGCAGGTCGACGCGCTGTTCCTTCGTGATCTGCTCGAACTGCATGAACACGAGGTTCCAGATCTCGATGAAGCGGTCCCCGTCCTGGTCGGGCGAGCCGGGCGGGCCGCCGGGGATCGAGGGGCCGTGGTCGTAGAAGATTTCCGAGCACGGGCCGCAGGGGCCGGTATCGCCCATCGCCCAGAAATTGTCCGAGGTCGGGATGCGGATGATGCGCTCGTCGGGCAGGCCGGCGATCTTCTTCCACAAATCGAAAGCCTGGTCGTCGGTATGGTAGACCGTGACCGAGAGCTTGTCCTTGGGCAGGCCGAACTCTTTGGTGATCAGGTTCCAGGCCAGCTCGATCGCGCGATCCTTGAAATAATCGCCGAACGAGAAATTGCCGAGCATCTCGAAGAAGGTGTGGTGCCGGGCGGTATAGCCGACATTGTCGAGATCGTTGTGCTTGCCGCCGGCGCGCACGCATTTCTGCGCGGTGGCGGCGCGCTGGTAGGGGCGGGTCTCGGCACCGGTGAAGACGTTCTTGAACTGCACCATGCCGGCGTTGGTGAACATCAACGTCGGATCGTTGCGCGGCACCAGCGGGCTCGACGCCACGGCCTCGTGGCCGTTCTTCACGAAGAAGTCGAGGAACGTCTGGCGAATGTCGTTCGCGGTCTGCATAGGCACCTACCCGATCGCCCCGGCTTGGACGGTGCCGGCACGAGGGCGACCTGGAAGCGCCGGCACAAGACTTCAGTTATTAGCTGAGGCGGACGGGCGCTGTCCAGAAGCGGTATTTCAATGGCCAAGCCCTCCACTAGGTCCGCCATTAGCTCTCGCCATCTAGCGCGAGCAACCTTATTCATGAACAGGAGCCGCCGCTTTATTGGAAGCGTGCAAGGTCCGACTTCCTACTCTAATCCAAATTACAAAAACACTTGCAACACGATAAAATGAAAGCATCGCTGAAATAGCAAAAAAACTCCAAATCGCCGCAAGCCACATTTGCCAGCTAAAATCACTAGAGGGGATTAGATCAGCTACCATAAAAGGAATACTCAAGACAGCTAGAGAGCTACCTAAAATAAGCGATTCCACAATATATCTTGTAAATAACCTAAAAGTTTTTGTGCCAAATATCTTTGCTATAAACCCTCCGCCAGGGGCAATCGACATTCCAAAAAATGAAAACAAAAATGCAGTCAAAATAGATGCGACGTTAAACATTGCAGAGAAAAATTCTGATATATCTATATCAACATTTTTTGCCCATTCTCCGAGACTATTAGAGTAAAAGATTGATGACACGAAAAAAGCTGCCCCCAAAACATACGGGTATATTTGCTCTCTACATCTCCACAGCCTCCTGATCATGCCTCATCTCCATACACCTCCCTCATATAAGGAAGGTTTTCATTAAAACAAGTTCGAACAAATTTACTCCTAATTTTATAATTGCGATCTATATCATCATCAGGAAGATCCAGAGTCGATTTCACACGTAAAAGCTCATCTAAGAAATTAATTGTTTCTACCTCCCCACCATCATCCGGCTTAACATTAACTTCAATATTCCTAACATCTGAACCGGCGGCAGCATCACTAGTTAAATACCGAATAAATCTACGTATATATCCTCCATTTAGATGACCATCCCGCCTCCCCATCGAAACTTCTACAGTGATAATCGGTGCATTATATAGCTCCGCTAAACGCCGACTTGATTCGACAGCACTATGCACATTACCTTCAACCTCACCAAGATTTTGAGGTTGTGCTATAGTAAAAGAAAGCTTCCTTGGCTGACCTCGGCCATAACGGGCCCAAGAATCTTCACGAACCAGCGCATCTGCTGCATAGTCAGCATGTATGTCAAATTCTCGCATATATGCGAGCATTCGACCCATGGAAACAGCTCTATTATCGAATTGAATCGCAATTATGCCCAGCGGAATACTATATCTGAAGGCAGCACAATGCCCCAATCCACCCCCATCTGACAATGGCAAAAGATTAAGCCCATCGTCATTTGCTTCAGGGGGGAAATTTCTTGTCTGACGCCGAACCATTTCTCCCGCAACAAATTGACCATCTTGCACAAATCTTTCGAGTCGCAGAATTACACTCCCTCCCCCCAAGCCTACATCCTGTTCTCTTTCAACAGGGCTTACGGAAGAAGCAAAGATTTGTCCGAGCGCTTCCTCAAATGGAGGTACCGTTCGATGATTTGGGCGAATTCGGAAAAAACGAACAGTGATGTTGTTATCCATACCACCCCCTATTTTGAGGGGAGTGTATTACTAATCGGACAACCGTAAAAGCTCTTGGTGACGCCCGAGAGCGCCACCAAAGCCAAACGACCTAAGGGCCATTCTCAATCCGGCGACGAAGCATCCCCGTCGGGCTCGGCCGAGCCCTGGATGGCGGCCGAGACCTGGCCGGCATTGGCGCGGATCTGGGCCTCGATGGCGGCGGCCATGTCGGGATTTTCGCGCAGGAACTGCTTGGCGGCCTCGCGGCCCTGACCGATGCGCTGGCTGTCGAACGAGAACCAGGAGCCGGCCTTGTCGACCACCCCGGCCTTGACGCCGAGGTCGATCAGCTCGCCGGTCTTGGACACGCCCTCGCCGTACATGATGTCGAATTCGACCACCTTGAACGGCGGCGAAACCTTGTTCTTGACCACCTTGACGCGGGTCTGGTTGCCCACCACCTCGTCGCGGTTCTTGATCGCGCCGATGCGGCGGATGTCGAGGCGGACCGAGGCGTAGAACTTCAGCGCGTTGCCGCCCGTGGTGGTTTCCGGGCTGCCGAACATCACGCCGATCTTCATGCGGATCTGGTTGATGAAGATCACCATGCAGTTCGACTTGGCGATCGAGGCGGTCAGCTTGCGCAGCGCCTGGCTCATCAGGCGGGCCTGCAGGCCGACATGGCTGTCGCCCATCTCGCCCTCGAGTTCGGCCTGCGGCACCAGGGCCGCCACCGAATCGACCACGAGCACGTCGACCGCGCCCGAACGGACCAGCGTGTCGGCGATTTCGAGCGCCTGTTCGCCGGTATCGGGCTGCGAGATCAGCAGGTCGTCGATATTGACGCCGAGCTTGCGGGCATAGGTCGGGTCGAGCGCGTGTTCGGCGTCGACGAAGGCGCAGGTGCCGCCCTTCTTCTGGGCCTCGGCCACGACATGCAGGGTCAGCGTGGTCTTGCCCGAGCTTTCCGGCCCGTAGATTTCGACGATGCGGCCCTTGGGCAGGCCGCCGATGCCGAGCGCGATGTCAAGACCGAGCGAGCCGGTCGAGATCGATTCGATTTCCAGCGCGGTACGCGCGCCGAGCTTCATGATCGCGCCCTTGCCGAAAGCCCGTTCGATCTGGCTGAGGGCGGCGTCGAGCGCCTTGGTCTTGTCCATGGTGTCCTTTTCGATAACGCGAAGCGCGAGCTGGCTCATCCGACGGCTCCCTTTATTCCATGGCGATCCAAGGTTGGCAACGCTGGTAGCCATTCTGTACCATGAACGTTCACGGAACACAAAGGGAATATACAGTGGAATCTTCAGCCCTTCAGTAGCGGCCCTCCTGCACGTCCTTCACCCGGGCGGCAAGCTGGGACAGCGAGAACGGCTTGGGCAGGAAGGTGAACTTGAACTCGAGATCCTTGCCGCGGCGGAAGGCATCCTCGGCATAGCCGGAGATCAGGATGATCTTGATGTCGGGCCGCTCGGCCAGGATGCGGCGGGCAAGCGTCGGGCCATCCATCGCCGGCATGACGACGTCGGAGACCAGCACGTCGATCGGCTGGGTCTGCTCGGCGGCGAGCGACAGGGCCCCCTCGCCCGACGAGGCCTCCAGCACGATGTAGCCCTTGTTGCGCAGGGCACGCGCAGCAAACGTGCGCACCGCATCCTCGTCCTCGACCAGCAGGATGGTGCCCCGGCCGGTGAGGTCGCGGCTGTCGCGGCGGCCCTCGTCGACCGGGGCCACGGTCTCGCCGGCCTGCTGGCGGTGGCGCGGCAGGAAGATGCGGAAGGCCGCGCCGTCGTTCGGCCGGCTTTCGACTCCGATCACCCCGCCGGTCTGCTTGATGATGCCATAGCAGGTCGAGAGGCCGAGGCCGGTGCCGGCGCCGACCTCCTTGGTGGTGAAGAACGGCTCGAAGATCTTGGTCAGGTTTTCCGGCTGGATGCCCTTGCCGGTATCGACCACCTCGACCATCACCCAGTCGCCCGGCGGCACCGGCTCGGGCGTCAGTTCCAGCGGCTCGGTCAGCAGGCAGTTGGCGGTGCGGATGGTCAGGATCCCGCCCTGCTCCAGCATCGCGTCGCGGGCGTTGACGGCCAGGTTGATCACCACCTGCTCGAACTGGCCCTGGTCGACCTTGACCAGGCCGAGATCGCGGCCATGCACCATCTTCAGCTCGATGGTCTCGCCGATCAGGCGGGAGAGCAGGTTGCGCAGGTCGGCCAGCACGTCGGTCAGGTCGAGCACGCGCGGGCGCAGGGTCTGCTGGCGCGAGAAGGCCAGCAGCTGGCGCACCAGATTGGCGGCGCGGCTGGCGTTCTGCTTGATCTGCATGACGTCGGCGAAGCTCTGGTCGCCCGGCGGATGGCGCAGGAGCAGGAGATCGCAGAACCCGATCATCGCCGTCAGCAGGTTGTTGAAGTCATGGGCGATGCCGCCCGCCAGCTGGCCCACCGCCTGCATCTTCTGGCCTTGCGCGAAACGGCCTTCCAGCGCCTTCTGCTCGGAGACGTCGATGATGTGGAGCAGCGCGCCCTCGCCCGGCTCGCCCAGCCGGCTGAGGAAGAGATGGGCGACACGGTCGGGGCCGGAAGCCAGCCGCGCCTCGAGCGGCGTGTCGATCTCGCCGGTCGGGCCGCCCGCGCGCTTCAGCCGCTCGGCGAAGGGTTTGCGATCCTCGGGCCGCAACAGCTCGTCGAAGCGCTGGCCGACCGGCTCGGCCGCCGACAGGAAGCGGCGGGCCGCGTGGTTGGCGAGCTGGATGACACCAGCGGCATCAAGGGCAAGCACGCCGACCGGCGCGGCCTCGAGCGCCGTGGCGAACGCCATCAGCGGCGGCGCCTCGCCGATGGCAACGGCCGGGCCGGGC
>JAEYTW010000677.1 GCA_023433835.1 Pseudomonadota bacterium | reverse complement strand
CGACTATACCCGTCGCCTGCTCGGCGCGCTGCCGCGCCGCGGCCCGGCCCGGCCTCTGCCGGAAGGCGCGCCGGTGATAGAGGTACGGGGCCTGGTCGTCGATTATCCCGGCCGGCCGGGCCTGCTGGGTCGCGCAAGGCCGTCGCGCGCGTTGCATGGCATCGATCTCGCGGTGGTGCCGGGTGAGGTCGTCGCCGTGGTCGGCGGCTCCGGCTCGGGCAAGACTACGCTCGGCCGGGTGATGGCGGGGCTGCTGCGCCCTGCAGGCGGCATGGTGCGCTATGGCGGCCGGCCGATATCGGATCATCCGGACTACCGCCGCAATTGCCAGATGGTGTTCCAGGATCCTTATTCGTCGCTCGACCCGCGCATGACCGTCGGCGCGCAGCTGGCCGAAGCGCTGCAGGGCGCTTCGGGCGCATCGGCGCGTGTCGCCGAGATGCTCGACGAAGTCGGGCTGAAGGGCTATGAGCGGCGCCTGCCCCATCAGCTGTCGGGCGGCCAGCGCCAGCGGGTGGCGATCGCCCGGGCGCTGATCGGCCGGCCGGCCTTCGTCGTCGCCGACGAGCCGGTCTCGGCGCTGGATCCGACGGTGCGCGCCCAGGTGCTCGACCTGCTGGCCGACCTCCAGGCCCGCCACCGCTTTTCCTGCCTGTTCATCAGCCATGACCTCGGCGTCGTCGAGCAGATCGCCGACCGCGTCGTGGTCATGCACCAGGGTCGCATCGTCGAACAGGGCAGCCGCGACGCGGTGTTCGACCGGCCGCAGGCCGCCTATACCCGCCGGCTGCTGGCCGCGATCCCCGCCCTCGAGCCGATCGCGGACGGGGGCGTGCGGCTGAAATGGCGGCTGGACTGACCGGCCTCAGGCCTGGCTGGCGGCGGGGTCCATCCACAGCGGTTCGAAGACATGCCCGTCCGGATCCTCGAAGGTGCGCAGATACATGAACCCCAGGTCCTGGGGCGGGCGAAGATCCACCGTGCCGCCGGCGGTCGCGGCGGCGGCGCAGATCGCATCGACCGCCTCGCGCGAGCCTTGCGACAGCGCGATCAGCATCGCGTTCACCCCGGCCGGGGCGATCGGCTTGGTCGAGAAGCTCGCGAAATAGTCGTGGGTCAGCAACTGGAAGGTGATGGTCTCAGACCACATCATCATCGCGGCTTCGTCGGTCGAGAACTGCGGGTTCCTCGTGCAGCCGATGGCTTCGTAGAACCGGGTCGCCGCGGCGAGGTCGCGCACCGGCAGGTTGAGGAAGATCATCTTGGTCATCGGCTATCTCCGCTGGTCGGGGCGTCGCGCCGTTCGCGACGATGATCAGCAGGGTAGCCAGGCTGCCGCGGGCTGCATTGATGTTTGGTAGCAAATCACCCCGGCCCGCCATAGGCGATGGCGCGCCTGAGCCGGCTCAGGCTTTCCGGGGTGATGCCGAGCCAGGCGGCGATGTGATGCTGCTTCAGCCGGCGGTGCAGTGCCGGCTCCCTGCGCATGAAGTCCCGGTAGCGCGTCATCGCATCGTCGTGGCGGAAGGAGATCTCGTCGGGCTCCTTCTCGATGATCCAGTGCCGCTCCATGTAGGCGATGTAGAAGGCGGCAATGTCCGGATACGCGGCGGCAAGCCGCCTGAACGCCGCGAAATCGTATTCAAGCACTGTCGACTCCTCGATTGCCGTGATCGCGAAGCGGCTGGGTTCGCCCAGCAGCATCGCGCTGACCGAGGCCGCGATCCGGTTCTCCGGGAAGAAGTACTTGATGACGGTATCGCCGCCGGGGCCGGTGTAGTGCTGGTACAGCAGCCCTTCGACCACGAAGGCACAGGTTTTCGGCACGTCGCCTTCGGCAACGAAATGCTCGTCCCGGCGATGCGTCCTGCGCCGCAACAGCCCGGACCATGCCCCCTCGGCCTCGGCCGACAGGGGGGCATAGGCCCGGATCCGGGCGAAGAAGGCGTCCGTCATGGCCCTCCGCGACGAATCAGGCGGGGTTCAGCACGTGGATGACGCGGGATTTCAGCATGCCCTTGGTCTTGGCGGCATAGGCGGCCATGTGCGGGGCGGCGGCATGGGCCTTCAGCGCCTCGACGCTTTCCCACTTCTCGACCACCACGAAAGTATCATCGCCGAGCTTGGTCTGGAACGCGCCCAGGCCGTCGGCGTCGGTCCCCGCGCCGTATTCGATGCAGCCGTCCTCGGCCTTGACGGCGGGGACGTTCTGGTTGAACAGCGCCAGCACGGCGTCGCGCTGGCCGGGCTCGGTGGTGATGATGGCAAGGACGTGAATCATCGATGTTTCCCTGACGTTTCCAGTCATAACCATGGGCAAGCACGGTCTGTCGCGCCAGTGAAATAAAATTGTCATCTTCTGGCGCTACTAGGATCCCCGGCGGTCGGTCGACCGTTTGAGAGGCCTTGAGCCGAAAGCCACGGGAGACCGCGAGCCATGGATTATTTCCGACGATTCAACTTCCTGATCTGCGCGCCGAGCTTCGAGGCCGACGAGCTGGAGGGTGCGCGGCTCAATCAGATCGTGCTCGAGGTCGAGAAACTGGGGTTCGAGGTGGTGCGCGCCCGGCGCATCGAGGATGCGGAACTGGCGATTCGCACCGATGCCGCCATCGGTTGCATGATCCTCGACTGGGGCAAGCGCGGGCCCGAAGGCAAGGCCGCCGCCCTGATCTCGCTGGTGCGGCAGCGCGGTCTGGAAATGCCGATCGTGGTGCTGGTGCGCCGCCAGCGGCTGGAGGATATCCCGGTCGACGTCATGCGCGAGGTCGACGGCTACATCTTCCTGGCCGAGGAAACCCCGGCCTTCATCGCCAAGAACCTGGCCAGCCGCCTGAAGCAGTATGCCGACACGTTGAAGACCCCGTTCTTCGGCGCCCTGGTCGATTATGCCGAGGAAGGCAACCAGCTCTGGACCTGCCCTGGCCACAATGGCGGCATCTTCTACAACAGGAGCCCGATCGGCCGGATCTTCGTCGAGCATCTGGGCGAAGCGGTGTTCCGCGACGACCTCGACAATTCCGTGCTCGACCTCGGCGACCTGCTGGTCCACGAGGGCCCGGCGCTGAAGGCGCAGAAGGAAGCCGCGGCCATCTTCGGTGCGGAGAAGACCTACTTCGTGCTGAACGGCACCTCGTCCTCCAACAAGATCGTGCTGCAGGCCCTGGTCGCGGAAGGCGACCTCGTGCTGTTCGACCGCAACAACCACAAGGCCGCCCATCACGGCGCGCTGTTCCTGGGCAATGGCATCCCCATCTATCTCGAAACGGACCGCAACGCCCACGGGCTGATCGGGCCGATCTTCCACGAGGCGCTCGACGAGAAGGCCATCCGCGAGAAGATCCGCACCAATCCGCTGGTTCAGGACAAGGAGGCGTGGAAGCGCGAGCGGCCGTTCCGCGGCGCCGTGATCGAGCAGTGCACCTACGACGGCACGATCAACGACGCGCGCCTGATCGTCGAGAAGATCGGCCATCTCTGCGACTACATCCTGTTCGACGAGGCCTGGGCGGGCTTCATGAAGTTCCACCCGCTCTACGCCGGTCGCTTCGCCATGGGCCTCACGAATCTCGGGCCCGAAAGCCCCGGCATCATCGCCACCCAGTCGGCGCACAAGCAGCTCGCCAGCTTCAGCCAGGCCTCGCAGATCCACATCCGGGATCGCCACATCAAGGGGCAGCGCCGACGCATCGAGCATCGCCGCTTCAACGAATTCTTCATGCTGCACGCCTCGACCTCGCCCTTTTATCCGCTGTTCGCCTCGCTGGACGTCGGCGCGCAGATGATGAAGGGGCGTTCGGGCGAAGTGCTGTGGGACGACACGATTCGCCTCGGCATCGAGATCCGCAAGAAGATGCGCGCCATTCGCCGCGAGTTCGAGGACAAGGAGCGCGACCCGGCGCGCCGCTGGTTCTACGAGCCCTTCATTCCCAACCGCGTCATGGTGGGCGACCGCGAGCAGCTCTGGGAGGAGGTTCCGACCGACGATCTGGCGACCCACGCACGCTACTGGGAACTCGACCCGGAGCGGCGCTGGCACGGATTCAAGCACGTGGCGCCAGGTTACGCGTTCACCGATCCCAACAAGCTGATCGTCCTGACGCCGGGCTTCGACCGCGAGACCGGCGGTTATGCCGGACATGGCATCCCCGCCCCCGTGGTGGCGCAATACCTGCGCGAGAACCAGATCGTTCCGGAGAAGAACGACCTCAACTCGCTGCTCTTCCTGATGACGCCCGGGGTCGAATCGAGCAAGGCGGGCACGCTGCTCAGCGCGCTCGTGATCTTCAAGCGGCTGCACGACGAGAACGCGAAGCTCGAGGACGTGATCGGCGAATTCGTCCGCCGCCGGCCGGCGCGCTATGCCGGCCGGCGTTTGCGCGATCTCTGCGCCGAGATGCACGCCTTCTTCCGCGAGAGCAACGTCAGCCTGATGCAGCGCGCGCAGTTCATGCCCGAGCACCTGCCCGAGCCCGCCATGGCGCCGCACGAGGCGGTCCGTCAGCTGGTGCGCAACAACGTCGACTACGTGCCGATCGAAGAGGCGGCCGGGCGCATCGCCACCACCATGTTCGTGGTCTATCCGCCGGGCATCGCCAGCATCGTGCCGGGCGAGCGGCTCGACGAGCGGGCCAAGCCGATGCTCGACTATCTCCGCATGTTCGAGAGGTCGGCCAACCTGTACCCCGGCTTCGACGTCGAGATCCAGGGAATCTATCGCGAGGTCGACAAGGAAGGCCGCGTGCGCTTCTACAC
>JAEYTW010000659.1 GCA_023433835.1 Pseudomonadota bacterium | reverse complement strand
TCGGTGTCGCGGGCGCGATGGCGGGGGCCGGCGACGGAATGCTGGGCGGCGCCGAGGGGGCCGGGGCCGGCGTCGTGGTCTGCGCGAACGCGGGCAACACGGTCATCCCGATGATCGCGCAGATCGTCGCGGTCTGCGCCAGGCGGCGTGTCAGAGAACCGGGACTGGCGATCCGGGACTGGGGCCGTGCAGGGAACATGGCAAAATCCATTATCTCAAAAACTCGCGCTGGCGCAGTGGCAGGCCCGTCTGCGAATGAGAACCGATTGCAGCGAGCGGCCTGAACGCCGAGAGCCGCGGGGAACCCCGCGGCTGACGGCGTGCGATCTTAATATCGATAATGCGCCGCTTTCGCAATTGCGAATTGACTGCAATTGGCTACTGCTGAAGAGGGCCCATCGCGCCGGGCTTGCCCACCGCGACGTCGACGGTGACCTGGCCCGCCTTCTCGAACGTCAGGGTCAGCGGGAAGTGCTGTCCCTCGGCCAGCGGCGCCTTCAGGTCCATCAGCATGATGTGGAAGCCGCCGGGCTTCAGCACCGCTTCGCCCCCGGCCGGCACGTCGATCGCCATCACGTGGCGCATCTTCATCACGCCGTTGTCGTCGATATTGGTATGCAGTTCGGCCTTGCCGGCCACGGTGGTCGAGGCGGCGACGAGCCGGTCGCCTGCCGGACCCGTATTGCGGACGGCGAAATAGGCGCCCCCGTTGCGCGCGCTGGCCGCGGTGGCGCGTGCCCAGGGCTGTTCGACCTGCAGGGGGCCTAGGGTCGCGTCGGCCGCCTGGGCGAGGGCGGGGCTGAGCATCAGGGTAGCGGCGAGCAGAAGACGTTTCATCGGAAATCCTTTCTTACAGATAGGGTTTGATGCCGGCGGCGATGGCATCGGGTTCGGTGCCGTGGCGGAACACGGTGAGGAATTTGCCGTCACGGCCCATCAGGTACATGTAGGCCGAATGGTCGATGCCGTAGCCATCGGGAAAATCGGGCTGGGTGACCTTCGCATAATAGACGCGATAGGCCTTGGCGGCGGCATCGGTCGCGGCCGCGCTGCCGCTCAGCCCGATCACCTTCGGATCGATCAGTTGCACGAAATCGCCCATCACGGCCGGCGTGTCGCGCTGCGGGTCGAGCGTGATGAAGATCGGGGCGAGCTTGTCGGCCGCGGGCCCCAGCGTGCGCACCGCCTCGCCGATCGCGGCAAGGTCGGTCGGGCAGACGTCGGGGCAATGGGTATAGCCGAAATAGACCAGCATCACCCGGCCGCGGAAATCGGCATCGGTGACCTGGCGCCCCTGCGGATCGACCAGGGCGAACGGCCCGCCGACGGTGGCCGCGCCGGTGCCGACGTCGGCGTCGCGCAAGGCGCTGCCCGAGCCGATGATGCCGGCCTGGCGCAGTTGCGCGACGGCGATGGCGGCGACGATCGCGGCCGCACAGGCCACGACCAGCGCCTTGCGCATGGACATGATTGAGACTCCGGTAGAAGACGCGCTGAAGGTTCGGGCGGACGAATACCGTCAGGCGGCCGGCGGGGCGCGCTGGGCGTAGGGCGGGAATGCGGCCGGCGGCAGGGCGATGGCCGCCGGCACCGGCAAGGCGGCGATCGCGGTGATCCCGCTGCGGGCTGGCATGAGAGGGCAGCCGCCGGGCAGGGCGTCGGCCCGCGGCAGCAGGCAGAGCTGGCAATGCTTGCCGGCGGCATGGTCGGCCGGCGGCGTGCCATCTTCGGATATCAGCAGGATGACGCCGCCCGCGGTGCAGATCGGCGTCGCCTCGGCCCGCGACACGGGCAAGGGGACCAGCAGCTGCAGAAGCAGCGCCAGCATGACGACCGCGGCGGCCGTGGCCGTCCGCGTCCTGCCCATGATCCCCATCATGGGGCTGAGCCTAGCGGTTGCGGGGCCAGCCGTCCCGCGACAGCATGTCGCAGGGATCAGAGGTCGGCGTACTGCCGGATCAGGTTGTGGTAGATGCCGGTCAGCCGGACGATCGCCGGATGGTCCTGGCCCTTTTCCTGCGCCAGTTCCTGGATCGAGGCGTCGAGCTGGAACAGAAGCGCGCGGTTGGCATCCTCGCGGATCATGCTCTGCAGCCAGAAGAACGAGGCGATGCGCTCGCCCCGGGTGATCGGCGAGACGTGATGCAGGCTCGAGGCGGGATAGAGCACCATGTGCCCGGCCGGCAGCTTGACGCGGTGGACGCCGTAGGTGTCCTCGACCGACAGTTCGCCGCCGTCGTAGTCCGACGGATCGTTCAGGAACACCGTCATCGACAGGTCGCTGCGGATGCGGAAATCGGTGCCGCGCAGGTGGCGCACCGAATTGTCGACATGGGTCTTGAAATACTGGCCGGTGCCGTAGCGGTTGAAAAGCGGCGGGAACACCTTCAGCGGCAGGGCCGCCGACATGAAGACCGGGTTGCGGCCCAGGGCGCCCTGGATGATGTCGCCGGCGCGCCGCGCCGCCTCCGACCCCTCGGGCAGCTGCAGATTGTTCTTGGCCATCGCCGACTGCACGCCCGACGTCGCGTTGCCGTCGATCCATTCGGCCGCGTCGATGATCTGGCGCACCGCCCTCAGTTCCTCAGGCGCCAGCAGGTCGGGAATCTGCAGCATCATGGCCGAACGTCCTCGTCAAGAAAATGCCCCCGGCGCATGGCCGGGGGCGGGAACGTCTCACATCGCGGACATCAGAACTTGAAGTTCGCGCTCAGCAAGGCCACCCGGCCCGGGGCGACCGAGACCATGTGGGTCGAGTAAGCCTTGTCGAAGTAACGCTTGTCGAACACATTCTGGATGTTCAGCTGCACCGCGACATTCTGCGTCACCTGATAGCCGGCCATCGCGTCGAAGCGCCAGTAGGACGGAATCCACAGCGTGTTGGCCGCGTTGCCGTAGACCTTCGATGTGTAGAAGGCGCCGCCGCCGATTGTCAGGTCCTTGGTGATGCCGTAGGTCGACCACAGCGACAGGCTGTGGCGCGGGGTGTTAGGGAATTCGTGGCCGTTGTTGGACGCGTTGGTCAGGTAGTTGCCGTTGTTGACCAGTTCCGAGTCGAGGAACGAGTAGCCGCCGAAGACCTGCCAGCGATCGGTGATCCGGCCGGCCGCGCCGACCTCGAAGCCCTTGACCTTCTGCTTGCCGGCATTGACGTAGGTGTTGGGGTCGAGCTGGACGCGGGCGTTGTCCTTCTGCATGTAGAACACCGCTGCGTTCAGTGACAGCCGGTTGCCCAGCACGTCCCATTTGGTGCCGAGTTCGACGCTCTGGTTCTCTTCCGGATCGAGATCGCGGTTGGTCAGCGTCAGGTTGGAGGCGCCGTCGCCGTTCGATTCACCCGACGGGTTCGACGAGGTGGCATAGCTCAGATAGATGCTGCCGTTCGGCCGGGGCTTGTAGACGATGCCCGCCTGGTAGTTCAGGAAATTCGACTTGTTCGACAGATACGAGGTGGCGGTCGCCGGCTGGGTCTGGGCCTGGGTGTCGTAGTTGTCATAACGCAGGCCGAGGTTGAGCGACCACTGTTCGCTGAAGTTCAGCGTGTCGAAGGCGTAGGCCGAGGCGGTGTTCGTCGTCGTGACCGTCTTGGTCGCGTTGTTGGTGATCGAGCCGGTCCACGGGTCGTGCGGGTTCGGGCTGTAGAGGCTGGTGCAATTGTAGTTGGTCGCCGGCCCGGTATTGATGGTCGGGCAGGGCGTGGCGCCGGGGAAGCGGTAGTTGCCGACCGCGACGACATAGGCGCGGTTCTTCGTCTGCTCGTTGCTGAATTCCAGGCCTGCCAGGAATTCGTGACGAATGAAGCCGGTGTTGAAGCGGCCGACCAGTTCGGTCTGGTTGGCGAGATAGTGGTTCGAAGAATTGCGGCTCTTGGTGTTGCGCCAGACTTCGCCGTTGGCGACGTTGCCGGCGGAATCGTCGGGGTTGGTGACGATGTAGTTGTTGTTGGTCAGGCCCAGCCGCGTCGTGTTGCGAAACGTCAGGTTCTCGTTGAAATCGTGTTCGAACCGGGCCGTGCCGATGTCGGACGACGTCTTGCGGAAGTCGCGGTTCAACAGGCCGTAGAAATTGTCGCGGCTGACCGGCGCCGGCCCGCCGGTCTGCACCGTCGTGTTGCCCGAGATGACGCGGTTATAGGGAATGCCGTAATCCGGCATGTCGTTGGTCTGCAGATGGTAGTAGCTGAGCGTCACGCGCGTCGGCTTGCCCAGGCCCAGCGTGACCGACGGGGCGAAGCCCCAGCGATGGACAAAGACGTCGTCGCGGCCGGCGACGTCGGCGTCGTGCCACATGCCGTTCAGGCGCACGCCGACGGTGCCGATCGTCTGGTTGACGTCGGCGGTGAAGCGCTTGGTGCGATCGGTGCCGAGCGTGACCGAGCCGGCCATGAAATTCTCCAGCGTCGGCAGCTTGGAGATGATGTTGATCGCGCCGCCGGTCGAACCGCGGCCGGTGAAGGCCGAGGACGGCCCCTTGGTCACTTCGACGCGCTCGACGTCGAACATTTCGCGGCTCTGCGAGCCGGGGTCGCGCACGCCGTCGACATAGACGTCGGTTTGGGCGTCGAAGCCGCGGATGAACGGGCGGTCGCCGGCCGGGTTGCCGCCTTCGCCCGACCCGAAGGTGATGCCGGGCACGGTGCGCAGCACGTCGGTCAGCGTCAGCGAGCCCGACTGCTGGATGACGGCCTCGGGGATCACCGTCACCGACTTCGGCGTATCGAGCAGCGGCGCGGTGAACTTCGGCGATTCGGAATAGTCGCTCTTGTAGTTGTCGGTCGACTGCCCCTCGATCGACAGGCCCGGCAGCGTCACCTTGGGCGGGGTGGCGGCTGGCGTGGTCGGCGCGGCGTTCTGCGCCTGCACCGCCGTCGCGGTCAGGAACAGGAATCCGGCTGCCGTGGTGGTGAAAAGTTTCGCGGCCGTAAGGCCCGGCGCGTGTGTCGCGCCCTCGCTGGTCGTCATGGCTGTCCCCCACATTAAACGCAAATGCGAACCAGTCTTAAAACTGGAGAGGGATATCCGTGCAAGATAAATTATGAGAATCAATATCAATTAATCCATATGGCTAGGTTTTTATCATAGAAATTCGTAATGTTAATTGGACACCGGATTCAATATTATGGGTAATTCTTACGTATATACTGAAAGTATCTAACGTATATACCAGTATAATGGCTAAATTTATAATGAGAATACGATTGATGATTAAAATTTCATTTTAAGTTCTCGCCAGGATGCCCATCGAAGTTCGACTCTGGCATCAAGAAAAATATGATGCTGAGACTGATTTTGAGAGTCGTTCGTATTTGGACGTTGCATTCCGATTGTTACGTAAATAAGAGTTAATCGCATTCTTGTTTGGGGACGGAATCAAGATGACAGCGATGATGGGGAAGGGCGCGGAGTCGCGCCTGGGGACCCTGTTGGCCGGCACGGCCATGGGGATGGTGATCGCGGCGGCGACGGCTGCGCCGGTTGCGGCGCAACAGCAACCGGCGCCGGCGGCGCCCGCCGCCTTGCCGACGTTGTCGGTCGAAGGGGCGGGGCAGGCGGCAACCGACTACAAGGTCGACATGCCGTCGATGACCAGGATGACCGAGCCGCTGCTCGACACGCCGCAGACGGTCAACGTGATCAGCCAGGAAGTGCTGGAGGACCAGGCGGTCACGACCCTGCGCGATGCGCTGCGCAACGTGTCCGGCGTCTCGATCTCGGCCGGCGAGGGCGGGTTCCAGGGCGACGGCCTGACGATCCGCGGCTTCAGCGCGCGCAACGACATCTTCCTCGACGGCATGCGCGATTTCGGCAGCTACTATCGCGATCCGTTCAACCTACAGCAGGTCGAGGTGCTGAAGGGCCCGGATTCGCTGATGTTCGGTCGCGGCTCGACCGGCGGCGTGGTCAACCAGGTCTCCAAGCTGCCGACCTTGCGCACCTTCGTGAACGGCGACGTCACCGTCGGCTCGGGCCAGATGCGGCGGGCCACCGCCGACATCAACGCGCCGATCGAAGGCTTGGGCAACGGCACCGCTTTCCGTCTGAACCTGATGGGCCAGGATTCGCAGGTGGTCGGCCGCGATGTCGCCAACAACAAGCGCTACGGCTTCGCCCCCTCGCTGACCTTCGGCCTCGGCACCGACATGCGGCTGACCTTGAGCTATCTGCACCAGCAGGCCGACGACATCCCCGACTACGGCCTGCCCTGGCTGTGGGGCAAGCCTGCCCAGGTGCGGCGCGAGAATTTCTATGGCTTCAGCGGCGGCGATTTCCTGAAGACGCGCGCCGATATCGGCACCGCGACCTTCGCCTACGACATCAACAAGACCTTCACCCTGACCAACAAGCTGCGCTATGCCAGCTACAGCCGCGACGGCCGCATCACCGAACCGCAGGTGGCGGCGACGACGCGGCCCGGCACGGCGCTCAACACGCTGAACGTCACGCGCAACGAGATCACGGTCAATTCGACCGAGACCAATCTCGACAACCAGCTCGATCTGACCTCGCGCTTCCAGACCGGCTTCGTCAACCACACCCTGGTGACCGGCATCGAGGCCCAGCGCGAGACGTCGGACCCGCGGCGCACCGCCTATACCGGCGTGCCGACCACGAACCTGGTGATCCCGTATTTCTCCCAGCCCTTCACCTTCGCGACCTCGACGACCTCGTCGAACGTCAAGACCACGACCGAGACGGTCGCGGCCTATGCGATCGAGACCGCGCATCTGGGCGACCAGTTCGACCTGATCGGCGGCGTCCGCTTCGACCGGATGAAGACCGACTACAGCCAGGCGGTGGCGCCGGTCGCCAAGTACAGCCAGACCAACAATCTGTTCTCCTGGCGGGCCGGCGCGGTCTACAAGCCGCTGCCGGACGGCAGCATCTACATCTCGACCGGCAATTCCTACAACCCGTCGGCCGAGGCCCTGTCGCTCACCGCCTCGACCTACAACCTCGACCCCGAGGAAACCCAGACCTACGAGCTCGGCTCGAAGTGGAATTTCCTCAACGACCAGTTGGCCCTGCAGGGCTCGCTGTTCCGGTCCGAGAAGACCAATGCCCGGGTGCCGGATCCGAACAATTCGGCGCTCAACGTGCTGCAGGGCAAGCAGCGGGTCGACGGCATCGACATCGCGCTGACCGGCCGGATCACCGAGAAGTGGCAGGTCCTGGCCGGCTACACCTACCTGAACTCGAAGGTGGTGAAGTCGACCCGGCCGGCCGAAGTGGGCCGCGAACTGGCCAATACCCCCGCCAATTCGTTCGCCCTGTGGACCACCTACCAGCTGCCCTGGCGGGTCCAGGTCGGCGGCGGAGCCAACTACATCGGCACCCGTTATGCCTCGACGACGCCGGACGCGGCCGGTTATTATCGCACGGCGCCGGGCTACTGGACCTTCAGCGCGATGGCGAAATACGACGTCACCGAGAAGATCTCGCTGCAGCTCAATGCGACCAACCTGTTTGACAAGTACTATTACGACCAGCTGCATCCGAGCCACGTGGTGCCGGGCGCGGGCCGCACGGTGCTGCTGACCACCGCGTTCAAGTTCTGATCCGTCCAGGGGCGACCTGCGATGCTGCTGCAGATACCAGGGCTGTTGACCGCGGAGCAGGTCGCCTATTGCCGCCGCCGGCTGGACGAGGCCGACTGGGTCGACGGGCGGGCCTCGGCCGGCCATCTGTCGTCCCTGGTCAAGAACAACCGGCAATTGGCCGAGGACAGCCCGGTCGCCCGCGAGCTGGGCGACCTGATCATGGGCGCGCTGGAGCGCAACCAGCTGTTCGTCTCGGCCGCGCTTCCGTTGCGCGTCTATCCGCCGCTGTTCAACCGCTATGAAGGCGGCGAGACCTACGGCACCCATATCGACGGGGCGATTCGCCAGGCGCCCGGCGCGTTCCAGCGCGTCCGCACCGACCTGTCGGCGACCGTGTTCCTGACCGAACCGGATGCCTATGAGGGGGGCGAGCTCTGCGTCGAGGACACCTACGGCATGCAGCAGGTCAAGCTGCCGGCCGGCGACATGCTGCTCTACCCGGCCTCCAGCCTGCACCAGGTGCGCCCGGTGACGCGGGGTGCGCGGATCGGGTCGTTCTTCTGGATCCAGTCGATGATCCGCGACGACGGTCAGCGCACGCTGCTGTTCGATCTCGACAGCGCGTTGCAACGGCTGAACCGTACCGTGCCGGGCGACCCGGCGGTGGTGCAGATCACCGGGGTCTATCATAACCTGTTACGGCGCTGGACCGAGTGCTGACCCGGGGATAGTCTGCCCCCGCCTCGCAGGGGAGCACCCGATCGTTGAGTCGCTATTCGTTCCTGAGTCTGCTGCGCAACGGGTTGAACCACCATCGCCGCTGGCCCCAGGCCTGGCGCAGCCCCGCCCCCAAGCCGTCCTACGACGTCGTCGTCATCGGCGCCGGCGGCCATGGCCTCGCCACCGCCTATTATCTCGCGGCCGAGCACGGCATCACCAATGTCGCCGTGGTCGACAAGGGCTGGCTCGGCGGCGGCAACACGGGGCGCAATACGACGATCGTGCGCTCGAACTATCTCTATCCGGAAAGCGCGGCGTTCTACGACTTCGCGCTCAGGCTCTACGAGCGGCTGTCGGACACGCTGAACTACAACATCATGCTGAGCCAGCGTGGGCTGATCACGCTCGCCCACAGCCGGCACGAGCTCGAAGCGATGGCCGCCTGGGTCAACGCCATGCAGGTCAACGGCATCGATGCCGAGGCGATCGGCACCGACGAGATCCGGCGGCTGGCCCCGCTGCTGGATTGCACGCCGTCGGCGCGTTTCCCGATCCTCGGCGGCGCGCTGCAGCGCCGCGCCGGCATCGCGCGCCATGACGCGGTCGCCTGGGGCTATGCCCGCGCCGCCGATGCCCGCGGCGTCGACATCATCCAGAATTGCGAAGTCCTGGGCTTCATCGAGGAAGGCGGCCGCATCGTCGGCGTCGACACGGCCAGGGGCCCGATCCGCGCGGGCAAGGTGGCGATGGCGGTGGCCGGCCATTCCAGCGTGCTGGCGGCCAAGGCGGGTTTCCGCCTGCCGGTCACGTCCTACGCGCTGCAGGCGATGGTGTCCGAGCCGGTCAAGCCGATGCTCGACGTCGTGCTGCTCTCGCCTGCCACCGGCGTCTATGTCAGCCAGTCCGACAAGGGCGAGCTGGTGTTCGGCGGCGGCCTCGACCTCTATCCGTCCTACGCCCAGCGCGGCAATTTCCCGACGGTCGAGACGGTGATCTCGGGCCTGATCGAGATGTTTCCCGGCGCCAGCCGCCTGCGCTGGATGCGGCAATGGGCCGGCATCACCGACGTTGTCCACGATTCGTCGCCGATCATCGATCGCGCGCCGAAGCCCGGCCTCTACCTCAATTGCGGCTGGGGCACCGGCGGGTTCAAGGCGATCCCGGCCGGCGGTTTCACCACGGCGCATCTGGTGGCGCGCGACGAACCCCATGCGCTCGCCCGCGCCTTCACGCTCAAGCGTTTCGAGACCGGGGCGATGATCGACGAAGCCGCCGCCGCCGGCATCAGCCACTAGGAGTTCGTCGGATGTTGCTGATCGACTGCCCCTGGTGCGGCCCGCGCGACGAGATCGAATTCGTCTGCGGCGGCGAAGGCCATATCGCCAGGCCCGCGCCCGACGTCGACGACGCGGCCTGGGCCGACTACATGTTCATGCGCACCAACCCGAAGGGCCGCCACGCGGAACGCTGGGGCCATGTCCATGGCTGTGGCCAATGGTTCGGCCTGGTGCGCGACACCGTCACCCACGAGATTTCGGCGGTCTATCGCTTCGACCAGCCGCGACCGGCGGAGAGCTGATGATGCGCCGTCTGGCGGAAGGCGGCCGCATCGACCGGTCGCAACCCCTGAGCTTCTATTTCGACGAGCGGCGGTTCAGCGGCTTTGCCGGCGATACGCTGGCCTCGGGCCTGCTGGCCAACGGCGTCTCGGTCGTCGGCCGCTCGTTCAAGTATCACCGGCCGCGCGGCATCATGGCCGCCGGCGCGGAGGAGCCGAACGCGCTGGTCACGCTGGGCGAGGGGGCGCATGCCGAACCCAACCTGCGCGCCACCGAAATCCCGCTGCAGGAAGGTCTCTACGCCACCAGCCAGAACCGCTGGCCCAGCCTGGCCTTCGATCTCGGCGCCATGGCCGACGTCGCCTCGCGCTTCCTGCCGGCCGGGTTCTACTACAAGACCTTCATGTGGCCCGGCTGGCGCTATTTCGAGCCCCATATCCGCCGCGCCGCGGGCCTCGGCCCCGCCCCGCCGACGACCGAACCGGACCACGACCGCTATCTGCGCCGCTATCACCATTGCGACGTGCTGGTGATCGGCGCGGGGCCCGCGGGCCTTGCCGCGGCCCGGGCCGCGGCATCGGCCGGCCTCGACGTCACGCTGGTCGAACGCGATACCGAGCTGGGCGGCAGCCTCTTGTGGCGCGGCGGGCGCATCGACGGGGCCGAGGTCGACGGCTTCGTCGCCGGCCTGGGCGCGATGCGCATCCTGACCCGCGCCACCGCGATCGGCTATTACGACCACAACGCGGTGACGGTGCTGGAACATCTGCCGCCGGGCGGCCCGGCGCGCCAGCGGCTGTGGCAGATCCGGGCGGCCCAGGTGGTGCTGGCCACCGGCGCGATCGAACGCCACCTTGTGTTCCCCAACAATGACCGCCCCGGGGTGATGCTGGCCGATGCGGCCCTGCATTACCTGCGGCGGCAGGCGGTCGCCTGTGGCCAGCGCGCGATCTTCGTCACCAACAACGACAGCGCCTACGACGCCGCGCTGGCGCTCGCCGAGGCGGGCATCGAGATCGCCGCGGTGGCCGATG
>JAEYTW010000764.1 GCA_023433835.1 Pseudomonadota bacterium | reverse complement strand
AACAGACCGCCCCACGGCCGGGCGGCCTCGAGCTGCGCCGCCAGGCTGAACAACGTCGCCTCGTCGCCGTAGCGGCCGGTGACCTGGCTGCCGACGGGGAGGCCGGCGGCATTCCAGCTCAGCGGCACGCTCATCGCCGGCAGACCGGCCATGTTGGCGAAGGTGGTGAAGGCGAGGAACTGCATGAAGCGATCCATCACGACGCGCCCGCCATGCCGGCCTGCGTCGAAATGGCCGAGGCGCGGCGGGGCCGAGCCGAGCGTCGGGGTCAACCAGACGTCGTAGCGCTGCAGGAAGCGGCCGAGATCGCGGCCCACGCCATGGAACCAGGTGACGTCCTGGACGTAGTCGGCGGCGAGAATGCGGCTGCCGCCCTCGAACAGATACTGGTTGAACGGCTCGACCTGGGCGGCCAGCCGCGCCGGCTCCACGCCGCGCTGGGCTGCAAGCGACCACAGGCTGCGCGTCGCCGTCATCGACCAGAAGCGGCGATAGGCCGCGTCGTAGCGTTCGGCATCGAGCGGCGGGGCGTCGACCACCACGTCATGGCCGAGGTCGGCACAGAGTTTCGCGGTCTCGCGCACCGCGGCGACGCAATCGTCGTCGACGGCGGTGCCGAGCAGCGAATGCTCGGTCAGCGCGATGCGCAGGCGGCCGGGTTCGCGCTTCGTCGAGGCCAGGAACGTTTCCGTCGGCGCCGGCGCAGCATAGGGATCGCCGACCGACGGCCCGTGGGTGGCGTCGAGCAAGGCGGCGCTGTCGCGCACGCTGCGGGTCAGTACATGTTCGTTGACGATACCCATCAGGCTTTCGCCGAGATGCGGCCCCAGCGTGATGCGCGCCCGCGTCGGCTTCAGCCCGAACAGGCCGCAGGCCGAGGCCGGGATGCGGATGGAGCCGGCGCCATCGCCGCCATGGGCCGCCGGCACCATGCCGCTCGCCACCGCCGCCCCGGCCCCGCCCGACGACCCGCCGGCGGAATGCTCCGGGTTCCACGGGTTGCGCGTCGCGCCGTACAGCACCGGCTCGGTGGTGCCCAGCGTGCCGAACTCGCAGAGATTGGTCTTGGCCAGCGTGACGAGGCCGGCGCGGCGGTAGCGCAGCATCAGCTCGCTGTCCTGCGCCGCCACCGCCTCGGTCAGCAGCGCCGATGCCCCGGTCGTCGGCTTGCCGGCATAGTGGCAGTAGAGATCCTTGATCAGGAACGGCGCGCCGCTCAGCGGCCCGGCGGGCAGGCCCGCGGCCACCGCCGCGCGGGCATCGTCGTAGAGCGGCACGATCACGGCGTTGACGGCCGGGTTCACCGCCTCGATGCGCGCGATGGCGGCTTCGGTGAGTTCGGCCGCGGTGGTTTCGCCCTTGGCGACCAGTGCGGCCAGATCGATCAGGTCCATCAGATTTCCTTCGACACTGCGTTGAGGGCGCCGGCGACGCGTTCGACCAGCGCGTCGATCTCGGAGGGCGTGATGACGTAGGGCGGGCAGAAGGCCAGCGTGTCGCCCATGTTGCGGATGATGGCGCCGCGCGCGGTCGCGGCCCGCTCGACCCTGGCGCCCACCCGCAAGTCGGCGTCGAAGGCACGGCCCGTCGCCCGATCGGCGACCAGCTCGACGCCGGCAAGGAACCCGACCTGACGGATCTGGCCGACCAGCGGATGGTCGGCGAAGGTCGCCTGCAGCGCGCAGGCGAGATCGGCGCCGCGGGCGCGGGCCAGGGCGACGATGTCGATCTCGCGATAGATCTTCAACGCCTCGGCCGCGACCGCCGATGTGACCGGGTGGCCGGAATAGGTGAAGCCGTGGCCGAAGACGCCGATCGCGTGGGACTGGTCGGCCAGCACCTGGTAGACGCGGTCCGACATCAGCACGGCCGCGATCGGCAGATGCCCGGCCGACAGCCCCTTGGCCACGCCCATCATGTCCGGCACGAAGCCGTAGGTCTGGCAGCCGAACCAGCTACCGGTACGGCCGAAGCCGCAGATGATCTCGTCGGCCAGCAGCAGGATGTCGTATTTCCTCAGCACCGCGTGGATGCGCGGGAAATAATCCGCCGGCGGCAGGAATACCCCGCCCGCCCCCATCACCGGCTCGGCGATCATCGCCGCGATCGTCTCCGGCCCCTCGGCCAGGATCAGCGCCTCGAGCTCGGCGGCCAGCCGCGCGGCGAACTCAGCCTCGGTCTCGCCGGGCCGCGCGTCGCGATAATGATGCGCCCGCCCGGCGTAAATAACGTCCGCGGTCGGCAGGTTGAAGGCGCGATGCATATGCGGCAGGCCGCTCAGGGCCGCGCCGAACACGGTCGAGCCGTGGAAGCCGCCCTGGCGGCTGATGATGCGGCGCTTTTCCAGCCGGCCCTGCGCCACGTTCCAGGCCCAGGCGATCTTGACCATGGTGTCGTTGGCTTCCGAGCCCGAACCGGCCAGGAATACTTTCGGATCGGGAATCGGCGAGATCTCGGCCAGGGCCGCGGTCAGCGCGATCGCCGGCTCGGCCACGCGATGGTTGAAGCTGTGATAGGTGGCCAGGCGCCGCATCTGGTCGTAGGCGGTCTGCGCCAGCCGGTCGTCGGCGAAACCGAGCGAGGCGCACCACAGGCTGGCCATGCCGTCGATATACTCCCGGCCGTCGGCATCGGTGACCCGCGCCCCCTGCCCGCCCGTGATGATCAGCGGCCCGCGCGCCTCATGCGCCCGGGGATCGGTCTGGGAATGGAGATGGGTGGCGATGTCGGCCACCCGTCCTGAATTGCTCATCGGTCCGTCCACGCGTTGTTTCTTGACTTATAACTTATAAGATATCATTTGAAAAGCCATCACCAACGAGGGGAGAGCCCCATGACCACAGCACCACCAGACCTGACGCCCGCGCAGATCGGGCATCTGCGTGAGCGGGCGCAGTTCGTGCGCCTGGAAACCATCCGGCTGATCTCGATCGCCAAGGTCGGCCATTATTCCTCGGTCTTTTCCTGCGCCGAGCTGTTCGCCGCGCTCTATTATGACGTGATGGCCCTGCGCCGTGGCGAGCCGGCATGGCCCGGGCGCGACCGCTTCCTGATGGGTAAGGGCCATGCCGCGGTCGGCCTCTATCCGATCCTGGCCGACTGGGGTTTCTTTCCCGCCGAGCTGCTCGACGGCTACACCCGGCTCGGCAATCCGCTGGGCGACCATCCGGACATGCGCAAGGTGCCGGGCGTCGATTTCTCGTCGGGCTCGATCGGCCATGCCCTGTCGAATGGCTTAGGCATGGTGCTGGGCGCCCGCCTCACCGGGCATCGCTTCACCACCTTCGTCATGCTGGGCGACGGCGAGATGCAGGAAGGCCAGGTCTGGGAAGCGGCGCTTTCCGCCAGCCATCACCAGGCCGGCAACCTGATCGCCATCGTCGACCGCAACGGCTACCAGCTCGACGGCGCGGTCGACGAGGTGATGGGCGTCGAGCCGCTGGCCGATAAATGGCGCGCCTTCGGCTGGGACGTGCATGACGTCGACGGCCACGACGTCGCGGCCGTCACCCGCCTGCTGCGCCGGCTGAAGGCCGACACTGCCCGCACCCGGCCAGCCTGCGTCATCGCCCGCACGGTGAAGGGCCGCGGCGTCGGCACCATGGAAACCGAACCCGGCTGGCATCTCGGCTATCTCGGCCCCGACGACGAGCGCGCCGCGCGCCAGGAGATCCTGCAATGACCGCCCTGACCGATCCGCAATCCTGGCAGTATCGCGGCCTCAACGCGACGACGCCGGGCCTGGGCGCCCTGGCCGACGCGCTGAACGACGCCGTGGCGGCGGGTTATCCGGTGACGGCCGGCACCGCCGACCTGCAATATTCCAACGGCCTGGTGCGCTTCGCCGAGCGCCATCCCGACCGTTTCATCCAGTTCGGCATTTCCGAACAGAACATGGTCTCGGCCGCCGCCGGCATGACCACCGTCGGCGTCATGCCCTATGTCGCCACCTTCGCCTCCTTCCTGGCGCTCCTGTGCTGCGAGCAGATCCGCATGGACGTGGCCTATTGCGCGCGGCCGGTGCGGCTGATCGGCCATCACGCCGGCATCTCGCTCGGTTTCTACGGCACCTCGCACCATGCCACCGAGGATCTCGCCATCATGCGCTCGATCGCCGACCTGACCGTGGTGGCGCCGGCCGATGCGACGCAGCTGAAGGCGGCGATCAAGGCCTCGCTGACCCATGAGCGGCCGATCTATTTCCGCATCGGCCGCGGCCGCGATCCCGATGTCTACGATGCCCTGCCCGATTTCCGGCTGGGCCGCGCCATCGTCCATGGCATCGGCGCCGACCTGACGCTGATCGCCTGTGGCAGCATGGTGCATCCGACCCTGGAGGCGGCAAGGGCCCTGCGCGCCGAAGGCCGCGACGTCGGCGTCATCGACATGCACACGGTCAAGCCGCTCGACCGCGAGGCGATCCTCGCCGCCGCCGGCAAATCGCGCCGGCTGATGACGGTCGAGGAACACAACGTGCTGGGCGGCCTCGGTGGCGCGGTGGCCGAACTGCTGGCCGATGCCGGCGGCGCCCCGCCGCTGAAGCGGCACGGCATCCAGGACGAATACAGCCTGATCGCCCCGCCGACGCATCTCTACGCCCATTACCGCCTCGACGGGCCGGGCATCGCGGCCGTCGCGCGCGAGTTCATCACCGGGAAGACGCCATGAACCTCGACCTCACCGAACGCGCCCGGCGCGTCATCCCCGGCGGGCTGCTCAGCCCCAGCCGCCAATTGGGGCAGCCCTATGCCTTCGTGCGGGCGGAAGGCGCCTTCCTCCACGATGCCGATGGCCAGACCCATATCGACTATCACTGCGGCTTCGGCGCCAACCTCCTGGGCCATTGCCCGCCGGCGGTGCACCGCGCGGTGACGGCGCTGGCCGGGCGCATCGACCTGATCGGCGCAGGCGTCAGCGACATCGAGGTCGAGGCGGCCGAGGCGCTGATCGGTTGCATCCCCGGCGCCGAACAGGTCGCCTTCTGCAACTCGGGCTCGGAGGCGACCTACCACGCGTTGCGGCTGGCCCGCGCCGCCACGGGGCGCAAGACCATCATCAAGTTCCAGGGCGGCTATCACGGCTGGCACGACTATGTCGCGATGAATACCCAGTCGGCGCCGGAGGCGATCGGGCGCTACGACCCGCTGTCGGACGGCATGCTGACCGATGCGGCGCGGCACACGGCAATCCTGCCCTATAACGATGCCGACGCGGTCGAGGATTACCTGAAGGCCCACCCCGGCGAGGTCGCCGCCATCATCATCGAGCCGATCGCCCATAACATGGGCTGCGTGGTGGCCGAGCCGGCGTTCCTGGCGGCCTTGCGCCGGCTGACCGCCGCGCACGGCACCGTGCTGATCTTCGACGAGGTGATCACCGGCTTCCGCCATGCGCTGGGCGGTTACCAGTCGATCTGCGGCATCACGCCCGACCTGTCGACCTTCGGCAAGGCGGTGTCCAGCGGCTATCCCATCGGCCTCGTCGCCGGGCGGCGCGAGCTGATGGAGCGGGTCGGCCGGGCCGGGCCATCGGGCGTATTCATGGGCGGCACCTTCAACGGCACCCCGTCGACGCTCGCGGCCGTGCTGGCGACGATCGGCGAGATGCGGAAGCCAGGGGCCTATGATCGCCTCCATGCGCTCGGCGATCACCTGCGCCGCGGCCTCGGCGCCATCATCGACCGCCTGGGCCTGCCGGCCCAGGTCGCGGGCTACGGCTCGGTCTGGCTGGCCTACTGCTTCACCGGGCCCTATCGCCGCTACGAGGATCTCCTGGCCAACGACAATGCGCTCGACCTCGCCTTCCGCCGGGCGATGATCGACCATCGCCTGATCGGCCAGCCGCTGCCGCTGAAGCGGCTCTATCTGTCGCTCAGCCACGACGAAGCGATCCTCGACCAGAGCCTCGATCGCATCGACACCATCCTCTCCGACCTGAAGCGCCGGGGCTGGTGAGCGGTCAGCGCATATCTTATAAGTCGGGGGCGATCACCGAATCGTCCCCGACGAAAAGGCATTCCATGAGTTTCGAGGCACAGCAGATCGAGCCGCCGGACCAGGGCAACCTGTCGGCCCGCACCTACGTGTCGTTGCGCAATGCGCTGGTCGCCGGCCGTTTCCGCCCCGGCGAGCGGCTGGTGATGCGCGACCTGGCCGAGAAGATCGGGGCGAGCGTGACGCCGGTGCGCGAAGCCTGCCTCAGGCTGGTCAGCGAGCAGGCATTGGAGCTGCGCTCGGGGCGCTTCGTCACCGTGCCCGACCTGACCCTGTCGCGCTATATCGAGATCCGCACCATCCGCCTGGCGCTGGAAGGCTTGGCGGCCGAAATGGCCGCGAGCCGGATGACGCCGGCGATGATCGACAAGCTCGAAATGCTGCACGAGCAGTTCGCGACCGCCGAGAAGGCGGGCAACGCCGACCTGGCGATGACCCGCAACCGCGAATTCCATTTCCTGCTGTACGGCGCGGCCGGCATGGCCATGCTGCTCGGCCAGATCGAAAGCCTGTGGATCTCGATGGGGCCGATCCTCAACGTGTTCTACACCGACATGCATCCGACCTATGTCGGCGGCGAGGAACATCTGTCGCTGATGAAGGCCCTGCGCCGCCGCGACGGCCGCGCGGCACGCACGGCCATCGAGCAGGATATCCTGCGCGGCGGGGAAAGCATCATCGCCTACCTCGAAGCGCAGGAAGCTGAAAAGAATTAGGTGCCGGTCGGCGGCCAGGCCCGCGGCGTCATCAGCCCGGCGGCCTCGCCGCCATCGACGCTCAAGACCGTGCCGTTGACGTAGCTCGACTGCGGCGACAACAGCCAGGCGATGGCCTCGGCCACTTCCTCGGGCGTGCCGAAGCGCCCGGCGGGAATGCGCAGCTCCAGCCGGCCGCGCAATTCCGGCTGGTCCTTCACCTTCTGCATCATCCGGGTGTCGATCTGGCCGGGGCAGATCGCGTTGAAGCGGACATTGGCGCCGAATTCGAGGGCGAGGGCCTGGGTCAGGCCGATCAGCGCCGCCTTGCTGGCGCAATAGATCGCCAGCCCCTCCTCGCCCATCTTGCCGGCGATCGAGGCGACATTGACGACGGCGCCTCTGCCGGCGATCAGACCCGCCAGGGCATGGCGGGTGAACAGGAAGGCGCTGCGCGCGTTCACGTCCATCAGCACGTCCCAATCCTCGACCTCGGCCGCGGCGAACGAGACACGCCGGCCCATGCCGGCATTGTTGACGAGACCGGCGAGCTTGCCGCCGCCGATCTCGAGCGCCGCGTCGACCACGCGCCGGCAGTCTTCCGGCCTGGCCACGTCGCCGGCGACGAACACCGCGCCGGGATTGGCCGCGGCCACCTCGGCCCCGGCGGCCTGGTCGCGGCCGGTCAGCACGACACGGTGGCCGGCCCGGGCCAGCGTCTCGACCGCAGCGCGGCCGATGCCGTGGGTGCCGCCGGTGACGATCATGGTCATCGCTTGTTCCTTTTGGACAACAGGGACAGGGCGATCATCATCATGACGGTGACGATCACCAGAAGGGTCGACATCGCCAGGATCGACGGGTCGATATTGTCGCGGATACCGTCAAACATCTGCCGGGGCAAGGTGCGTTGCGCCGGCCCGCCGATGAACAGGGCCACCACGACCTCGTCGAACGAGAAGACGAAGGCGAACAGCGCGCCCGAGATCACGCCCGGCAGGATCAGCGGCAGGGTCACGGTGAAGAAGGCACGCAAGGGCGAGGCCCCCAGGCTGTAGGCCGCGCGGATCAGCGTGGTGTCGAAATTCTGCAGGGTCGCCGTCACCGTGACGACGACGAACGGCGCGCCCAGCACCGCATGGGCCAGGACGAGGCCGGTGAAGGTCGCGGTCAGGCCCAGATGCGCGAACAGGAAATACATCGCCACGCCGGAGATGACGACCGGCACGATCATCGGCGAGATCAGGAGCGCCAGCAGCGCCTGCCGGCCCGGCAGTTCGCGCCGCGTCAGGCCGAGCGCGGCCAGCGTGCCGAGCACGGTGGCGATGGCCGTGGCCCCCAGCCCGACGATCAGGCTGTTCTTCAAGGCCGCCATCCACGGCACCGGCGCGAAGACCTTGTCGTACCATTGCAGCGACAGGCCGGGCAGCGGATAGGACAGGAAACCGGCCGACGAGAACGAGATCGGGATGATGGCGACGATCGGCCCCAGCAGGAAGACCATCGCCAGCAGACTGAACCCCATCAGGAAAAGGCGCAGGTTCATCGCATGCCTCATTCGATGCCGGCGATGCGGGCGACGCCGATCAGCCGGCCGACGGTGGCATAGAGCAGCATGACGCAGGCGAGCAGCACGGCGCCGAGGGCCGCCGACATGCCCCAGTTGATCGTGGTGTTGGCGTAGAAGGCGATGAAATAGCTGAGCATCTGGTCCTGCGCCCCGCCGACCAGGGTGGGCGTGATGTAGTAGCCGGCCGAGATGATGAAGGTAAGCAGGGCGCCCGCCCCGACGCCCGGCAGTGTCAGCGGGAAATAGACCTGCAGGAAGCCGCGCAGCGGCGGCGCGCCGAGCGAGGCGGAGGCGCGCATGTAGCTCGGCGGGATGCCCTTCATCACGCTGTAGATCGGTAGAATCATGAAGGGCAGCAGGATATGGACCATGGCGACATAGAGGCCGAAGCGGTTGAACACCAGCCCCAGCGGCGCATCGGTCAGCCCCAGCCGCATCAGCGCCGAATTGACGACGCCTTCCTTCTGCAGCACGACGATCCAGGCCGAGGTGCGGACCAGCAGCGACGTCCAGAACGGCAGCAGGATCGAGACCATCAGCAGGTCGGCGAGGCGCCGCGGCAGCACGGTCAGCGCATAGGCCAAGGGATAGCCGATCAGGAAGCAGAGGCCGGTGACCACGATGCCGATCCACATCGTGCGGGCGAGCGTGTCGAGATAGAGCCGCTCCTCGGCCGGCGCCCGGACGATATCGCCGGCATCGTCGACCCGCAGGTCGAGCGCGGCCAGCAGGTAGTAAGGCGTGAAAGCCTGCGCCGCGCGGCGCATCGCCGCCCAGATCGCGGCCTCGGCCCAGCGCGCATCGATGCCGGTCAACGTCTCGCGCCAGTTCTGTGCTTCCGGCATGGTCCGCAGCTGACGCGCGGTCTTGAGCAGCAGCGTGCGATAGCCCGCGACCTCGTAGTTCAGCCGCCGTCCGGCCTCGGCCACGGCCGCGTTGCCGTCGGCCCGGCGCAGATCGCGGGCGAGGCTCGCGAAGGCTGCGTCCGGCGGCAGGCCGTCGCCCCGCCAGGCGCGCAGGACGGCACTGGTCTCGGGCAGCGCACGGCGCACTTCCGGGTTGTCGACGGCGTGGAACAGCATGGCGCCGAGCGGCAGCACGAACACCACCGTCAGGAACAGGACCAGAGGCGAAACCAGCGCAACGGCCCGCGCCCGGGCGCCGAACCGGCCGCCGCCCTTGGAGGC
>JAEYTW010000761.1 GCA_023433835.1 Pseudomonadota bacterium | reverse complement strand
CCCCCCCGCCCAACAGCCCCCGCCCGCCGCGGGCCCGGGGGGGGGGCCGGGGGGCGTTCAGCGGTTGAAATGCGCGAGCGTATCGGCCAGCGGCTTGAACGAGATGGAGATGATGCCGTTGAACGGCATGTCCATCTCGACGATCAGGAACAGCGCGCCGGCGATCGAGGCTGCGCATAGCAGCAGGGCGACGACGATTGTCGCGTTGGTATCGGCCATCATGCCGAACGACACGAAGATCACGGTGATCCAGCAGATCAGCACGATCAGGAAGGCCGGCACGATCGAGCCGCCGGCCTGTTCGATCAGGCCCCAGCGGATCGAGACGATTTCATCGATCAGCCGCGCCGCTTCGCCGCCGAAGCGATGCTGGGCATCGGTCTTGAAGTCGAGGACGGCGATGTCGTCCTTCACCGCGTCGAGCAGGTCGCCGGCGGTGGTGTCCTCGATCGAGCCGCGGTAGTTGTCGGCCGCCGCCGCGTTCTGCGCGATCACCCGTTCGACATACTGCTTCAGCCTGACCCGCGCATCGGCGGCCCCCGGGCCGTAATGGCGCAGGGCATCGTCGAGCTGGATCAGCCGGGCGGCATAAAGGCGGTGCTGGCGGTCCACCAGGTCGAACGAGCCCTTGACCGAGGCCGTCATCAAGCCCAGCACCAGCGACGACATCGCCGCGATCATGCCGACCGCGACCTTGACGACGTCGAGGCTTTCCTTCGACAGGTGGTGGCCCGGCAGGTAGGGGCGCAACAGCATGCCGACCAGCGCGCCGGCAAAGATGCAGGCAAAGCTGATCCCGGCGATCGACGCGGCGTCCATCAGGCGGTTCCGGTCAGTGGACCGGCGGCGCCCACTCGCGCACGTCGAGAACCTGGCCGTTCAGGGTGCAGGCTTCCGAACACAACCAAAGGAACGCATCGGTCAGTTCCTCCGGCGCCTTCAGGCTCTCCGGCGGTTCGTTCGGATAGGCCTGGCTGCGCATGCCCGTCCGCGTCGGGCCGGGTGAGAGCAGGTTGGTGCGCACCTGGGTGACGTCGCCGACCTCGTCGGCATAGGTGCGGACCATCGCTTCCAGCGCGGCCTTGGAGGCCGAATAGGCGCCCCAATAGGCCGGTGCCTTCTGGGCGGCGCCCGACGTCACGAACACGGCCCGGCCCGCCGGCGCCGCCCGCAGCAGCGGGTCGAGCGCGCGCAGGAGGCGCCAGTTGGCATGCACGTTGACGGTGAAGCACTGTTCCCAGATGTCGGGCGGGAACTGGGGCAGCGGCATCAGCCGGCCGAGGATGCCGGCATTGCCGACCAGGATGTCGAGGCGGCCCCAGCGTTCGTAGAGCGGCATGGCCAGGCCGTCGAGGCTGGCCGGCTGGGTCAGGTCGGTGGGTACCAGCGTCGCGGTGCCGCCCAGCGCCTGGATCTCGTCGTCGAGCTCCTCCAGCCCGCCGGTGGTGCGGGCCAGGGCGATGACATGGGCGCCTTCGGCGGCCAGGCGCTTGGCGACCGCGCGGCCGATGCCGCGGCTGGCGCCGGTGACGAGCGCGATCTTGCCTTCAAGCTTCTTGGTCAAGGGTAGCAATCCTGGGAAACGGAGATGATCAGCGGCCGCGTTCGGCCAGCAGGGTCAGTCGGGTAGTGCGGCCGCCGCCTTCGACCTCGTCGTTGTCGGTCAACGGGATCGGGTAGTCGCCGGTGAAGCAGGCGTCGCAGTACTGCGGGCGGTCGTTGTTGCGGCCCGCTTCGCCCATCGCCCGGTATAGCCCGTCGGTCGACAGGAAGGCGAGCGAGTCCGCCTTGATGAATTGCCGCATGGCCTCGACGTCGTGGGTGGCGGCGAGAAGCTTGGAGCGTTCCGGCGTGTCGACGCCGTAGAAGCAGGAATAGCTGGTCGGCGGCGAGGCGATGCGCATATGCACCTCGGCGGCGCCGGCCTCGCGGACCATCTCGACGATCTTGGTCGAGGTGGTGCCGCGCACGATCGAATCGTCGACCAGCACCACGCGCTTGCCCGCGATATGGGCGCGGTTGGCATTGTGCTTCAGCCGCACGCCGAGATGGCGGATCTGGTCGGTCGGCTCGATGAAGGTGCGGCCGACATAATGGTTGCGGATGATGCCGAGCTCGTAGGGGATGCCCGATTCCTGGGCAAAGCCCAGCGAGGCCGGTACGCCCGAATCCGGCACCGGGATGACCACGTCGGCCTCGACCGGCGATTCGCGGGCCAGTTCGACGCCGATGCGCTTGCGGGCGTCGTAGACCGACTTGCCCTCGGCGATCGAATCCGGCCGGGCAAAATAGATGTATTCGAAGATGCAGAACCGGGGCCGGGTCTTGGGGAAGGGCCGCTGCGACTTCAGGCCTTCGTTCGAGATCACGACCATCTCGCCGGCCTCGACGTCGCGCACGTAATCGGCGCCGATGATGTCGAGGGCGACGGTTTCGGAAGCCAGCACGTAGGAGTCGCGGACCTTGCCCAGCACCAGCGGCCGCACGCCGTGCGGATCGCGCACGCCGATCAGCGCCTCGGAGGTCAGCGCGATCAGCGAATAGGCCCCCTCGATCTGGCCCAGCGCGTCGGTCAGGCGGTCGACCACGCTGCGCGACCGGCTGGTCGCCATCAGATGGACGATGACCTCGGTATCCATCGTCGACTGGAAGATCGACCCGCGGGTGACCAGGTTGCGGCGCAGCGCTACCGCATTGGTCAGGTTGCCGTTATGGGCGAGCGCGATGCCGCCGAAGGCCAGGTCGGCATAGATCGGCTGGACGTTGCGCAGCAGCGTGTCGCCCGAGGTCGAATAGCGGTTGTGGCCGATCGCGGCATGGCCGGGCAGGCTCTGTATGACCGAAGCCTGGCTGAAATTCGGCCCGACATGGCCGAGCGCCCGGTGGCTGTTGAAGCTGCGTCCGTCATAGGCGACGATGCCCGCCGCCTCCTGGCCGCGATGCTGCAGCGCGTGCAGGCCCAGGGCGACGTGGGCCGCCGCCTGGTCGGCGCCCCAGAGTCCGAAGATCCCGCATTCCTCGCGCAGGTGATCGTCGTCGCAACCTTCCGCCCGCATGAAGGGATGGGCAAAAGCGGGATGGGCGAGCCGGCGAGGGGTCGCGCTCATTACCATGATCCTCGAATTACTGGGTCTGGCCGCGCAGGATTTGCTCCAATTCACGGCGGTCTTCGGTTTTATACCCGGTTTGCCCGGATTTGTCAGTTGGTGCCGTCGGCAGCGGATTCAAGGCCGGGCCTTGCGTCGGCGCGGGCGTCGCCCCCGGCGCCGGCTGTGGGGCAGGTATGCGCCCGGGCGGCAGGGCGGCCGGAGGCCGCGCCTGGATGTCGCCGGCATTGGCGCCGAGATCGACGTTCGGGCGGTATTCGTTGGGTACCAGCAGGATGATGCGGCTGGTACCCCATTCGAGCAGCGGCATGACGCGGGCATTGCGCAGCCAGGCCGGCTGGTCCTTCGGCGCCAGCACCGAGACGACCAGCAGATAGGCGAGGCAGACCACGACGCCGCCGCGGACCAGCCCGAACAGGAAGCCGAGCGAGCGGTCGACCGCCGAGATGGCCGAATTGCGCACGCCCTTGGCAATCGAATGGCTGAGAATCGAGAACAGCAGCAGCGTGATCAGGAAGATGCCGAGCCCGGCGAGGCCGTCGGCGAGCATCTCGGTCTGGATGTACTGGCGCGTGATCGGCCGGACATAGGGAAACAGCTGCAGGGTCGCGACCGCGGCGCCGACCCAGCCGACCACCGCCAGCACTTCCTTGACGAAGCCGCGCACGAAGGCCAGGGCGCCTGACAGCACCACGATGACGAGGACGACGATGTCGACCGGATTGATGCCGAGATCCTGCATTAGTCCTTCTCTCGCAACAGCTGCGCCGAACCGGGGAACAGGGCCAGCAATTCATCGAGCCGGCCAAGTTCGCTCAATCCGATGCCCGCGGGCCGCGACTTCATGCCGGTTGGGACGATGGCGTCGGTGAACCCCAGCTTGGTCGCCTCCTTGAGCCGCGCTTCCGCCTGGGCCACCGGGCGAACCTCGGCGGCGAGCGAAATCTCGCCGAAGACCACGCTATGCGGGGGCATAGGCTGATCGGTCAAGGACGAAATCAGCGCCGCGGCGACGGCAAGGTCGGCGGCGGGCTCGCGCACCGTCAGGCCGCCGGCGACATTGAGATAGACGTCGGCCCCGGAGAAGCCGACGCCGCAGCGTGCCTCCAGCACCGCCAGCACCATGGCGAGGCGGCTGGAATCCCAGCCCACCACGGCACGGCGCGGCGTGGCCAGCGCCGAACGCGCGACCAGCGCCTGGATCTCGACCAGGATCGGCCGCGTGCCCTCGATACCGGCGAACACCACGGCGCCGGCCACCGGCGCCTCGCGCTGGCCCAGGAACAGGGCCGAGGGGTTGGCGACCTCGTTGAGGCCGGCATCCGTCATCGCGAACACACCGATCTCGTCGGTCGCGCCGAAGCGGTTCTTGACCGCGCGCAGGATGCGGAACTGGTGGCCCCGCTCGCCCTCGAAATAAAGCACGGTGTCGACCATGTGCTCGACCACGCGGGGGCCGGCGATCTGGCCGTCCTTGGTGACGTGGCCGACCAGCAGGACGGTATGGTCGCTGCGTTTGGCCAGGCGGATCAGTTCCTGGGCGACCGCGCGCACCTGCGACACCGTGCCGGGCGCCGATTCGATATTGTCGGCATAAAGCGTCTGGATCGAGTCGATGACCACGACCTCGGGGGGGCCGCCGTGATCGAGGCTGGTGACGACATCGCGCAGGTTGTTGGCGGCGGCGAGCCGCACAGGCGCATCGCCCAGCCCCAGGCGACGGGCACGCAGGCCGATCTGGGCCACCGCCTCTTCGCCGGAGATGTAGGTGCAGGGCACGCCGGCGCGGGCAAGCCTGGCCACCGCCTGCAGGAGAATGGTCGACTTGCCGATGCCGGGATCGCCGCCGATCAGGATGGCCGAACCGGGGACCAGGCCGCCGCCCAGCACGCGGTCGAGCTCGGGCATGCCCACGACCAGGCGCGGCGGATCCTCGCCGTGATTGTCGAGGCTGACGAAGTCGAGGCTGCGGCCCTTGGCCGCCGAAAGCCCCTTCGGCACGGCTTGCCGTGCCGCCTCTTCGACAATCGAATTCCACGCGCCGCAGGACGTGCAGTGGCCCTGCCATTTGCGGTAGACCTCGCCGCAGGCCTGACAGACGAAGGTGGGCAGGGCCTTGGCCATGCCGTCAGGGCTTCAACACGTCCATCTTGATCGGGCCCTCGGCGCGACCATGGATGAACTGGTCGACGTAGTCGTTGCCGGAACGGTCGATATCCTCGACCGGCCCCTGCCAGATGATGCGGCCCTTGTAGATCATCGCGATGCGGTCGGCGATCTTGCGCGCCGAGGCCATGTCGTGGGTGATCGACAGCGTGGTGGCGCCGAGCCGCTTGGCGCAGGCCACGATCAGGTCGTTGATGACGTCGGCCATGATCGGATCGAGGCCGGTGGTCGGCTCGTCGAAGAAGATGATCTCGGGTTCGGTGGCGATGGCCCGGGCCAGCGCCACGCGCTTCTGCATGCCGCCCGACAGTTCGGCCGGCGACAACTCGCCGACCTCGGGGCTCAGGCCGACCTGGCCGAGCTTCTCGATGGCTATCTCGCGGGCCTGGTCGCGTTTCATCTTGCGGCCCTGGACCAGGCCGAAGGCGACGTTCTCCCATACCTTCAGCGAGTCGAACAGCGCCGACCCCTGGAACAGCATGCCGAACTTGCGCAGCACCTCCTCGCGGTCGGAGGCGGACATGCCGACGGTTTCGACGCCGTCGACCTTGATCGAGCCGCTGTCGGGCCGGACCAGGCCCAGGATGCTCTTCAGCAACACCGACTTGCCGGTGCCCGACCCGCCGATGATGACCAGCGACTGGCCGCGCCCGACCGCGAGGTCGACGCCATCCAGCACGACCTTCTTGCCGAAGCGCTTGTGGACGCCGGCGACGGCGATCTTCGGGGGCTCGCTCATTGGGCGAAGAACAGCTCGGTCACGAAATAGTTCGCGACCAGGATCAGGATCGAGGCGGAAACCACGGCATCCGTCGTGGCCTTGCCCACCCCTTGCGCGCCACCCTTGGAATGGAAGCCGTGGTAGCAGCCCATCAGCGCGATCAGGAAGCCGAAGACGGTCGCCTTGACCAGGCCGGAGACGACGTCGAGGGTCTTGAGGAATTCGAAGGTGTTGTGCAGGTAGCTGCCAGCATTGAAGCCGAGCTTGTGGATGCCGACGAGATAGCCGCCCATTACGCCGATGATGTCGGCGATCAGGACCAGCAGGGGCAGCGCCAGCGTGGTGGCGATCAGCCGCGGCACCACGAGGTACTTGAACGGGTTGGTCGACAGCGTGGTCAGGGCGTCGATCTGCTCGGTCACCCGCATCGTGCCGATTTCGGCGGCCATCGCCGAGGCGACGCGGCCGGCGACCATCAGCCCCGAGAGCACGGGACCGAGCTCGCGCGTCAGGCCGATGACGACGATGGTGGCGACCGCGCTTTCCGCGTTGAACCGGGACGAGCCGATATAGATCTGCAGCGCCAGCACCATGCCGGTGAAAAGGGCGGTGAGGCCCACGACCGGCAGCGAATAATAGCCGACCACCATCATCTGGCGGGCGAGCAGGCGCAGATACAGCGGCGGCGTCACGCAATGGCGCAGGGCCATGGCGGTGAACAGCGTGATACGGCCGGTTTCGGCGAAAAACGCGAGGACGACGCGACCGACGGCGGCAAACGGATTCATGCGTGGTGCGGGTCCCAGCGGGGAAGGGCTTCGGGCCAAGGCGGGCGCACCTTAACCGCCCGCCATCTTAGTGTCAAATTCCGCGGGAACCGCGGAAATCCTTGGAAAATCGGGCTTCACACGTCGCGGTTGTTGCAGTGCGGCAAGGACCGGCCGACGGGCTGGGCCGTCTCAGCTCTCATGCGGGCGGCGGTCGCCGTCGTAGTCGGAGAACTTGGTGAACTGGGATTCGAATTTCATGATGACGTTGCCGATCGGCCCGTGGCGCTGCTTGCCGATGACGAGCTCGGCCTGGCCGCGAATCGTCTCCATCTTTTCCTGCCAGGCGAAATGCTCCGGCGTGTCCATCGTCGGCTGCTTGCGCATTTCGTAATATTCTTCGCGATAGACGAACATGACGACGTCGGCGTCCTGTTCGATCGAGCCGGATTCGCGCAGATCCGACAGCTGAGGCCGCTTGTCGTCGCGCTGTTCGACCTGGCGGGACAGCTGCGACAGGGCCAGCACCGGCACGTTCAATTCCTTGGCCAGCGCCTTCAGGCCTTGCGTGACTTCCGAGACTTCCTGCACGCGGTTTTCGTTGCCCTTGGTCGACGAGCCGCGGACCAGCTGAAGGTAGTCGATGACGATCAGCCCGATCTCGGGGTGCTGGCGCTTCAGCCGGCGCGACCGGGCGCGCAGGGTCGAGATCGGGATCGCGCCGGTATCGTCGATGAAGAACGGCACCTGTTCGAGCAGTTGCGCCGTCGGGATCAGGCGCATCTGGAATTCCTCGTCGGTCATGTCGCCCTTGCGGAACTTTTCCGACGGGATTTCGGCCTGCATCGACAGGATACGGGTGGCCAACTGGTCGGCCGACATTTCCAGGCTGAAGAAGGCGACGCCCGAACCCTGCTGGCCGTTGGTTTCCAGCCAGATGCGCGCGGCATTGAACGCCATGTTGGTGGCGAGCGCCGTCTTGCCCATCGATGGGCGGCCGGCGAGGATCAGCAGATCTGAATTGTGCAGGCCGCCCAGCATCCGGTCGACGTCGCGCAGGCCGCAGGTGACGCCCGAGACGCCGCCCGAGCCCAGCGCGGCCTCGGCCATCTGCAGCGAGACGCGGATCGATTCCTTGAAGCTGACGAAGCCGCTTTCCGACCGGCCGGTCTCGGCCAGCGAGAACAGCTTGGCCTCCGCCTGCTCGATCTGCCTGACGGCGGCGACGTCGAGGCCGGCGTCATAGGCGTCGTTGACCATGGATTCGCCGACGCGGATCAGTTCGCGGCGGACGGCGAGGTCATGGATCAGCCGGCCGTATTCCTCGACATTGATGATGGTGATCGCGGCGCCGGCGAGGCGGGCGAGATAGCTGGCCCCGCCCAGTTCCTTCAGCGCCTCGTCGCGGTCGAACATACCCTTCAGCGTGACCGGATTGGCGATCTGCCCACGCTCGATCAGGGTGCTGGCGGCGCTGTAGATCCGCTGATGGGCCAGGTTGAAGAAATGCTCCGCCGTCAGGAACCCGCTGACGCGCGACGCCGCCTCGTTGTTCACGAGAATCGCGCCCAGCAGCGCCTGCTCGGCCTCCACGTTGTGGGGCTGGCTGCGGTAGACAGGCGACTGCGGGTCGGGATTCAGCGGGGTGACGCTGGCCATGCTCGGGTCCGGGTGATCTGATCGAGGCCGGGCTATATGCACGCGCCAGCCGGCCGGTACAAGCGCCGATTCGCATTGTCCCCCGCTTTTGTTCTGTGGACAACAGGGCCGCATCAACGCAGGCGATCGGCGATTCCATCCACAGGGAGAAAATCCGGGACCCCCGGCGTTTGCGTATCATGGACATGCACACCTCATCTCCCCGCCATCCCTGGTTCGGCCTCGTCGTGGCCCTGGTCGTCTGCTTCGTCGTGGCAGCCCTCGGCGGCTGGGCCACCTCGACCTCGGTCGGCAGCTGGTATGCGACGCTGAACAAGCCGTCGTTCAACCCGCCGAACTGGATCTTCTCGCCGGTCTGGACCCTGCTCTACGCCATGATGGGCGTGGCGGCCTGGCGGATCTGGCGGCAGGACGGGCGGCTTTTGTCGCTGCCGCTGGTGGTCTTTGCCGTCCAGCTGCTGCTGAACCTCGCCTGGTCGTTCCTGTTCTTCGGCCGCCGCGACCCGCAGGCCGCGCTGATCGATATCCTGTTGCTGGTCGTGGCGATCGCCGCGACCTTGCGGCTGTTCCTGCGCCGCGACCGGCTGGCAGGGTGGCTGATGGTGCCTTATCTGGCCTGGGTCGGCTTCGCCACGATCCTTAACCTTGCGATCGTGCGGCTGAATTGAGATATCTCGACGACGATGTCGTCCTTGCGAATCCTGACCTGGAATCTGTATCTCGGCGCCGATATCAGCCGCATCTTCGGGGCCGGGCTGGCCGAACTGCCGGGCCGCGTCGCCGGTCTGTGGTCCATGGTGGGCGAAACCGACTTCACGGCGCGGGCCCGGGCGCTGGCCGATTGCATGGCCAGGGCCGCGCCGGACGTGCTGGCTCTGCAGGAAGTTTTCCGCTGGGCCGCCGGGCCGCCGGGCCGGATGCCGGCGGCAACCCTCGATTTCCTGGCACTCGTCACCGCCGCGCTGGCCGAACGCGGGCTCGACTATGACCTCGCGGCGCGGTCGGCCGGCCCGCCGCTGTGGCTGCCGCTCGCTGCCGGAGACGGCGGCTGGAACGGGGTCTGGCTGCAGGATGCCGTGGTCATCCTGGTGCGCCGCGGCAGGTGCACGGCCGGCAACCCGCTGGACGGACGGTTCGGCACCCGCCATCAGGTGACGCTCGCCGGCTCGATCTTTCCGATCGACCGCGGCTGGGTCGCTGCCGACCTCCGCCACCCGGGCGGGCGGGCGCGGCTGGTCTGCACCCATCTCGAATACTTCAAACCGGAAGTCCAGCTGCCCCAGCTGGCCGAAATCCTGGCCGGGCCGGCCGATGTCGAGGGACCGGTCGTCATCGCCGGCGATTTCAATTCGGGGCCGGGGTCGCCGGTGTGGCGGCGGCTGGCCGAGGCCGGCTTCGCCGACGGCTGGGTCGGGCGGGGGGCCGGTGCGACCTCTGGCCAGGCCGAGGATCTGCGCAATCACCCCGGTATCCTGGCCGACCGGATCGACGGCGTGTTTGTGCGGGGGATGCAACCTGTCGCCGCCGCCGTGCTGGGTGACCTGGCGACCGACCGCACGCCCGGCCGCCTGTGGCCGTCGGATCATGCGGGCGTCGTCGTCACCCTGGCCTGAGCGCTACTCGGCGGCGTCGACCAGGCCGCGCGGCTCGGCGACGACCGGGGCCAGCGGGTGGCGGGCTTCGAACTCGGTGATGTAGTCACGGGTCAGCGGCACGGCATCCTGGCGGCGGGCCAGCTGGATCTGGAACACGACATGGCCTGAATGGCGGAAGGTGACTTCCGAGCCGGCCAGGTAGAATTCCCACATCCGGCAGAAGCGGCGGTCGTAGATCTTGGCGATCTCGTCGACCTGCGCCATGAAGCGGGTCCGCCAGGCCTTCAGCGTTTCCGCGTAATGCAGCCGCAGCACCTCGATATCGGTCGCGTAGAGCCCGGCGCGCTCGATATGCGGCATCACTTCCGACAGGGCCGGCGAGTAGCCGCCGGGGAAGATATACTTGGAAATCCAGGGGTTGGTCGCCCCCGGGCCATCGGCGCGGCCGATGAAGTGGATCATGGCGACGCCGTCCTCGGTGAGGAGGTCGGCGACCTTGCGGAAGAATTCGCCGTAATGGTTGATCCCGACATGCTCGAACATGCCGACCGAGACGATGCGGTCGAACTTCGATTCGACCAGTCGATAATCGCGCAGCAGGAAATGCACGCGGTCGGAGACGCCGGCGATCATCGCCCGGCGGCTAGCCACCGCATGCTGGTTCTCGCTCAAGGTCACGCCGGTGAGATCGCCCTGGGCGATCGACGACAGATAGAGGCCGAGGCCGCCCCAGCCGCAACCGATATCGAGGATGCGCTGGCCGGGCTTCAGCAGCAGCTTGGCCGCGATATGGCGCTTCTTGCGGGCCTGGGCGGTTTCGATCGAATCGTCAGGCTCGGCGAAATAGGCGCAGGAATATTGCCGGTCGCTGTCCAGGAAACGATCGTAGAGCGCATCGGAAAGGTCGTAGTGATGGGCCACGTTGCTCTTCGAGCGGCCGATCGGGTTGTACTGCTCGAGCCGGCGCAGCGCCGGGCGCAGGTAATCGTAGTAGATCGTCTGGAACCAGTTGGTCGCGTTGGCCCAGCCGAGATTTGCGGTGGCGAGGTCCAGGAAGTCGTAGATCGTGCCTTCCTCGAAAGTCAGGCCTTCATCCATGTAGGCTTCGCCGAGGGCCACGCGCGGATCGACCATCAGCCGCATCACGGTGTGGTTGTCGCGCAACCGGGCAACGATCGGCTTGCCCTGGCCGTCGCCAAAGCGGTACCGCCGTCCGGAGGGCGCGATGATCGTCAACGCGCCCTTGGTAAAGATGCCGCGCAGAACGCGGTCCAACACGAACATCATGGCGGTCGTTCCCCTTCAACCGCGTCCCACCCATAGGACTGATGCACGAGGATGTAACTTAGAGCGATTCTAAATCAAGCCGGTATTCCTGGCCGCTCCCCGAGCGCATCGCTGACAGTCTGTGACAAAATTACGAGGGAACGCAAGCGATGGCCGAGGCTCCGGCCATCGATGGATGCGCGCAGCGCGGATCTGCCATGCAGAAACCGCCCGGGCAGGCGGCAAGCTGGACGCCAGTGCGCCAAAACGAAGCGGGCAGTGCGCCAAAACGAAGCGGGGGCCGCGACACGACCGG
>JAEYTW010000479.1 GCA_023433835.1 Pseudomonadota bacterium | reverse complement strand
GGCCGGGATCGGCCGCCGCTTCGAGCTTCAGGGTCACGGTTTCACCGCGGGCTGCGGCATGAATTCCGACGTGTAGAGTTCGGTCACGTCGGGGATCTTGCCCTCGATGCCGACGGTGTTGACGACGAAGTCGGCCGCCTTGCGCATCTGCGCCGGATCGATCGCGCCGAGGCCGTTGGCCTGGGTATAGGGCGTGACGGCCAGCGTCTTGAGAATCTTGATCTCGTCGACGATGGCAGCCGGCTCCAGCCCCGGCACGAGGCCGGCCTGCAGCTTCGCCGCCTCCTCAGGATTGGCCAGCGCATCCTGCCAGCCCTTCAGCGAGGCGCCGACGAAGGCGCGCACCATGTCGGGCTTGCCGCGGATCGTGGCCTGGCGGGCGACGATGCCGTTGGCGTAGAGATCGAGGCCGTGATCGGCCAGCAGCAGCGTGCGCAGCTTGGCATCGCCGGTGCGGCGGCTGATACCCGGCTCGCCGAAGATGAAGGTCTCGATCGCCGGCACCTTGGCGCCCAGCAGCATCGAGACCCGTGCCGCGCCGTCGACGTTGACGAACTTGATCGAGGCGGGATCGATGCCCTTTTCCTTGGCGAAGCCCTGGATCACCTTGGCCGAGAAGCTGCCCGCACCCGAGGCGATCTCGAGGCCCTTCAGGCCTTCGGGCGTGGTGACGTTGGCACCGGGGTCGAGCGAGAAGATCGCGTACGGCGCCTTCTGGTAATTGACCGCCAGCATCTTGGCCGAGGAGGCGCCGCGGCCGCGCGCGATCAGCAGCGAGGGCACGTCGGAAAAGGCGAACTGGGTGATGTCGGCCTCGACCGCCTGGATCGCCTGGGCGGTACCCTGGCCCGGGACGATCTTCACATTGAGCCCGGCGTCGCGGTAGTAGCCCTTGGCCAGCGCCACGTACCAGGGCGCATGCCGCCCCAGCACGACGAAATCGAGGCCGAAGGTGACGTCGACCGGTTTGGGTTGCGCCCAGGCGCCGCCAACCCCGATGCCAATTGCGGCCACCGCCCCCAGCACGCCGCGCAAGATCATGTTTCGCATCTGCCCTGCCCCCTTATGTGTCCGTCCAGTCCGTCGACTCTGTGATATTTCACTGCGCATTTCAAGAAACATATTTTGAGATATGCACAAGAGGCTAGGCCCGTCCTGCCGGGCGGGATAGACTGCTGCCGCGCCCGATCACCGTTGTTCCGAGAGCATGTCGACCAAGGCAAAACCGGCCCTCAAGCGTGACCAGCCGGCCCCGCGCACCGGGCGGAGCCGGGGCGCCCCCTCGCTGTCCGAACAGGCCTACGAGCGGATCAAGAACCAGATCCTGACGCTGCAATTGCGGCCGGGGCATTTTTTTACGGAAGCCCAGCTTTCCGAATCGCTAGGGCTGGGCCGCACGCCGGTGCACCAGGCGGTGCATCGCCTGAGCCTCGAGGGACTGATCGAGATCATCCCGCGCAAGGGGCTGATCGTGCGCCCCGATTCGATGAACGAGGTGGTGCATCTGCTGGAAGCGCGCTGGGCGCTGGAGCCGAATATCGCGGCCCTTGCCGCCGAGCGGGCGACGCCGCAGCAGATCGAGCAGCTGCAGGCCCTGATCGGCAATCAGGAGACGATGGCCGGCCGGGGCGACCGCACCCATTTCATGGATGCCGATCGCAGCTTTCACCGCATCATCGCCAATGCGGCCGACAACCCGGTGCTGGCCGACCTGATCCGGCCGCTGCACGAACGCTCGGCCCGGCTGTGGCATCTGCAATTGATCCATGCCGACGACCTTGAGCGCACCAAGCGCGAGCACGAGGCGATCGTCGACGCCATCGTGCGCGGCGACAAGACGGCGGCGGCAAAGGCGATGCAGCAGCACATCGCCTCGCTGCGCCGCCGGCGCGTGGGGGACTGAGCAGCACCCCGCCGCCCATCGCCGATACCTCCCCCCAGGACGATAGGGACGCGCCAGCGTCAGTCTTGCGGGCGCTCGATATTGCCCGCGCCCGTCCGCGTGCCGCCGATGCGGTCGACGGCCTTCTCGGGCGCGTCCGGCTTCTTGTGGTTGCCGGTGTTCTGCTGGCCGTCGGTGTGATCCACGCCGTGGCCGGTATGCTGCTGCTCCTGTTGACGCTGGCGGTCGCTCCTGCGGTCCATGCTGTCCTCCTTCAATTGCTGTCGAGGGCCAACGCAAGGCTTGCGCGAAGGATCCGCATGGGGACGACCTCCTGCGGCAATTTGCCCGACGGTGGTATCCCAAGCTTCCCTTAGACTGCCGCCCAACAATCGGAAGAGAGGCACTTCGACATGATGTCGGGCATAAGGCTGACCACCCGCATGTGGGTGATCATCGTGTTGTCTTTGATCGCGCTGGTCGCGGTCTCGTTCGACGGCGCGCGTACGCTGCGCGAGGCGCTGATGGCCGACCGCCAGGCCAAGACGCGCAACCTCGTCGAATCCGCGATGAGCCTGGTCGACCATTATGCCGCCCAGGCGAAGGCCGGCCAGATCAGCGAGGATCAGGCCAAGGCGGCGGCGCTGGGGGCGCTGTCGGCGCTGCGCTATGACGGCCAGGAATATTTCTTCATTTCCGACGCCCAGCCCAAACTGCTGATGCATCCGTTCGCCCCCGACCTGATCGGCCGCGACCTGTCGAGCTATGCCGATCCGAAGGGCAAGAAGCTGTTCGTCGAATTCGCGCGCCTGTCGGCTTCCAAGGGTGCCGGCTTCGTCGACTATCTGTGGCCCAAGCCCGGCGCCGCCGAACCGCAACCCAAGATTTCCTATGTTCAGGCCTACAAGCCCTGGGGCTGGATCCTCGGTTCCGGCATCTATGTCGACGACGTCGATGCCGCCTTCCGTGCGCGCATGCTGAAGACGGCAGCGATCGACGGCGGCATTGCCCTGCTGCTGATCGTGCTGGCCTGGGCGATCGGCCGGTCGATCACCGGTCCGGTCAATTCGATTCTGGTTTCGCTGCGTGCGATGACCGCCGACGATAACGCTACCAAGATCGAGATGGTCGATGCCCGCCACGAATTCGGCGAGATCGCCCGCGCCGTGCTGGCGCTGCGCGAACACGGCATCGAGAAGGGCCGCCTGCAGGGCGAGGAGATGGCGCGCAAGCTGGCCGAGGAACAGCGTCGCCTCGACCAGGAAGCCATGGAACGCCGGCTGGCCGACGAGCATGCGCAGGCCGAGGCCGAACGGCGCCGCCAGGCGGCCGAAACCGAGCGCGAACAGGCGCTGGCCGCCGAACGCGAGCGGCTGCGCGAGGAGCGCGCGGCGGCCGAGGAGCAGGAGCGTGCCGCCAAGGACCGCCGTGCCCAGGCGATGGAACGGCTGATCGGCGATTTCCAGGGCGCGATGGCCGGGGTGCTCGACCTGCTCGGCCGCTCGGCCGACGAGATGGCCACCTCCTCCGGTTCGATCGACCAGTCGGCCAACGAGACCGAGGTGCAGGCCTCGGCCGTTACCGGCGCCTCCGACCAGGCCTCGTCGAAGCTGCAGACCGTCGCCGCCGCCAGCGAGGAACTGTCCGCCGCGATCGCCGAGATCAGTGCCCAGGTCGCGGCCTCCGCCGGCATGGCGGCCGAGGCGGTGGCGCAGGGTGAAGGCGCCCAGGGCAAGATCCGCGACCTCGCCAACACGGCCCAGGCGATCGGCAAGGTGGTGGAGCTGATCCAGGGCATCGCCGGCCAGACCAACCTGCTGGCGCTCAATGCGACGATCGAGGCGGCCCGGGCCGGTGACGCCGGCAAGGGTTTCGCGGTGGTGGCGACCGAGGTCAAGAACCTGGCCGGCCAGACCGCGAAGGCCACCGAGGAAATCGGCGGCCAGATCTCGGCCGTGCAGGGTTCGGTGGCGGAGGCCGTGCGGTTCATCGAGGGCATCGGCGCGATGATCGCCCGGCTGCACGAAGTCTCGCTCGCCATCGCCTCGGCGGTCGAGGAACAGTCGGCCGCGACCGGCGAGATCGCGCGCAACGTCAACGAAGCCTCGACCAGCGTCGCCGACGTGCTGGAGAGCGCCCGCCGCATGCGCGAGGCCGCCGTGGGCACCAAGACGGCCGCCGGCATCGTCGGCACCGCCTCGGCCCATGTCTCCGACTCGGCGTCGGCGATGCGCGACGAGGTCGTGCATTTCCTCGACGCGATCAAGACCGCGGGCGACCGCCGCGCCATCGAACGCGTGGCCGTCTCGATCCCGGCCGGCATCACCATCGACGGCCGCCAGATGCAGGGCCGCGTCGTCGACCTGTCGATCGGCGGCGCCCAGTTCGCGCCGGGCATCGAGGCCCGGCCGGGCGACCGGGCGATTCTGACCCTGCCGGGCATCGACCCGATCTCGGCCCGGGTGGTCGCGGCCAAGCCCGAGGGGGTCCACCTCCACTTCACCCTGCGCGGCACGCAGGAGGATGCCGTGGTCACCCTCCTTCAGGCGGCCTGACGCCTTCGACGCCGCCCCGGTATTGCCG
>JAEYTW010000749.1 GCA_023433835.1 Pseudomonadota bacterium | reverse complement strand
CGTGCGCGGCGCCCCTCCCCCCCCCCCCGTGGGGGTGGGTCGTCTCCGACGGCACCTCCACCGCCTCGGCCTCGGCCGTCTTCCGCAACTCCGCCTATTACGACGCGGTCCAGCGCGAAAGCTTCGGCTACGATCCCGCCCGGGCCAGGCGCCTGCTGCAGGAGGCCGGCTACAAGGGCGAGCAGGTCCGCATCATCGCCAACAAGCGCGCGCCGATGCCGAGCTTCCAGGCCGCACTGGTTGGCCAGGCGATGCTGCGCGCGGCCGGCATCAATGCCGAGATCGAGGTGCTGGAATGGGCGACCCAGCTCGACCGCTACAACGCCGGCAATTACCAGATGATGTCGTTCTCCTACTCGGCGCGTCTCGATCCCGCCTTGTCGTTCGAGCAGTTCACCGGACCGAAGGACAAGCAGCCGCGCAAGGTCTGGGACAGCCCGGCGGCGCAGGCGCTGCTCGATCAATCCATGGTCGAGGCCGACGCGGCCAAGCGCGGCGTCCTCTTCGATGACCTGCACAAGATGATGCTGGCCGACGCGCCGTTGATCATCCTCTACAACGGCTCGACCGTCTGGGCGCATGCCCGCCGCATCACCGGCTTCCGCGCCTGGGAGGGCAAGCCGCGCCTTTGGGGCACCAGGGTTGCGGGCTGAGCCATGCTGCGCTTCGTGCTGGCGCGGCTGGTCGCGGCGGTGCCGACCTTGGCCATCGTCTCCATCGCCGTGTTCCTGCTGATCCGGCTGATCCCCGGCGATCCCGCGGTGCTGCTGCTGGGCGACATGGCCGACCCGACCAGCCTCGCCGAAGCCCGCGCCCGCCTCGGCCTCGACCAGCCGCTGCCGATGCAGTTCGCGCTGTGGCTCGGCCATGTGCTGGCGGGGGATTTCGGCCGCTCGATCACCTCGGGCGAGGCCGTGCTGCCGCTGATGCTCGACCGGTTCCAGGTCAGTGCCGGGATCGTGCTGACCGCGGTGGCGGGGGCGACGCTCGTCGCCGTGCCGCTCGGCATGATCGCGGCCTGGCGCCAGGACCGGCCGCTCGACCTGATGCTGATCGGCGGCGCGACGATGCTGTTGTCGGTGCCGACCTTCTGGCTCGGCCTTCTCATGCTGCTGGTCTTCGGCGTGCGCCTCGGCTGGTTGCCGGTGGTCGGCTATGTCGCCGTCTCCGACGACGCCGGCGCCGGGCTGCTCTATCTTGTTCTGCCGATCGCTGCGTTGTTCCTGCACGAGATCGGCGTGCTGCTGCGCATGGCGCGCGCCTCGACCATCGACGTGCTGCGGCTCGACTATATCGCCCATGCCCGGGCCAAAGGCCTGTCCGAGGGCGCGATGCTCACCCGCCATGCCTTCCGCAACGCCTTCGGCCCGACCTGGACCCTGATCGGCCTGGTGGTCGGCAATCTGCTGGCCGGCATCGCCGTGATCGAGATGGTCTTCACCATCCCGGGCCTCGGCCGCCTGCTGGTCGATGCGATCTTCGCCCGCGACTATCCGGTTATCCAGGGCTGCCTGCTGCTGATCGCCGCGGTCTATGTCGTGGTCAACCTGATCGTCGACCTCTGCTATCCCGTGTTCGACCCGCGGGTCGCGGCATGAAGGCAAATGCCCTATGAAGGCCAATGCACTGGCCGGCAGCCTGCTGATCGGCGCGGTCGCGGCCGCAGCGCTCTGCGGCCTGGCCTGGACGCCCTACGATCCGATGGCGCTGAACTTCGCCGCGCGGCTGGCCGCGCCACGGGCGGCGCACTGGCTCGGCACCGACGAATTCGGCCGCGACATCCTCAGCCGGCTGATGGCCGGCGCGGCGGTCAGCGTCACGGTCAGCGTCGCGGCCGTCGCGCTGGCGCTGATCGGCGGGCTGACGCTCGGCATCGTTGCCGGCTATCTGCGCGGCTGGGTCGACCGGGCGGTCATGACGCTGGTCGACGCAATGCTGGCCTTTCCCGGCATCCTGCTCGCCCTTGGCCTGCTCGCCATTCTCGGCGCCGGCAAGTCGGGGCTGATCCTGGCGCTGGGCCTGGCCTACATGCCGTCGGTGACCCGCGTAACGCGCGGCGCCGTGCTGTCGGTGCGCGAGAAGGAATTCATCGAGGCGTCGCGGGTGATGGGCAACCGGGAAGGGCGCACGATGCTGCGCCATATCCTGCCGAACTGCCTGGGGCCGCTGACCGTGCTCGGCTCGTCGATGTTCGGCTGGTCCTTGCTGGCCGAGAGCGCGCTGAGCTTCCTGGGGCTCGGCGTGCCGCCGCCGGCGCCCAGCTGGGGCAACATGCTGGCCGGCGCCCGGCCGTTCATCGGCCAGGCCGCCTGGCTCGGCATCTTTCCGGGCTTGTGCATCTCGGCGACGCTGCTCGGCATCAACCTGTTGGGCGACGCGCTGCGCGACCGCCTCGATCCGAGGATGCGATGACCGCCCTGCTCGAAATCCGCGGATTGACGCTCGCCGTGCGCGGCACGCAGGTGCAGCCGGTCTGCGCCGCCGACCTGACCGTCGCGGCCGGCGAGATCGTCGGGCTGGTCGGCGAATCGGGCTCGGGCAAGACCATGCTGGCCCGCGCGATCATCGGCCTGGAGCCGCCGGCGATCGAACGGCGCGCCGGTGCCATCCGCTTCGACGGCCTCGATCTCGCCGCGGTGCCGCCGCGCAGCATCCGTGGCGGTCGCATCGGCATGGTGTTCCAGGAGCCGATGACGTCGCTGAATCCGTCGATGACCATCGGCCGCCAGCTCGACGAAGGGCTGCGGCTGCATCGCGGGGGTACGAAGGCGGCGCGGCGGGAGCGTATCCTCGCGATGCTGGCCCGGATCGGCATCGCCGATCCTGCAACTGCCTTGCGGGCCTATCCGCATCAGTTTTCCGGCGGCATGCGGCAACGCATCATGCTGGCCGCGGCGATGCTGCCGCGCCCGCAACTGCTGATCGCCGACGAACCGACGACGGCGCTGGATGCCGTGGTCCAGCGCGACGTGCTCGACCTGATGGTCGCGCTGACCCGCGAGGAGGGCACGGCGATCCTGCTGATCAGCCACGATTTGGCGATGGTGGCGCGTTACGCCGCCGGCATCGCGGTGATGCGGGCCGGCGTGATCGTCGAGGCCGGGCCGGGCGAACCGATCCTCGGCC
>JAEYTW010000327.1 GCA_023433835.1 Pseudomonadota bacterium | reverse complement strand
GCCATCGACCTGTCGCAGGCGGTGCCGGGCCAGCCGCCCGAGCCGGTGCTGCTCGAGGCGCTCGCCGCCGCCGCGGCCTCGCCCGAGGCCGCGCGCTACGGCGCCATCCTCGGCGACGACGGCCTGCGGGCGGCGCTGGCCCAGGACATCGCCGCGACTTACGGCGGAGAGGTCGAGGCCGCCGACATCGCCATCACCGCGGGCTGCAACCAGGCGTTCTTCGTGGCCATGCTGACGCTGGCGCGGGCGGGCGAGGAGGTCATCCTGCCGACGCCCTGGTACTTCAACTACCAGATGACCCTGGACATGCTGGGCGTTACCGCGGTGCCGCTGCCCTGTTCGGCCGCCAACGGTTTCGTGCCCGATGTCGAGACCGCGCGCGGCCTGATCACGCCGCGCACCCGCGCCATCGTCCTGATCACGCCGAACAACCCGACCGGCGCAGTCTACGACGCCGACACCCTGTCGGCCTTCCATCGCCTGGCGGCGGAACGCGGCATCCATCTCGTCGTCGACGAAACCTATCGCGATTTCCTGCCGGCGCGACACGAGGGCGCACCGCACCGGCTGTTCGCCGCGTCGGGCTGGCGCGACCATGTCATCCATCTCTACAGCTTCTCGAAATCCTTCGCGGTGCCGGGCCACCGCATCGGCGCGGTGGCGGCCGGCCCGCATTTCCTGGCCCAGCTGACCAAGGTGATGGACTCGTTGCAGATCTGCGCGCCGCGCGTGGGCCAGATCGCCATCGCCCAGACCATGCCGGCGCTGGCCGAGGCGCGCGGCCGGATGCGCGCCACCTTCAACCGGCGGGCCGAGATTTTCTCGGCCGAGATCGCCGCGGTCGACGGCTGGTCGATCGGCTCGATCGGTGCCTATTTCGCCTATGTCCGCCACCCGTTCAAGGCCACCGGCGAAGACGTCGCCCAGGGCCTGGCGCGGCAGCAGGGCGTCCTGTGCCTGCCCGGCGCCTTCTTCGGCCCCGGCCAGGACCAGTACCTGCGCATGGCCTTCGCCAATGTCGGCGAAGACCGGCTGCGCGGCATTTCGCGACGCCTGGCCGCCTTTTCCCAGAGTTTGCAGCGGCCCGCCTCGCTGCAGTGACACGAAAGCCTACTTGTCGGGAAGCTTGATGTATTTCGGCCCGATCTGATCGGAGATCGTCATCCAGATCTGCCGCAGCCTTTGTACGTGAATGTCGTCGATGATGATCGTGACGAGGTGCTTGATACTTTTCTCGGCTTCGGCCGAAAGTGCGGTACCCGCCGGGGGGAGCCGGGATTGAACAGCTCCAGGACGAAGGCGCTGAACTCCGCGTGGCCCAGTCCGGTGGCCTGGGTGTGGCCGATCGCGACGTACTGGCTCGACGTCGTCTGGAGAATATCGCGGCCGATCTTCGTCGGCAGCAGCAGCAGGCTACCGACGAAGCGCCGGAAGGTAGGCGTGGAATTGTTGCTGGTGACGGCGCGCTCGAGGTCGAAGATGGTGCGGATGTTGTGCTGGCGCATCAGTAGGAAACGTTCCGCGCCGACGACGGTGCAAAGCTGCGCCTGTGCCACCCAGTCGATCGTCTGGTAGATGCCGTAGGGTGTCTCGATGAAGAGCATGATCGGGTTTGCGACGGCGAGGTTCTGCACCTCGAAGATATTCGCTTCCTCGAGGCGAAACCGCGTGAAGAAATCGATGCCGTCGATGACGTCCAGCGGTATCGACTGCGTCGAGGCGGCGAAGGTTCCGTCGGTGGTCTTGATGGAGCTGCTGAAGCGAGAGACCTTCACGAAGGCGAATTGCAGCGCCGAATCCGGGACAAATCCGAAGACGAAGGCCAGCACGTACCAGACAGCCGGGATGGAGGCGACGGTGTAGGCCGTCAAGGCTTCTCCCTTCACGGATTCGTACAACTGCGTGGCCGGAATGGCCGGGTCGGGCAGCATGAGCCAGATGAGGATCGTTCCGACGACGCTGATGATGATATGCGCGGTCGCACGCAGCACCGTTATCGACGTCAGGTCGAACGTGGTAACGGCCCGGATGAACAGCCGCAGCGTGAAGATGTAGGCGCCGAGAAAGCTGATGGCGGCGATGGTCATCACCTGCTCGAAATAGGGCATGATGTTCATGCCTGCCGGCAGGCCGCCGACCGCCAGCAGGGTGGGGTTGACGATCGTGCAGAGATTGAGTGTTTCCGTGCCGCAGCCCTTGGGCAAGGTAACGATAAGGAAGCCCAGTCCACAGATCAGCGTATACGGTATCGACGCCAGGATGATCCGCCAGTTGCTGCGAATCTGATACCAGCGCAGTTCGGTCAGGTAGCGGTCGACCTCGGGATCGGAAAGATCGAGTTCGCGAAGTTTCTTGCGATCTACCGAGGGGGCGCCATGGCTTGGCGGATCCAGGTCGGCGGCATATTTGGATTTGACGAACTCGAATGATGGATTGGCGTCGGTCTTTGGTTTTGGGGCGGATTGGGCGTCGGTGTCGGTCTGGTTGGCAAAATTGAAGCGATGGTTGAATTCGTCGATCAGCCTGATCCGCCGCATGCGGATTTCATGACGGACGGCGATGATGGTCAGCGGTGTAATGAGGGCAAGAACGATCGCTGCGGAAATGGAAATCCATGACACGGCATACCCCCCGATATGGCCTTGGATTTGGATACTATGATTATATTCCCTCGCTCTGCATGACACGGCATCCGTGTGCTACAGGCATGCCAGGAATTTCTGGGCATATCCGGCGATCTTCTTGGCCTGGTCCTTGCCGTTGACGATGGCGCGTGCGCCGATCCAGTCCTGGCTGCCGGGGCTGAAATAATCGGCGAGCCGCTTGTTCGAAAACAGCCCGTCGCGCATGCCGATTACCGCGATCCGCGCCGATGTCGCGAGATCGAGGGCCAGTTCGGGTTGCGCGACGAGCGGCAGGTCGAGTTCGTTGCCGAGCTTTTCGTAGTTGCGCAGATGCGTCAGCTGGATCAGGCCGCGGCCGAAATAGCTTCTGCCCCCGACCGGCTGCCAATAGCGCTTGGCGGGCGGGCGATCGGGGTTGGCCTTGTCCAGGGCCTGGATCGCCTGCGCGTCGCTGTCGGCGAAGGTCTCGCGGACAGGCTCCATCCGGTAACCGGTTTCGTGCCAGCAACTGGCCAGGATATAGGCGAGCTTGGCCTTGTCGCCGTCCCCTTCGATCGCCCAGCAGTCGATCAGCGCGGCGAAGCCTTGTTCGCGGGTCCGGCTGGTGCCGGTCTGGAATTGTGCCGTAAAGCGGGTGGTGAAATCCGCGGCCGCCGGCAGCGCCGGCAGTCCCGGAATTGCATTCGGCGCGATGAGCGTCCAAAAATCGGATTTGATATCCGGGTCGTAGCTGTCTGTCGCCAGCAGCACCCAGGCCGGTATCGCAAAGGCATTCCCGTTGTCGCCCACCGCGATATGCATGCCGACGAGCAGGCCGCCCTCCGGTGCCGTCGCCAGCGGACTGCCGCTATGGCCGGATACGGTCTTTTTGTCCGTCGCGAACTTGCACTCGATCAGTTCGCCGTGGGTGATGTCGGCGTAGCCGCCCCCGGGCTGGTTATAGCGCAGCGTGACCGCGCCGCTGTTTTGCGCCAGGGCGTACTGCACCGCGATAGGGCCCTCTGGGGTCAGAATGTACAGGGTCGTGGGAATTTCGGCCCGGTGCATCACGGCGCCGGTGAAGGCGGGGCCGGCCAGCGCGGCGCGCGCACCGTCGGTGTCGCTGATGCGGGCCATATGGACGTCGCAGCTGATACCGTCGGGCGAAAGCCGGCCGGCGAGCATCAGGGAGGTTTCGGCAACGGGGTCCGGCCCGCCGCCGGTCAGCCGCACCGCGTTGCGGCCAACGGGCGGAGAGGCCCAGTCGTCATGCGAGAATACATGCCTGCAGCCGATCAGATAGGCGTGGCTGGGCGCATCGGGATGCAGTACGCAACAGGCTGCCACGCCCTCGACGATCGGGGGCCCCGACAGGCCCTTGCCGACGGTGATCCGCTGCGTCGAGGCCTGCACCCTGGTGCGATGCGGCGGCAGCACGACGGCGACATCGGTCGGCACGGCGCATAGCCGCCTGTCTCCCGCGTGTTCGACATGGCACAGCAATTCGACGGGCAATACCGCGTCCTTGCGCAGACGGCCGCGCGCGCGTTTGCGCGCGACAATGAAAACGACGCAGGGTTCTTCCGCGATCACCTGCGAACGCCCGCCGTCGCTGCGGCGCTGCCGGAAACCGGCGGTGACCGAAACCAGATCGGGATAAGCCCGCTGCAGCTCCGCGGCACGGTCGTCCGCTATCTCGATCGTCAGCCGGCGTTTCAGCGCCATCGGCAAAGCCTCGCGGAACAACTCGCGGGCATGGGCCAACCTGGTATCGGCGCGTTGCGCGCGCCGACGGTCGTCGGCTTCCAGCCGGAAATCGCGCGGCGGTTTGATCGCGGCTTGCTTCGCCGTCCGGGTCTTGGTCAGCACGATGCGATCCCCTTGCCCAGCAGCTTGCCCGCATCATCGACCTGAACCAGCAGCGCGCGGTCGTCGAGCGTGATTATCAGCTTTTTCTTCAGCGCGGCGCGGATGTCCGTGCTGCAGAAGATCACCCCCGACCCCGGCGGCTTCAGCCCGGTGATATCGAACGTGATCCGCACCGCCCCACCATCGGCAGTGACCGCCGCCGACTTCGTGATCAGGTCGAGTTGGCTGCCCGACTTGCTCACGATCACGGCCGTCGGCTCCTTCAGCTGGCCAACGATCTGACTGATGCAGCGTTTCCGGATGCTGGCCTCGTCCTCCTTCAGCAGCGTCGCGGCCTCCTCCATGGTAAGCGGGCCGGCCATGTCTCGATGTGTCGCCGAGCGGTAATTCGCCAGGGCGCGACTCGTCCTGGGGCCCCCGACGCCGTCGATGTCGTTGCCAGTCAGGCAGATTGCCCTCTGCAACTGCTTGCGCTCGGCCAACGGCCGGCGACCGAAGACCGGATCGTCCGCGGCCGTGCCCGAACCGCCAGCGGCGCGAACCGGCGCCTTCGTTTCGACGACCTTGATTTCCGCCGTTCTGGTCTTGCCTGCCTTGTCGCGCGCGATCAGCTGAAAGGTGCCGGGCTGGGCATCGGCGGCCGCATCGATCTGGTAGTCGCGCCCCCAAGGGCCGCGCGCCCGCAGATACAGGCCCTTGGGCGCTTCGGGCACGTCGACCCAGATCGGCTCCTGCCCACCCTCGATGCGCAAGGCGCGCTGCTGGCCCTGGTTGATCGTGATCGGGCCGGCCGGCTCGATGGTCATCGCGGTGACGATGCTGCCGGGATCGACGCCGCAGGCCTTCAGCCGTGCGGCCGGGCTCGTCGCGTCGACCAGGGCGAGGACGGCCTGAATCCTGATCGTCGCATCGGCGACCTTAGCTGCGAGTTCTTCCAGGGAGGGTTTGAGATCCAGGGCCTGTTCGTTGCCGCGCGTTGATGACGTCTGCGACACCAGCGATGCTGGCAGCGGCGCGCCGGTGAACTGCCCATACGATTGTGCCAGGCCGCCCAGGATCACTGGAATGGCCGCGAGACTCGGTTGATTGGCGACCACGGCCGCGTCGACCTCCGCCGAAATACGGTCGACCGCGAGGGTCAGAAGGGATCCCGCCTGATTTGTCTGCGCCAGCAGCAGGCGGCCGTTTGCCAGTGCATCGGTGCCTGCCTTTTCGGCCGCCGCCGCGAGCGGCACATTATTCGGGCCGGAGCTGCCGGCCTTGGCTTGGATCGCGGCCCTCAGCTGGGGCAAATAGTTGGCCAGATCGACGATATTCGTATGCAGGTCGGCTATAGTCTCTGGCGGCAGGTTCAGCGGCACGACCGCCTCGATGGCGCAATTGGTCGCGGTATAGCCGGCAAGATAGGCCGCCTGGGCCGGGGCGTTGCGCAGCCAGGTAGCGGTGCCCAGGGCGCCCGCCCCGGTCAGGCCGACGATGGCCGTCGCCGTCGTGCTGCTGCCCAGGGTTGCCATGCCCAGCACGACAGTACCCAAGGGAATCAACGCCGCACCGGTCCAAGTATTCAGGCGGCTCTGATTGGAAAGAGCGTCCTTGTATTTCTCCTTGGCGGCTTCGGCATATACGATTGCCATCGGCAGGTCTTTGTGTTTCTGCTCTTGTTTGTCGAGTCTGACGATGGTGTCGGTGACGCCGGAACAACCGGCCAGAAACATCGCCAGTGTCGCAGCCGCAATCCAATGCGTGCCCATCAGACGAATTGCGCGGTTTTGTGCGCCCCTAGGTTGTAATCCCATGGCCCCCACCATTGATTAAACCTTCTCTCTACAACTGTACGCGCGGCCATAAATTTGTCGACATGTGAATCTATTCACCTTATGTAAGGTTAATTGCCAAGTAGAGCCAAGAATACGAAGGTCGGCGCCGGCACTTGCCGGGGCGATCCATGGCGCGCCATAGTTGGGAAAGCCGAGGAAACACCGCGGCTGCGCCACATCAGCGCCGCAGTCGCGCGCAAATCTTTGTGCCCAGCCGTGACCTGACCAGGACCCTGCCATGACCGCCGCCCCCGCGCTGAAACTCAACCCCGCCGCCGTGGCACGCACGGTCGCCGATCTCAGGCGCTACGGCTATCAGCGGGTCGACGATCCCGACGGCGATCTGCTGATCATGGAATCGGGCAAGCACGTACCCTATCCCGTCGCCCGCGTCTTCGTCGTCGACGCCCATAAGCGCGCGATCCGCGGCCGCCACGCCCATATCACCTGCAACCAGCTGCTGATCTGCCTGCAGGGCCGCCTGCGCGTCACCTGCGACGATGGCCGCAACCGGCACGAAACCGTGCTCGACAAGCATTCCGAGGCGCTGCTGATGCCGTCGGGCATCTGGGGCGAGCAGGATTACCTCGAGAATCCGACGATGCTGATGGTGCTGTGCGACGAAGCCTTCGACGCCAGCGAATATATCCGCGACTACGATACCTTCCTGCGCTTCAAGGGCGTCGCCGCCAGGTGAACGCCTCCGCCGGCTGGCTCCTCTTCGCGCTGGCCGGCGGCATGGCGCTCGCCGTCCAGGCCGGGCTCAACGGCGGGCTCGGCCGGCTGCTCGGCCATCCGCTGTGGGCGACGCTTGCCTCGCTGACCGTGTCGGTCGCGACCGTCGTGCCGGTCATGCTGCTGCTGCGGCTGAAGCTGCCCGAGGCCGCGGACGCGGCGCGGGCGCCCTGGTGGCAGTGGCTGGGCGGCGTGCTGGGCGCGCTCTACGTCACCGCGGCCCTGGCGGCCACGCCCCGGCTCGGCGTTACCACGGCGGTTGCGGCGGTCATCACCGGCCAGCTCATGATGTCGCTCGTGCTCGACCATTTCGGGCTGCTCGGCCTGGCGCGCCAACCGATCGACCTCTCGCGCATCGCCGGCGTGGTGCTGCTGGTGGCCGGGCTGTTCCTCATCCGCGGCTGGCGATAGGGATAAATTCAGGCCCTCTCGTTGAGGGCGCCGACGCCGGCCGGCAGTGCCGCTTCCAGGAAGCGCACGATGGCATCGGGCGCCGTGGTGCCGGCCACCACCAGCGTCGCCACCGCGCCGCGCATCGCCGACCAGGCCAGCCGCGCGTCGTCCGGGTCGGGCTCACCGCCGAGCCGCCCGGCCAGCGCCCGGCAGAAGGCCGAGAAGGCGCGCTCCTGCGCCGCGGCCAGATCCGGATCGGGGTTGGCGTCGAGGCCCTCGGCCGGTTCCTCACGCCGCATCAGGCGGAACAGATTGGGCTGGCTCAGCGCGAAGGCGACATAGGCGCGCAGCATCGCATTCAGGCTGTCGGGTCCGGTCGCCGGCCCCTGCGCGGCCGAGGCTTCGAGCATCGCGGCCAGCTGGCGATAGCCTTCGGCCATCACCGCGGCCTCGAGCGCGCGCTTGTCGGCGAAATGGTGATAGGGCGCGGCCTCCGATACCCCGGCGGCCTTGGCGACCGAACGCAGCGACAGGGCCTGGGGCGGGATGATCGCCAGCAGGGCCATGGCCGCGGCGACCAGCCGTTCGGCCAGATTTCGGGTCGGGCGCCGACGCGCCGACGCCTTCAGACGCCTGCGCAGCCGGCCGGGCTTGCGTATCGCCATGCGGCGCCGGCCTGTCCTAACAGCATTAGCTTAATGCCGTTAGCCTAGTCACAACGCCGCCGAAGGCAAGGTTTTCTCCTGAAATTTTCGTGGGTTACGGCACATCCGTCCGCAGGCTTTTCACCGTGCCCCGCAGCGGTAACTTGACTGACATGAAATCGTCACGGACAATCCCTAGACTCCGTATCCATGATCCAGATGAGCATGACCCCAGTATCCACTCGGCCATTGCCTCCGCGCTCGGAAGGGTGGAGCGTCCTCGCCGGCGGCGGTCGTTTTGCCGTCCGGTTGACCCGCGATCCCGGCGAAATCGCCGCCGGGCAGCGGTTACGCTACCAGGTCTTCTATGAGGAAATGGCGGCCCAGGCGACGCCCGCGATGGCGGCGTTGGGGCGCGATTTCGACGAATTCGACCAGCTCTGCGACCATCTTATGGTTCACGATCTCACCCGGCCGCCGGGCGATCAGGTCGTCGGCACCTACCGGCTGTTCCCGCAGGCCCTGGCCGAAAGCCATGGGCAGTACTATTCGGAAAGCGAGTATTCGCTGCGCCCGACCATCGACCGCCTGGCCGCCCAGGCCGGCAGCCGGCTGCTCGAGCTCGGCCGGTCCTGCGTCCATCCCGAATACCGCAACAACGCCACGATCCAGCTGTTGTGGCGCGGCATCACGACCTACATGGTCGAGAACCAGATCAGCTACATGTTCGGCTGCGCCAGCCTGCCGGGCGTCGATCCCGACGCGCTGGCGGTGCCGCTGTCCTATCTGCACCACAATCACCTGGCGCCGCCCGAGATGCGCATCCGCGCGCTGGACGACCGCTACGTGGCGATGGATCGCCTGCCGGCCGAAGGCCTCGACCTGCGCCGCGCCCTGCATGCGGTGCCGCCGCTGATCAAGGCCTATCTCCGCCTCGGTGCCTATATCGGCGACGGCGCGGTGATCGACCACCAGTTCGGCACGACCGACGTGTTCATCCTGGTGCCGGTCGCCCGCATCGCGCCGAAATACTACAGCCACTTCGGCCGCGACGAATTCTCCGTCGTCGGCTCCGCCTGATCTCTCAGGCATAGCGCTCCCACCAGCCCTCGGCCGGCGTGGTCTGCTCGACCACGTCGACCCAGGCGCCGGCAGGGTCGCGCAAGGCGAAGCGCCGCTGACCCCAGGGTTCGTCGGTCAGCGGATGGACGAGCGGCGCCTGCGCCGCCCTCAGCCGTTCGTATTCCGCCGCCGCATCGGCCACCTGCAACGTCATCAGCACACCCTCGCCCCGCGACGCCGCGGGCTCGGGCGGCGTGGACGGATGGTCCGGCGCCATGAAGCCGATGGTGAAGGGCCGCGGGCCGGCCGAGGCCAGCACTGCGATCCAGCTGGCCTCGAACACCGTCTCGAACCCGAACCAGCGCCGGTAGAATGCCGCGCAGTCGCGATGGGCCGGCGTCACGATCAGGGTATAGCAATCCAACAGGTCCATTGCGGCGCCTCCGTTTCGCATTTACATACAGAGTGTATGTCTTTTAATAACATACAGGATGTATGTATGCAACGACGCCGCACCCAGGCCGAACGCCAGGCAGCCACCCGCGCCGCGCTGATCGCAGCGGCGCGGCAAGCCTTTGCCGCGCAGGGTTACGCCGCCACCGGCACCGAGACGGTGGTGCGTGCCGCCGCGGTCACGCGCGGCGCGCTCTACCATCATTTCGCCGACAAGCAGGCACTGTTCGCGGTGGTGTTCGAGACGGTGGCCGCCGAGGTTCTCGCTGCCATCGAGGCCGCGGCGACCGATGCGCCCTCGGCGCTGGCAGCGCTGCGCCGTGGCTCGGAAGCCTTCCTTGCCGCGGCCCTGGCGCCGGCGACCCGGCGCATCTACCTGATCGACGCGCCGGCCGTGATCGGCTGGGCGCAATGGCGCGAAATCGACGGCCGCTATGCCATGGGCGCGCTCAGGCGCGGGGTCGATGCGGCACTGGCGGCAACACCCCGCCCCGGCCTGGATGCCGAGGCGGTCACCTGCCTGTTGTCGGGCGCGCTGAACGAGGCCGCGTTATGGCTGGCCGAGAGCGGCGACGGCGGCGAGCGGTTGAAGACCAGCTTCGGCCTGTTGCTGGACGGGTTGTTTCCGGCCGCCTAATTGTCGATGCGGCCGCCAAAGCTTTCGGTGGCATAGCGTTCGAAGCGCAACGTGTCGGACCAGTGCCCGGCCGGCAGCCCGGCCTTGCGTCGCAAGGCGTCGACGAAGGTGCGGGGCTCGGCCAGATCCTCCCACACCGCCGGCAGGAAGGTCGCCCGCCGCGGCCCGTCGGCCAGGATCAGCCCATCGATGCCGGGGCGCAGCCGGGCCAGCAGGTCGGCCTCGTCCGTGACCGGGAACGGCACCGGCGGCGTCAACGCCGAGACATGGATTTCGAGTCCAGGCATCTCCGCGCGCTGCAAGGGGCCGAAGCGCGGATCGGCGAAGGCGGCGTTCCAGGCATTGCGCGCGACGTCGTCGGCCAGCGCGCCGCCGGCCTGCAACGAGCCGATGCAGCCGCGCAGAGCCCCCTCGCGCTCCAGCGTCACGAAGCTCGCCCGCCAGGTGGCAAGTTCGGGGGCCAGCGTCCCGCGCGGCACCGGGCCGGGCTTGCGGCCGGCCAGGCCGCCTTCGATCGCGGCCACTGCGAGCTGCAGCAGGTCGCGCCGCCGCCCGGCGTCCAGCATGGCGGCGTCGGCCGGGGCAAAGGCCCAGGCACCGTAGCCGACGACACGGTCGGCATCGCCCTCGGTATCGCCGGAATTGCGCAGGTCGAGACGCAGGCAGGCCAGCTCGCGCCGCCGCGCCTGGGTCAGCAGCCCGGCAATGGCATGCCGGCCGCAGGCGCTGTCGCGCTCGGCCAGCAGGGCTGGAATGTCGAGCCGTTCGATCGCGGCGGCGGTCCGCTCGTCACGCGTCCGCGCCTCGTCGTAGCCGTGATAATGCGACAGATCGCTGGAAATCAGGATCAGCGTCTCCGGTCCGCCCCATAGCGCCTCCAGCACGCGGCCGACATGGTTGGGCGCCGCGTCGCCGACCACCAGCGGCACCAGCATGAAATCGTCGAGCGTACGCTGCAGGAACGGCAGATGAACCTCGATCGCATGTTCCTGGGCATGGACCTCGTCCGACCAGACGGCCTGGCCGCCGTCGACCAGCGCCGACAGGGCGCCGAGGTCGACCGGGACATCGCCGAGCGGCGTGCGGAAGGCCTGCGCCGCGGGGGCTGCGATGCCGCGCAGCGCGACGCGGTGGTTCGGGCAGAGCAGCACGACGCGACGGATGGTCGCCCGCCCCGGGCGCAGCCTTGCATAGGCGCGCGCCGCGATCGGCCCGGAATAGATGAAGCCGGCATGCGGCGCGATCAGCGCCTTGGGTGCCGGCAAGGGGCTGTCGGCCGCCTGGGCCAGGTAGAAATCGGCCATGCCCGCCAGCTGATCGGGGCGGGCGGGGTAGAAGGCGCCGGCCAGGGCGGCCGGTCGCACGGCGGCTGGGGTCATGGCGTTCCTCCGCAAGATCTCGACCAAGTCTAGAAGGGGAACGTGGGCTTCGCCATTCCGTTTCCCCGGGTCTACCATCGCCCCAGGCAACCCCGAAAGGCAGCCCCATGGCCGATACCCCGATCTCGGGGCCGGGCATCGTGCCCGGCCGCTACTGGCACGGACGCGCCGACGGCCGCGTCCAGTGCGATGTCTGCCCGCGCCATTGCGCGCTGCACGAGGGGCAGCGAGGTCTCTGCTTCGTGCGCGGCCGGCAGGGCGACCAGATCGTGCTGACCACCTATGGGCGTTCGTCGGGCTTCTGCGTCGATCCGATCGAGAAGAAGCCGCTGGCCCATTTCCTGCCGGGCACGCCGGTGCTGTCGTTCGGTACCGCCGGCTGCAACCTGACCTGCAAGTTCTGCCAGAACTGGGACATGTCGAAGTCGCGCGAGATGGATACGCTCGCCGCGTCGGCCTCGCCCGCGGCGATCGCCCAGGCCGCGTCGGATCTCGGCTGCCGCTCGATCGCCTTCACCTACAACGATCCGGTGATCTTCCTGGAATACGCGGTCGACGCCGCAATCGCTGCGCGCGCCCGGGGCATCAGGGCGGTCGCGGTGACGGCCGGGTATGTCGATCCCGAACCGCGGATCGAATTCTTCCGGCACATGGACGCGGCCAATGTCGATCTGAAGGCCTTCACCGAGGACTTCTATGCCAAGGTCTGCGGCGGCGCGCTGGAGCCGGTCAAGGAGACGCTGACCTATCTGGCGCGCGAGACCGATGTCTGGGTCGAGCTGACCACGCTGCTGATCCCCGACCACAACGATTCGCCCGCCGAGATCGGTAAGCTGGCGGCCTGGGTGGTCGAGGCGATGGGGCCGGACGTGCCGCTGCATTTCTCGGCCTTCCATCCCGACTACAAGCTGCGGGACAAGCCGAGCACGCCGCCGGCCACCCTGCGCCGCGCCCGCGACATCGCCAAGGCCGCGGGGCTGCGCCATGTCTATGTCGGCAACGTGCACGACCCGGAGGCGGACGCCACCTATTGCCATCACTGCGGCGTGCTGCTGATCGGCCGCGACTGGTATCAGCTGACCGCCTGGAACCTGCATCCCGACGGCACCTGCCCGAGTTGCCATGCGAAGCTCGCCGGCGTGTTCGAGGCCCGGCCGGGCAGCTGGGGCCGCAAACGCGCCGGCGTCGACATGCGGCGCTATGCGTCGGCGGACCGCCCGCCCCGCGTCTCGTAGATGTGGTCGACCAGGCCCCAGTCGCGGGCCTCCTCGGCCGTCATGAAGTGGTCGCGGTCGAGCGTCGCCTCGACTTCTTCCACGGTCCGGCCGCAATGCTTCGCGTAGATCCGGTTCAGCCGCCGCTTGGTCTTGATGATGTCGTCGACATGGCGCTCGATGTCCGACACCTTGCCCTGATAGCCGCCCGACGGCTGGTGGACCATGATGCTGGCATTGGGCAAGGCGACGCGATGGCCGGCCGCACCGGCCATCAGCAGGAACGATCCCATCGACATGGCGGTACCCATGCACACGGTCGCCACCGGATTCTTGATGTATTGCATCGTGTCGTAGATCGCAAAGCCCGAGGTCACCACCCCGCCGGGCGAATTGATGTACATCGCGATTTCCTTGGTCGGGTGCTCGGCTTCCAGATGCAGAAGCTGGGCGCAGACGAGGGCCGAGACGTTGTCGTCGATCGGGCCGTTGACGAAGATGATCCGTTCCCGCAACAGGCGCGAGAAGATGTCGAACGCCCGCTCGCCGCGCGCCGACTGTTCGACCACCATCGGCACCAGGCTCATCATGCCGCCCATCGCAAGCCCCCCCGCAGCGCCGTCGCCATGGTGCGGCCGGCCCGCGCCAGGGCCAGGCTGGCGCGGCTTGCCCGCAGCGGGAAGCCGGTGTGGACGAGACGCAGATGCGTGCCGCCCCCGGTCAGCGGCGTCAGCCGGACGGTGACGATGCTGTCGACCGGCTGGTCCTCCTCGCGCCAGGAATAGCGGATCAACCTGTTCTCCTCGACGTCGAGCACTTCGCAGGCGATGTCGGCGCCCTTTTCGGGGCGGAAGGTGAAGTCGTGCCCGATCCGGGGCTCGAAGTCGTTGGGCATCAGCCATTCGGCCAGCAGCTCGGGCACGGTCAGGGCACGCCAGACCTTCTCGGGCGGTTCGGCCAGGTCGCAGTCGACGATGACGCTTTCGCTCATTGATCCATTTCCTTGAGCAGGGTTTTCAGACGGTCGATGCGCGCGGGCCAGAACTGGCGGTAGCGGTCGACCCAGTCGATCAGCGGTTGCAGGCCCGACGTGTCGGCGCGGTAGAAGGCGCGCCGCCCCTCCCGCCGCTCGGTGACGAGGCCCGCCTCGCGCAGCACGGCGAGGTGCTGGGAGATCGCCGGCTGGGAGACGGCGAAGTTCGCGGTCAGCTCGGTCACGTTCATCTCGGCCGCCATCAGCCGTTCGAGAACGGCGCGGCGGGTCGGGTCGGCCAGGGCGCGGAAGACGTCGGGATCGCTCATGGAGGAACCATAAGCATTCACTTATGATTCGCGCAAGGCTTGAATCGAGGGGCCGAGTCGGCCCGAGTCGCCCACCGGACTTTTGTAGCGGGGCGGATTTTCCCCCCGGACTTCAGCAGCGGCGCGATGCGGACTTTAGCAGCAGCCCCGCGGACTTCAGCAGCGCCAAACCCCGCGTTCAACGGGACTTTTGCAGGGGTGACTCAAGGAATCCTCCTTAACACCAGACTTATAAACCTTCCATCTGGCCGCCTGCTTCAGAAGTCCGATATGGGGGTGGCCTGCCCTCGCTGGCTACAATACGTAGTGTGAGGAGAGGGGCATGACCAACGTCCACCAACTAATTGTCGAGCATGGCGTCGAGGGTGCGCGCACCCGGGCGCGCGATGCGCATGAACGCCGCCTGGTCGACCTCGCCTTCGAGGTGATGGGCGACGACGAAGGCTCGTTCGGCATCAACTATGCCGGCTTCTGCGTGACGAGCTTTCCCCATCGCGATCTCGGCGACCGCAACAGGCGATGGTTTCGCAAGAACGGCCGCTTCTCGCTGCTGGTCGAACCCGGCGCCATCATCGTCAACGGCGAGCCGGTCGAATACGGCGTGCCCTTCGGCGCCCGCGCCCGGCTGATCATGCTGCATCTGCAGAGCCGGGCGATCCAGACCAACAGCCGCGAGGTCGAGCTCGGCGCCTCGATGTTCGACTGGATGCGGCGGATGGGCGTGACCAACGGCGGCAAGACCTACCAGCAGGTCCAGGAACAGGCCTTCCGCATCTCGGCCTGCCGCCTGACCATCGGCTGGCAGGGCGATACCGGGGCGCAGGGCTTCCGCCAGGAAAACATCACCTCCGGCATGTTCCTGATCCCCAGCCGCGATCCCGGCCAGCCCAGGCTGTGGAACGACACGGTCACCCTGACCGAAAGCTTCTTCGAGGCGCTGAAGAAGCACCCGGTGCCGGTCAATGAACGCGCGATCCGCGCGCTGTCCAACCAGTCCGCCGCCCTCGATACCTATGTCTGGCTCTGCTATCGCCTATGGAAGCTGCAAAAGTCCGCACGTATCCACTGGGCGCCGCTCAAGGAGCAGTTCGGCCCGGAATACGGCCGGATGAGCAATTTCAAGATGCGCTTCATCGAAAGCCTGCAGGATGCGATGGCGGTCTATCCCGACGCCAAGATCGACATCGACGATGCCGGCATCGTCCTGCATCCGTCGCGGCCGGCGGTGGCCGACCGCCGCCTGTTCGCCCTGAAGTCCGTCTGACCATGAGCGGACTTTTGTAGCAGCCGGACTTTTGTAGCAATCAGTCGAAGGTCAGCACGCGCCGCTGGCAGTTCTCGAACTTCTCGCCGGTCAGGTGCCAGAAGAAGGTGCCATGGCCGATCACCGCGATCTCGCGCTCCGGCCGCCCGATCAGCCAGCGGCGGAAATCCTCGACGCGGGCCGTCAGCCTGTCGATCGGTTCGATGGCGATGCCGTGCTCGTTGGCATCCGGGCCGTGGTGCCACCACATCTCGGGCAGATGGTCGAAGGCGAGGTGCGGGAATTCGGCTGCCAGCTGCGCCGGCGCCCGGCCGACATCGCAGCTGGAATAGCCATGCTCGCGATGCAGCGCCTCGATCAGCAGCGGCCGGTCGCCGAAGATGCCGATCGCAGTCTGGATCGCGCGGGTCAGCGGCGAGACGACGATCAGCTCGGGCGCGAGATGCGCGGCCTCGGCCCGCGCGGCGGCGACCTGCTCCAGCCCCAGCGGGGTCAGGCGGGCGTCGAAATGCAGGGGATCGATGCCGTCGACGGCATAGGCGGCGTTGAACGTCGACTGGCCGTGGCGGATCAGATGGACAAGCTTTGGCACGATGGCGCTACTCCCGATGGCGCGGCACTTTAGGCGCCGCGCCATCGCGCAATCAACCCGTCAGGCGTCGAGCACCGGATAGCTGCAGGGCGCCCAGCGCCCGGCCCAGGGGCGCGCCGCCTCGAGCTGATAGGCAAGGCCCAGCAGCCGGGCTTCCTGGCCGAGGCCCGCCCCGAACTGGATGCCGATCGGCAGGCCGGCCCGCGTCCAGGCCAGCGGCAGGCTCATCGCCGGCTGGCCGGTGGCATTGAACACCGGCGTATAGGCGACGTTGTCGATGGCCAGTGCCATCAGCCGGTCGTAGGGCTGGCGGGTGTCGTGGGCGCCCAGCGGCTTGGCCGGATGGCGCAGCACCGGCGACAACATCACATCGTAGCGCCGGAAGAATTGCTCCATCGCCTCGGTCGTGCGGTTCAGCACCCCGACTGCCTGGGCGACCTGGTCGGCCGACAGCTTGCCGCCGTGGGCGGCGAGGCCCAGCGTCCAGGGTTCGAACAATGCCGGCCCCGGCGGCTGGCCGATCGCCTTCGACACCGCGGCGACCGCGCCGGCCGCCTGGACCGACCAGACATCGAGGAAGGCCGCCATGAACCGGTTGCCGTCGAACGGCCAGGCGGCCTGCTCGACCCGATGGCCGAGGCCCTCGCACAGTTTCGCGATACCCAGCACCGCCTGATCGATGTCGGGTTCGGCCCGCCGGCCGTTGGTGCCCTCCCGGATCAGCGCGACCTTGAGGCCCCGGGGGCCGGGAGCGGCGACGAAGCCGACCGGGGCGAACGGCCCACCTTCGCGCTGCTCGGTGACCGACAGGAACCGGGCGCTGTCGCGCACCGAGCGGCTGAGACAATGGTTGACCGAGATGTCGGGCATGCCGGCCGGCATCGGCGGGCGGCCGGGGACGGGGCGGCCGCGGCTGACCTTCAGCCCGAACAGCCCGCAATTGGCCGCGGGGATGCGGATCGAGCCGCCGCCGTCGCTGGCATGGGCGAACGGCACCATCCCTGAGGCCACCGCCGCGGCCGATCCGCCCGACGATCCGCCGGTCGACCGCCCGAGATTCCAGGGATTGGCCGACGGGCCGAACAACAGCGGTTCTGTCGTGTCGATCAGGCCGAACTCCGGCGTGTTGGTCAGGCCCAGCACGATCAGCCCGGCCTGCTCGATCCGCTCGATGAAGGGAAAGCTCTTCTGCCCGACCGCGCCGAACAGCGCGCGCGAGCCCGAGGTGTTGCGCACGCCCTGATAGCTGATCAGGTCCTTGATCAGGAACGGCACGCCGGCGAAGGGCCCGTCGCCCGCCGGCCCGTCGGCCCGCGCCCGGGCTTGCGCGTAGGTCTTGGTGACCACGGCGTTGACCAGCGGGTTCATCGCCTCGATGCGCCTGATCGCCGCCTCGACCAATTCCCTGGGGCTGGCCTGGCCTCGGCGCACCAGCTCGGCCTGCGCGGTGGCATCCAGCGCGGCGAACGGATCGTCGCGGGCGACCGGTTGCCTGGCCAGCGTCGGTGCCGCCGCGAAGGCCAGTGCGGTCGAGCTTGCGGCCAGGAAGCGGCGGCGGTTCAGACTGAGGGTCATCGGCGTATTTCCTCCCACGCAGGGCTGTCATGCGCCGCCAGTCTGGGCGCGGGTGCGAAACCGGGCTTGAACCTTTCCGCCAATCGGGTACTGAAAGGGAGGGGCGGGTGCCTGCTTGGGCAGCCGTCTTGAAACAGCCATATTCACAGCCTAGAGCGTTGCGCCATGTCGCGATCCGGTCTCGTTTATGGTGTGCTGGCGGCAGCAGCCGCCACCGCCTTCATCCTCGCCCCCGCTGCTTTCGCCCCCGCTGCTTTCGCCCAGGCCCCGAAGGGCCAGGCCAAGTCGCTCGGCAAGTTCGGGGCGTACGAGGCCTATACCCTCGGCGAGGGCGCGCAGAAGGTCTGCTACTTCGTCGGCCGGCCGAAGGAGAGCGCGCCGAAGGGCGTCAAGCGCAACGACGTCTATTTCATGGCGACCAACCGGCCGGCGGCCAAGGTCACCGGCGAGCTCAGCTTCTCCTTCGGGCAGAAGCTCAAGGATGCCTCCGAGGCCGAGCTGACCGTCGGCAAGGACAAGTTCAAGCTGTTCACCAAGGACGACAGCGCCTGGGCGCGCGATGCCGCCGGTGACAAGGCGATCATGGCCGCGCTGGAAAAGGGCCAGACCGTGGTCGCCAAGGGCAGCCCGGCCAAGGGCGCCGATTTCGTCGACACCTACTCGCTCGACGGTCTGACCAAGGCCAAGCACGCGATCGATACCGCCTGTAAGTAAGACGCGGAATCCGTTCGAGCCCGGGGCATGCTCCGTTCGCTGCTCGGCTACCTGCTGATCATCGGGGTGCTGTTCGTCGTCGACCTCGTTCTCGATTTCGACTACGAATCGCTGTGGGTGCCGGCCGAGATCAGGAACAAGGTCACCCCGCTCGGCAAGATCGGCCAGATCGAGGTCGAGACCTCCGGACGCGGCGATCGCAAACAGTGCATCCTTCGCGTCCACGCGCCGCTGACGGGGTCGCGCGACAGTGGATCGGCCTTCCTTCTCATTCAGGCCCGGCCCGGGGCCAGACTTCGGGATGACCGGTTCTGGGCCGGCGCCACGGCCAATGAGCGGCTGGCACCCAACCGCCGGCCCGTCCTGACCGTGTCGGACATCGATTTCCACCTGATCCCGAGCGGCAACTGGGCCAATATCCGCGATGATGGCGCCATCGGGGCGCTGGTTGCCGCGTTGGAGCAGGGTGAGACCGCAGCGATGCGCGGCTGGTTTGCCGACGGTTCCGGTTTCACGGCGACATTTCCCGTGGCCGGACTGGCTGCGGCCCGGCAATTGGCCGAGGCCGAATGCGGCGCCTTTCCGCTGTCCCCGGCGCCCGCGGCCGGGCCGGCGGACGGC
>JAEYTW010000285.1 GCA_023433835.1 Pseudomonadota bacterium | reverse complement strand
GCAACAGGCCGTCCGGCCCGGTGGCCAGGGTGAAGGCGACGCCGCCCAGCGCGCGCAGCCGGTGGCGCAGGGCCAGGGCCAGCTCGACCCCGCCGGCCCCGGCGCCTGAAATTACGACGCGGCCCCGGGCGCGGGCGCGCAGCCTGGCCTCGACCGCCTGCCAGCGATCGAGGAAGGCGTCGATCGGCTTGACGGCGAGGGCGTGCTCGCGGGCGCCCGGGACATCGTCCATCCGCGGGGTCGAGCCGATGTCGAGCGACGCCAGGTCATAGGGCAGCGGCGGGCGTTCGCCGCAAAAGATCAGCCGCTGGGCGGGATCGAGGCCGGTCGCCGGCGCGATCACCAGCCGCGCCCCGGCGCTGCGCGCCAGCGGCGCCAGGTCGATATGGCAGTCTTCACGCCGGTAAAGGCCCGCGAGGAAACCGGGCAGCATGCCGGAATAGGGCGTCAGGCGCGCCGCGGCGATCAGCGTCAGCCGCCAGCCCGGCTCCGGCCGCAGGGCGAAACGGCGCAGCACCTCGACATGGGCATGACCCCCGCCGACCAGCACGAGGGCGCGGGCAGGCCGGCCGAGGGGGATCGCACACATGGCAGTGACTATGGCAACTCCCGGCGGGATCCGCCACAGCGGGCTGCTGCCATGATGCTGTCAGCAGCGCTGTGCGACAACGCCTTCGTTCCGCGCCAAACGAAAGGGCACCTCATGAAATTCGCATCCGTCCGGCTGATCGCTGCCGACATCAAGGCCATGGTCGCTTTCTACGAGATGGTGACCGGCTTGGCCGCCGACTGGCTGGCCCCCCAGTTCGCCGAGATCGTCACCCCCGCCGCAACCCTGGCCATCGGCAGCGCCGAGACGGTCGCGCTGTTCCAGCCCGGCAGCGCGGAGCCCGGCGCCAACCGCACGGCCATCATCGAATTCATGGTCGACGACGTCGATGCCACGTTCGGGCGCGTGCAGGACAAGGCGCAGGTGGTGCACGCGCCGAAGATGATGCCCTGGGGCAACCGCTCGGTTCAGTTCCGCGATCCGGAAGGCACGATCGTGGCGTTGTTCACGCCGGTGACCGACGCGGCGAAACAGCGCTTCGGGTCGCGCTGATTTTTTTTCGCCCGGCTGTCGGCGGCCGTCGGGCGGGCCCGTCCTTGGGGCATGAAGACTTTGTCGCACGGAAAGGACATTGCAATGGCCGCCAATCCCCCCGCCAACACCATCCGCCTGCATCGCGTGCTGGCGGCGGCGCCCGAGAAGGTCTACCGCGCCTTCACCACACGCGAGGCCGTGGCACGGTGGCTGCCGCCGAACGGGTTCACCTGCACGGTGCATGAATTCGACCCCGTCGTCGGCGGCACCCACCGGATGTCGTTCACGAACTTCACCACCGGCAACGGCCACGCCTTCGGCGGCACCTATCTCGAGCTCGTGCCGGGCGCGCGCATCCGCTACACCGACCGCTTCGACGATCCGAATCTGCCCGGCGAGATGACGACCACCGTGACCCTCCGGCAGGTGTCGGTCGGCACCGAGATCGAGATCGTTCAGGAGGGCGTGCCCGCGGTCATCCCGGCCGAGGCCTGCTATCTCGGGTGGCAGCAGTCGTTGAACCATCTGGCCACGCTGGTCGAGCCCGAGATTCCGGGCTGACGCCTGCAGCCCGCCCGGTGCAGCCGCCGCGTCACGCCGGATGCGCCGGGCGGGTGCCTTCCGCGCCGATCCAGGCCACGACGATGTCGAGTGCCTCCGATTTCCGGTAGCGCGGCCAGACCAGATAGAAGTCGGACGCGCCGCGTAGCGAGCTGTCGACCAGCCGGACCAGGCGGCCATCCCCGATATCGCGGGCGACGAAGTCGCGGTTGGCCAGCACGACGCCCTGGCCGGCGATGGCCGCCTCGATGGCATGGGCGGTCTGGCTGAAACTGATGCCCTTGAAGGCCGTGCGGTCGCGCTTGCCGAAGTGCCGTTCGATGAACTCGGGCCAGAAATTATGCGCATCGTGGAGCAGGGGATAGGCGGCGAGCTGCGCCGTCGTCCCGGGGACCCCCAGTTCCGCCCGCAGCGACGGGCTGCAGACCGCGACGATCTCCTGCTCGAACAGCAGCTGATGCGACAGGCCCGTGCCGAACGGCGGCCGGCCGTAACGCACCGCGAGATCGACCCCGTCGGTGTGGAAGCTGGAGATGCGGTCCGTCGCCAGGATATGCAGGTCGAGGTCGGGGTGGCGCCTGGTGAAATCCGGCAGGCGCGGGATCAGCCATTTGGACGCGAAGGTCGGCGTGGTGCTGATGGTCAGCTTGACCGGCTGCGGCTTCAGCTCGACCGTCGCGCGCGCGATGATCTCGAACGCCCGGCGTATGTCGGCGATGTAGCGCCGCCCTTCGCCGGTCAGCGCCAGCGTGCGCGGTAGCCGCTCGAACAGCGTCATCCCCAGCTCGGCCTCGAGGCCGCGCACCTGCTGGGCGACCGCGCCCTGGGTGACGCCGAGTTCCTCGGCCGCCAGCCGGAAGTTCAGATGGCGCGCCGCCACCTCGAACGCCTTGAGGCCGTTGAGCGAGGGCAGATTGCCGACCGGCGTGCTCATTCAGTAGTTTTCCTGCACTCAGAAAAAAGGAAAACTGGTTCGTTCGCGATTGTGGCCCATGATATCCCGGCAGGGAACGCTCGGCAATCCGGGCGGAAATCCCAGAGGAGATGACGGTGATGGCGATAGAAAAAGTGGCTGTAATCACGGCCGGCGGCAGTGGCATGGGCGCCGCGGCGGCAAGGCGCCTCGCGGCCGACGGCTTCAAGGTCGCGATCCTGTCGTCGTCGGGCAAGGGCGAGGCGCTGGCCAGGGAACTCGGCGGGATCGGCGTGACCGGCTCCAACCAGTCCAACGACGACCTGAAGCGCCTGGTCGACGCCACGATGGCGCAGTGGGGGCGGGTCGACGTTTTGGTCAACAGCGCCGGCCACGGCCCCCGTGCGGCGATCACCGAGATCACCGACGACCAGTGGCACACCGGCATGGACATCTATTTCATGAACGTGGTCCGATCGGTCCGCCTGGTGACGCCGATCATGCAGGCCCAGAAGTCCGGCTCGATCATCAACATCTCGACAGCCTGGGTGTCGGAGCCTTCGGCGATGTTCCCGACCTCGGCGGTCTTCCGCGCGGGCCTGGCCGCCTACACGAAGATCTATGCCGACACCTATGCGGCCGACGGCATCCGCATCAACAACGTTCTGCCCGGCTGGATCGACAGCCTGCCGGCCACCGAGGAGCGCCGCGCCAGCGTGCCGATGGGCCGCTACGGGACCAGCGCCGAGGTGGCCGCGACCATCGCCTTCCTGGCCTCCGACGGCGCCGGCTACATCACCGGCCAGAGCCTCAAGGTCGATGGCGGCCTGATGCGCGGCGTCTGACGGCGCGACGCGGCCACGCGGGGCCCTGCCCGATGGGCGGGGTTCCTGCGTGCGCGACAATCGAGCCGGTATTTAGGGAAATGTTCGGTCGGTGGCGTCCCCAACGGGAATCGAACCCGTGTCTTTACCGTGAAAGGGTAACGTCCTAGGCCTCTAGACGATGGGGACAGCGGCCGAACGGCGCGGTTTGTACGGGCACTGAGACGGGAAAGCAAGCGAAACTCGCAACAGGGTGAAAAACCTTTGTTTCTCAGGGCGCGCGGTAGACCCCGCCATCGCCGCGGCCGGTACCGACGAGCCGGTCGTCGGGGCCGTAGACCGGGTCGCCGCGGACGGCCGCGAGGGCCAGCAGGCGGGCGAAATCCCCGCCCGCCAGCGTATCGGCGACGCGGAACTGGGCGTGCTGGATCACCAGGAGCCCGCCGGGCTTGAGGCAGCGGGTCAGGCCTGAAATCGTCCGGTCGAAATCGGCGAAGCGAATCAGCCGGTCGCAGCGGGCTGGTGGCGGATCCAGGTGGAGGTCGCCATGGCGGAATACCGCCAT
>JAEYTW010000272.1 GCA_023433835.1 Pseudomonadota bacterium | reverse complement strand
GCTTGGCGCCGCGCCGGGGCAGAAGGCGGCCGAGGTGCTGGAACGCTGGGCCGCCATGCCCGCCCGTCATCCCGGACGAAGCGCAGCGGAGATCCGGGATCCAGGGTAAGCGCCGCGCCGCTTGCGGCGCCCTTGCCCTGGGCACCCGATTTCGCGGGTGCGACGATGGCTGTTGAAGATGGCGCCGGCTACGCCGGATCTTTGCAGGCCTTCTCCATGTCCTCGCAATGGTCCTCCGCGCCGGTCGGTGCCGGGGCCATTGACGCGACGGTGTTCACCGCGGCGCCATGTTCCAGCGTGCGATGGACCGGACAGCGATCGGCGATCTCCATCAGCCGGGCGCGCTGCGTCTCGTCGAGATCGCCCGAGATCGTGATCTCGCGGGTGAACAGGTCGGGCGGATCGCGGTCCTTGGCCTTGTTGTGGTCGACGGCGACGCGGACCTTGGCCAGCGGCCAGTTCTTCTGCGCGGCATACATGCGCAGCGTCATCGCGGTGCAGGCGCCGAGGCCGGCGGCGAGCAGGTCGTAGGGCGACGGGCCGGAGCCGAGGCCGCCGACCGACACCGGCTCGTCGGCGAGGAAACGCGCGACACCCGCCCGCACCGCAACCTGGAAACGGCCGGCGCCGGTTTCCTCGACGATGACGCGGCCGTCGGGCGCCTCGACCGGCTTGTCCTCGGCCGGTGCGGCGAGGTAGCGCGAGGCCCAGGCGGAGATCACGTCGGCAGCGTAGGCGGCGTCGGCCGGCCTGGTCAGCAGGTGGTCGGCATCGTCCAGCGTGATGAAGCTTTTCGGGTGCCGCGCGGCCTGGAAGATCATGCCGGCATTGTCGATACCGACGGTCGCGTCGCGCGGGGCATGCATCACCAGCAATGCGCGGTGCAGCTGGGCAATGCGGGCGCCCTGGTCGTGATGGCGCAGGTCGTCGATGAACGAACGGCGCATCATGAACGGCCGGCCGCCGAGATTGACCTGGGCCTCGCCCCGCTCCATCAGGTCCTGCAGCCCACTGCCAAACAGGGCCGTGACATGCTGGACGTCGAAGGGCGCCGCGATCGTCGCGATCGCCTTGATGCCGGGCAGGTGCTCGGCCGCGGCGAGCACCGCGGCCCCGCCCAGCGAATGGCCGATCAGCATCTGCGGCGCCATGCCGGCCGCCGCCATCGCACCCGCGGCGGCAACCAGATCCTGGACATTGCCCGAGAACGTCGTGTCGGCGAAATCGCCGCCGGACTGGCCGAGGCCGGTGAAGTCGAAGCGCAGCACGCCGATGCCGCGCGCGGTCAGCGCCCGGGCAATGCGTACCGCGGCCAGCGAATTCTTGTTGCAGGTGAAGCAATGGGCGAACAGCGCATAGGCCTGGGCCTGGCCCTCCGGCGCGTCGAGCAGGCCGGAAAGCTTCTGTCCGTCGGCGCCGGTGAAGTCGAAGCTTCGCTGGGTCATGGTCCTCAGCCCAGCCGCGTGTTGATCGGCAGACCGCCCTTCAAGGTCAGGGTGACCGGCGTGCGCTCGGCGATATCGGCCAGCCGCGCCCGCTGGGTATCGTCGAGCGCGCCTTCGAGATGCAGCACGCGGTCGATGCGCTGCTGATCGCCGTCACGGCTGAAATGCAGGTCGACATGCACGGCCGCAAGCGGCCATTCCTTGCGCGCCGCATACATTTTCAACGTGATCGCCGTGCAGGCGCCGAGGCTGGACAGCAAGAGATCGTAGGGCGCCGGGCCGGCATCCTTGCCGCCGAGCGACGCCGGCTCGTCGGCGACCAGTTCATGATGGCCGGTCTTGACGGTGACGGCATAGGCCGCCTCGCCGATGCTGGCTTTGGCGTGGGCCATTCCTGTTTCCTCCGGTTAGGGCAGCGGCACGAATTCCTGGTCGTCGAGATCGGGCAACTTCATCCGGCCGGCGCGCCAGTCGGCCTTGGCCTGCTCGATCCGCTCCTTCCGCGACGACACGAAATTCCATTCGATGAAGCGCGGGCCGACCGGTTCGCCGCCAAGCAGCATGAGGGTCGCTGTTGTCACCGCGCGGATGGCGATGGCGTCGCCGGGCGCGAAGACCAGCATGCGGCCGGCCTCGAACGTCTCGCCGCCGACCTCGACGGAACCGGTCGCGATATAGGCCGCGCGCTCCGGATGGCCGGCCGGCAGTTCGGCGACCCGGCCGGCATCGAGCGCCCAGTGGACGTAGAACATCGGCGAATGGGTCTTCACGCCGGAGCGGATGCCGTAGGCCTCGCCGGCCAGCACCTTGGCGAAGGCGCCCTGCTGTCCGTGCACCGGCATCTCGGCGCTGGAATAGTGGACGAAGCTGGGGTCGGTCTCCTCGTCGGCTTCGGGCAGCGCCACCCAGGCCTGGATGCCGTGCATCGCGCCGCCTTCGGCCCGCGCCTTCTCGAAGCGTTCGGAATGGGTGATGCCGCGTCCCGCCGTCATCCAGTTGATCTCGCCGGGGCGGATCGCGACCTCGGACCCGACGCTGTCGCGGTGCATGATCTCGCCGTCGAACAGATAGGTGATGGTCGACAGGCCGATATGCGGATGGGGCCGGACATCGACGCTGCGCGGCATGCCCTGCGGGAAGTCGACCGGCCCCATATGGTCGAAGAAGACGAAGGGCCCGACCATGCGGCGCGCCGCGATCGGCAGCACCCGGCCGACCTCGAAACCGCCGATATCGCGCCGCCGCTGTTCGATGACGTGTTCGATCATTCCATTTCCCCCGGAAGTGCCGTCGCCCCACCCGTTGCCGGGTGGAGCGACCCTTACCTTACATCAGATCGAGTCGACGAGGACCAGTTCGGCGTCCTCGAGCGCCTTGACCCGGATCACCGGCTCGTCCCGGACCGCCGCGCCATCGCGGGCCTGGATCGCCACGCCGTTGACCTCGACCGAACCCACGGCCGGGACGAGATAGCCATGACGGCCTTCGCCCAGCTGGTACTCGATCGTCTCGCCCGCCTTCACCGTCGCGCCGAGCACGCGGGCGTCGCTGCGGATCGGCAGGGCATCTTCGTCACCGGCGATGCCGGAGGCGAGCGTCACAAAGCGGCCGGAGCGGTCACCCTTGGGGAAGGGCTTGGCGCCCCAGGACGGCGTGCCGCCATCCTCGGTCGGCAGGATCCAGATCTGGAAGATCCGGGTGGTCTCGCCCTCCAGGTTGTACTCCGAGTGCCGGATGCCGGAACCCGCGCTCATCACCTGGACGTCGCCGGCCTCGGTGCGGCCCTTGTTGCCCATCGAGTCCTGGTGGGTGATCGCCCCCTCGCGGACATAGGTGATGATCTCCATGTTCCGGTGGGGATGCGGCGGGAAACCGGTGCGCGACGCGATCTCGTCGTCGTTCCAGACCCGCAGGTTGCCCCAATGGACGCGCGACGGGTCGTAGTAATCGGCGAACGAGAAATGGTGCTTGGCCTTGAGCCAACCATGGTCGGCACCGCCGAGGCTTGCGAACTGTCTGCGCTCAATCATGATCTTCTACCTTCCTGGCACCAATCATTGGCACCTCACGAGGTAGAAGATAAGCGCAGACCGCGCCGCCCGGAATACCGGGCGCTGAAACGGATTGTTTCCGTCTGGGCAACGATCAGCAGGAAATCAGGCGGATTTGACCTGGTTGGAAACCTCCCGGGCCGCCGCGACCAGCGCGTCGACCGAGGGGTCGCGGCCGCCTTCGTCGCGCCGCCGCCCGGCGATCGCCATCACCGCGATCAGTTCGCCCTGGGCGTCGAAGACCGGCGCGGCGGCGCCGCGGATTTCCGACATGATATGGCCGGTCAGATGGGCGTAGCCCGCCTTGCGCACCTCGGCACGGATGGCCGCCAGCTCGGCCCGGGTCTTGCGGTTGGCCAGGGCGGCCGCGCCCAGCTCGCGCTCCAGCACCGCCTCCGTTGCGTCGTCGTCGAGATAACTGAGGAAGACCCGGCCGGTGGCCGAGGTCAGCAAGGGAAAGATCGAGCCGAGGCCGAGCGAGACCACGCCGATACCGCCGCCGCGGAACCAGCGCACCACCGTCGCCCCGAGATCGCCCCACACCGACAAGGTGCCGGCCTCGCGCAGGCCCGACACCAGTTCCTTCAGCGCGCCGGCGGCGATGTCGACGGCGTCGACGCGGCCCAGCGCCGCCAGGCCGATGCGCAACGCGGCCGAGCCGAGGTCGTAGCGCCCGGTCGCCTGGTCCTGGGCGGCAATGCCCGAGCGCACCAGGCTGACCAGGTAGCGCCGCGCCTGGCTCGACGATAACCCAGAGGCCCGCGAGACGTCGCCGAGGGTCAGCGGCGTGCCGGCCGTGGCCAGCACCTGCAGCACCGCGATGCCGGTCTCGACCGACTGGATGCCCTGCAGATCGTCGCCGCCGCCTTCCGGATTCCCGTCGGATTCCGTTCTTCTGCGTCTCACGCGCGCTCCCTGAACAGGATGACGTTGCCGAGGCCGGTTTCCGGCGAAACCAGCGCCCCCTCCCCGGTCGCGCGATATTCCACGTTGCCGCGCCGCAGGCAAGCGCCAAGCTGGCCGAGATCGGCGACATCGACGGCATAGCCGAGATAGCGCGTGGCGGTCGGCGCCGGAATGCCGAAGCGGCTGGCTGCGACGTCGGGCGTCATGATGGCGAGGTCGACGGTGCCGGGAGTGACCAGCAGGGCGCCACCCTCCTCACGA
>JAEYTW010000735.1 GCA_023433835.1 Pseudomonadota bacterium | reverse complement strand
GCCCCCCGCCCCCCCCCCCCCCGACGATCCCGTCGATCGCCGTCTGATAATTGTCGAAGGCATGCATCAGCATCGCTTCGACCAGCGCATCCTTGGTCTTGTAGTAATGCTGCACGGTGCCGAGCGTGACCCCGAGCCGCGCCGCCACGCCCCGCATCGACAAGGCGCCGTAACCACCTTCGGCGAAGACCGCCCGCGCGGTATCGAGGATCTCGCGCGCCCGCTCGAATCCCTTGTCGGTGGTCCCCGATTCCTTGTGGCGCAGTGACTGCCTGACCGTACCCTGCATGACCGATTCGCTTCCGCCGTCCATCACGGTTCCCTATCTACGCGATTGACAAACCAGTCGCATGACTTATTCTCGCTCAAAACCAGTCACGTGACTAGTCGCAGGTGGAGGAACCAGGAAATGCGCAAGACCTTTGTCGCCGGCGTCGGCATGATTCCCTTCGCGAAGCCGGGTGCCAGCGCGCCGTATGACGAGATGGGCGCCCAGGCCGCGGGCCTGGCGCTGAAGGATGCGGGCATCGACTACGACCTGATCGAACAGGCCTATGTCGGTTACGTCTACGGCGATTCCACCTGCGGCCAGAAGGCGCTGTACCGCGTCGGCATGACTGGCATTCCCGTGGTCAACGTCAACAACAACTGCTCTACCGGGTCGACCGCCCTTTACCTCGCCCGCCAGGCGATCGCCTCCGGTGCCGCCGAATGCGTGCTGGCGCTCGGCTTCGAGCAGATGAAGCCCGGCGCGCTGGGCTCGGTGTTCCAGGACCGCGTCTCGGCCTTCGCCGAATTCGACCGCGTCACCGACGACCTCGTCGGCATGCCGGAAATCCCGCTGGCGCTGCGCTATTTCGGCGGCGCCGGCCTCGAGCACATGAAGAAGTACGGCACGACGCTCGAGACCTTCGCCGAAATCCGCGCCAAGGCCAGCCGCCATGCGGCGAAGAACCCGCTGGCCCTGTTCCGCACGGAAGTGACCGCCGAGGACGTGATGAAGTCGCCGGTGATCTGGCCGGGCACGATGACCCGCCTGATGGCCTGCCCGCCGACCTGCGGCGGCGCCGCGGCGGTGCTGGTCTCCGAAGAGTTCGCCAAGCGCCATGGCCTGCGCGCCGACGTCGAGATCGCCGCCCAGGCGATGACGACCGACTACAATTCGACCTTCGAGTCCGGCGACATGATGAAGCTCGTCGGTTTCGACATGGCCAAGGCCGCGGCGGCCAAGGTCTATGAGCAAGCCGGCATCGGGCCGGAGGATATCAAGGTCGTAGAGCTGCACGACTGCTTCGCCCAGAACGAACTGGTGACCTATGAGGCGCTGGGGCTGTGCCCGGAGGGTGGCGCGGCGCAGTTCGTTGCCGACGGCGACAACACCTATGGTGGCAAGCATGTCACCAACCCGTCGGGCGGCCTGCTGTCGAAGGGCCATCCGCTCGGCGCCACGGGCCTCGCGCAGTGCTACGAGCTGACCCACCAGCTTCGCGGCACCGCCGATGCCCGCCAGGTCGAAGGCGCCCGCGTCGCGCTGCAGCATAATCTCGGCCTCGGCGGGGCCTGCGTCGTCACGCTCTATCGCGGGGCGTGACGATGATCGACAAGGCCCATGTCGGGCGGGAATTTCCCGCCCATTCGGTCGCCGTCGAAGCCGGCCGCCTGCGCTTCTTCGCCAAGGCGACCGGCCAGACCGACCCGGTCTATCTCGACGACGCGGCGGCGCGCGATGCCGGCTATCGCGCCCTGCCGGTGCCGCCGACCTTCCTGTTCTCGCTCGAGGTCGAACAGCCCGATCCCTTCGCCTGGTTCCAGTCGATCGGCCTCGACCTCGCCAAGGTCCTGCACGGCGAGCAGCTGTTCGTCTATCACGCCCCGGCCTGTGCCGGCGACGTGCTGACATTCACGTCGCGCATCACCGACGTCTACGACAAGAAGGGCGGCGCCCTCGATTTCGTGGTCAAGGAAACCCGCGTCACCAACCAGGACGGCGTGCATGTCGCCGACCTGCGCGCGACCATCGTCCAGCGCAACGCCTGACGGAGACACCCATGTCGAACAAGACCCCGGCCGTGGGCGACAGCCTGCCGGCCCTAGGCCTGCCGCCGGTCAACCGCACCACCCTGGCGCTGTTCGCCGGCGCCTCCGGCGACCATAACCCGATCCATATCGATATCGACTTCGCCCGCAAGGCCGGCATGCCCGACGTGTTCGCCCACGGCATGCTGTCGATGGCCTGGCTCGCGCGGCTGCTGACCAACTGGGCGCCGCAGGCGAAACTGCGCCGGTTCAACGCCCGCTTTCTCGGCATCACCCATCTCGGCAACCAGATCACCTGCACCGGCGAGGTGACCGAGATCGTCGAGGAGAACGGCGAGAAGCTCGCCCGTGTCGAGATCCGCTCGGCCAACCAGTTCGGCGAAACCAAGATTCTCGGCGACGCGCTCGTCGCGCTCTGAAGGAAGATAATCCATGGCCAAGTTGGCAGGAAAAGTCGCGCTGATCTCAGGGTCGGGCCGCGGTATCGGCCGTTCGATCGCGCTGAAGCTCGCGTCCGAGGGCGCCCGCATCGTCGTCAACGATCTCGATGCCGATCCGGCGCATGAGGTGGTCGAGACCATCAAGGCGGCGGGCGGCGAGGCGGTGGCCTGCGTCGGTTCGGTCACCGCGACCGATTTCCCCGAACGCTTCGTGCGTACCGCCGTCGACACCTGGCGCAGCGTCGACATCATCGTCAACAATGCCGGCTACACCTGGGATTCGGTCATCCAGAAGATGACCGACGAACAGTGGTACGCGATGATGGACGTGCATCTGACCGCGCCGTTCCGCATCCTGCGTGCCGCCCAGCCGGTGATCCGCCAGCTGTCGAAGCTCGATCAGGATGCCGGGCGCGAAGTCTTCCGCAAGGTGGTCAACATCTCGTCGGTCGCCGGCCTCGGCGGCAATGCCGGGCAGGCCAATTATTCGGCGGCCAAGGCGGGTATCGTCGGCATGACGTTGACCTTGGCCAAGGAATGGGGCCGGATGAAGGTGAACGTCAACTGCGTCGCCTTCGGTTTCATCCGCACCCGCCTGACCGAGGCGACGGCGGCCGAGCAGGCTTCGATCAACGTGGAGGGGCGCGAGATCAAGGTCGGCGTCAACCCCGAGCTGGTGAAGATGCTGGAGCGGACCATCCCGCTGGGTCGCGCCGGCACCACCGAGGAGGCGGCCGGCGCCGTCTACCTGCTCTGCACCCCGGAATCCGACTACATCAGCGGCCAGACCATCGTCTGCGGCGGGGGCGTGTCGATCTGACCTGCCCACCCCCGTCACAAAAATAAGATATCGCTAGGGAGGCGACCATGACGATCAACCTCACCCAAGGCCTGCACCGCGCGCTGCAGCGCAATCCGCAGGGCACGGCGACGATCTTCCAGGGCCGGCGGCACAGCTTCGCGACCTTCGCGGACAGGGTCGCGCGGCTCGCCGCCGCGCTGCGTGCCGCCGGCATGGCGACCGGCGACCGCATCGGCATGCTGTCGCTGAATTCCGACCGCTATCTGGAATATTACCTGGCCGTGCCCTGGGGCGGCGGCATCGTCAATCCCTGCAACATCAGGTGGAGCGCCGCGGAAGTCGCCTATTCGCTCGACGACTGCGACACCCGCATCCTGATCGTCGACGATGCCTTCCTCGCCATGGCGGGCGAGCTGAAGCAGAAGTCGAAATCGCTCAAGCTGCTGATCCATGCCGGCGACGGCCCGGCGCCCGAAGGCATGCTGTCCTACGAGGCGATCCTGGCCGCGGCCGCACCGATGGCAGACATGCGGCGCGCGGGCGACGACGTGATGGGCGTGTTCTATACCGGCGGCACGACCGGCTTTCCCAAGGGCGTGGCGCTGACGCACGGCAGCATCTTCGCCTCGTCGCTGGCGCTGACCGCCGATCTCGCCTGGCCGCAGGAAGCGGTCTACCTGCACGCCGCGCCGATGTTCCACATGGCCGATACCGCCTTCGGTTTCGCCCAGGTCATCCGCGGCGGCGCCCATGTCATCATTCCCGCCTTCACGCCGCCGGTGACCCTGCAGGCGCTGCAGGACGAGAAGGTGACCACGGTGCTGCTGGTGCCGACGATGATCCAGATGGTCGTCGACCATCCCGATATCGCCAGATACGACCTGTCGCATCTGCGCACCGTCGTCTACGGCGCCTCGCCGATCTCCGATGCGGTGCTGCGCCGGGCGATGGCCGCGATCCCGTCTGCCGGCTTCGTGCAGGCCTATGGCATGACCGAGCTGTCGCCGGTCGCCACCGTCCTGCCGGCCGACTGGCATGTGCTGGAAGGGCCAAAATCCGGCCGCCTGCGGGCGGCCGGCCGCGCCGCGCTGTGCTGCGAGGTGCGGATCGTCGATCCCGAGGGCCGCGAAGTGCCGCGCGGCACAGTGGGCGAGGTCGCGGTGCGCGGCCCCAACGTGATGAAGGAATACTGGAACCAGCCCGAGCTGACCGCCAACGCGGTGCGCGACGGCTGGATGCATACCGGCGACGGCGCCTATATGGACGACGAAGGCTTCATCTATGTCGTCGACCGCATGAAGGACATGATCGTCTCGGGCGGCGAGAACGTCTATTCGGCCGAGGTCGAGAATGCGTTGATGCAGCATCGCGGCGTGGCGATGTGCGCGGTGATCGCCGTGCCCGACCCCAAATGGGGCGAGCGGGTGCATGCCGTCATCGTCAGGCGGGCGGGCGTCGACGTGGCCGAGGACGACCTGGTCGCCCATTGCCGCGACCTGATCGCCGGCTATAAATGTCCGCGCAGCATCGAATTCCGTGACGCGCTGCCGATCTCGGGCGCCGGCAAGATCCTCAAGGCGCAGTTGCGCGACCCCTATTGGGCCGATGTGGCCCGCAAGGTGAACTGATGGCCTACGGCACCATCCTGGTCGATCACCGTGACGACGGCCTCGACACGGTGACGATGAACCGGCCCGACCGGCTGAACGCGCTGAACGACCAGATGGTCGAGGAATTGCGCGAAGCCTTTGCCGGTTTCGCGCGGTCGATGCCGCGCGTGATGATCCTGACCGGCGCGGGCCGGGGCTTCTGCGCCGGCGCCGACCTGCTGGCCTCGACCTTCGACGGCGAGGGCGCGCGCGGCGAGACGGTTGCCGCGTCGATGAAGGCGCGGTTCAACCCGATGGTCGAGGCGCTGTACGGCGTGCCTTGCCCCAAGATCGCCGCGGTGAATGGCGTCGCGGCCGGCGGCGGCGCGAGCCTCGCGCTGCTCTGCGATCTCGTGGTGGCGGCGAAATCGGCCAGCTTCATCCAGGTCTTCGGCCCCAAGCTCGGCCTGGTGCCGGATCTCGGCGGCACCTGGGCGCTGCCGCGGCTGGCCGGGCGGGCGCGGGCGCGCGGCATGGCCCTGCTCGGCGACAAGATCGATGCCGAGACCGCGGCCGACTGGGGGATGATCTGGCAGGCGGTGGCGGACGAGGCGCTGGCCGCCACGGTGGCGGGCCTGGCCGACCGGCTGAAGGCCGGTCCGACCCGCGCCTTCCACCAGATCGGCATCGAACTCGATGCGGCCCTCGACCAGGATCTGCCCGGTCAGCTCGAACGCGAACGCCAGGCGCAGCGGACGCTCGCCAATACCGCCGATTTCGACGAGGCGCTCAAGGCTTTCGCCGAGAAGCGCCCCCCGCGGTTTCAGAACAGGTAGCGGGGTCAGGCGCCGGCGGCGTCCAGCGCCGCCATCGCCTCGGCGTCGAGCTTGAGGTCGGCCGCCTTGAGCAATTCCTCGAGCTGGGTGACCGAGGTCGCCGAGGCGATCGGGGCCGTGACGGCGGGTTTGCCGATCAGCCAGGCGATCGCGATCTGCGTCGGGCTGGCGCCGGTGCGGGCCGCGACCTGGTCAAGGGCTGAGAGTATCCGGTAGCCTTTGTCGTCGAGATAGGCCTTCACGCGGCGGGGCCCCCGCACGCTCTTCGACAGGTCGGCCTCCGAGCGGTACTTGCCGGTCAGGAAACCCGAGGCCAGCGAGAAGAAGTTGATCACGCCGACGTTCTCGGCCAGGCACAGCTCGGCCAGCGGCCCGTCGAATTCGTGGCGGTCATAGAGATTGTAGAGCGGCTGCAGCGTTTCGTAGCGCGGCAGGCCCTTGGCCTTCGAGACGTCGAGCGCCGCGCGCAGGCGCGGCGCAGTGTAGTTCGAGGCGCCGATCGCGCGAACCTTGCCCTCCCTGATCAGCTCGGCATAGGCGCCCAGCGTCTCCTCGAGCGGCACGGTCTCGTCATCCTTGTGCGACTGGTAGAGGTCGATGTAGTCGGTCTGCAGGCGCTTGAGCGAGGCTTCGACCGAGGCCTTGATGTAGGCGGGCTTGAGGCCCTGACGGTCGGGCGCCATCTCCATGCCGACCTTGGTGGCGATGACGACCTTGTCGCGGCCGCCGCGCGCCTTCAGCCAGCGGCCGATCGTCGCCTCCGATTCGCCGCCGGTATGGCCGGGCACCCAGACCGAATAGACGTCGGCCGTATCGATCGCGTTGAACCCCGCCGCGACGAAGGCGTCGAGCAGGGCGAAGGAGGTCGCCTCGTCCGCGGTCCAGCCGAAGACATTGCCGCCGAACATGATCGGCGCGATCGCCAGTTGGGAAGCCCCGAGCTTGCGCTTGTCCACCGTAATCTCCTGGAAATTCTTGGGCGGAATCGGCCCCGGCCACTATAGGAAGCCGGAGCGGTAATGGTCCAGCGTCGGCACTCAAGCCAGTATGCGTAGCTTGGTTGCCTCGAAAGACGAAGGTGAAAGATTGTCACAGATATCTGCTGGAATCCGAACCTGGAATGAACCTAATCTGAGGTCTATAAGCGCCGAACCCTGGGGGATCCGCTGATATGCAGATGCTGAGCGCGCGGCAGGCGGAAATCGTTGCCCTGGCCCGGGCCCAGGGCCGGGTCGGGGTCGATGAACTGGCCGCCCGGTTCGAGGTGACGCCGCAGACCATCCGCAAGGACCTGAACGACCTGTGCGACCAGCGGCTGCTCAGCCGCGTGCATGGCGGCGCGATCCTGGTCTCCGGCGTCGAGAATCTGGGGTATCAGGCCCGCCGCCTCATCGCGGCCGAGGAGAAGCGGGCGGTGGGCCTTGCCGCCGCGGCGCTGATCGCGAACGAATCCTCGCTGTTCATCAACATCGGCACCACGACCGAGGAGGTGGCCCGCGCCCTGGCCGGGCATGAGCAACTGATGGTGATCACCAACAACCTCAACGTCGCGATCATGCTCTATCCGCATCCGTCGATCGACGTCATCGTCGCCGGCGGCCCGATCCGCAAGAGCGACGGGGCGGTGATCGGTGCCGCCGCGGTCGACCTGATCCGCCAGTTCAAGGTCGATACCGCCATCATCGGCGTTTCGGCGATCGACGAGGACGGGTCGCTGCTCGATTTCGACTACCGCGAGGTGCGGGTCAGCCAGGCGATCATCGAGAATGCCCGGCGCGTCATCCTGGTCGCCGATTCCAGCAAGCTCGAGCGCACCGCGCCGGTGCGCATCGCCCATGTTTCCCAGGTCCAGGTGCTGGTGATCGACCGCCTGACCTCGCCGCGGCTGCGCGAGGTCTGCGCCGCGGCCAGCGTGCGCGTGGTCGAGGCCGGACCGGAGCAACGCGACTGATATTTCACTTTTGCGGCATTTTTCTTTCTCATGACATTTGCTGATAGCGCGCTTGCGCTCACCAACCCTTCCGCCTGGCGTAAAAACAACAAAAACGAAACACTCGTTGTGGCATGGGCGGTGGCGCGCGGCCACGTCCTGTCGCTCGATGCGCCCGCCGGCTGGACGCGCACGGCATCGTTGCCCGGCGGCGTTTCCCGATCGAGGGCATTGCCGGGCTGGTCCGGGACATCGTCCACCGCCATTCCTGGCGCGAGCGCGGCGAGGCCGAGCGGCTTGCCCGGACCTACGGCACCCGCGCGCATGTCCTGCTCGACGGCGCCGGCGATCTCGGCCGCCTGTTCGGCGGCGGCATGAGCGAGCGCGAGGCGCGCTACCTGGTTCGGTCACCCTGCTGAAGTCGACGCCGGTCGACCGCCGCAAGGCCGCAATGGCTGTATCTGCAGTTCATCAATGCCAAGGCCACCAGCCTGAAGAAAAGCCATGTCGGCCCGACCTTCACCCGCGAAGGCGACATCTGGGACAAGAGCTTCACCGAACGCGCGCCCCAGCTCGGCCGGCTGATCGAATTCTACCGCCCGCGTGCAGTGGACGCCGGCCGGCGTCAACATCTCCGACTATCCGAAGCTCAACCCGAAGCAGACCGCCCGGTACCGGATCGACAAGTCAAGGCCTGCGGCAACATCGCGCCGCAGCCCGAGCTCGCCAATGAAAAGCCGGAAGGCGAGACGGTCGATCACGACGCCCTGATCAAGCGCCGCCGGCCACCCCGTCCAGGCGCGGGTGATTCAGGATAGGATTTTGATCATTTGAACCATTGTCGGGATGACGATGGTTCGGATGGTTGAAACCCGGGTTATGTTCCTGTAATGTTCATGTTCCATGAAACTCTATTCGGGGCCGCTGAGCCTGTTCGCCCGCAAGGTCGAGATCGCCCTGGCGGAAAAAGCCCTCGCTTTCGAGCGGGTCATGGTGCCGTTCACCCAGACCGAGGGCTACGCCCCCAAGGACCCCGGCGTGCTCGCCGCCAACCCGAAGGGCCAGGTGCCGGTGCTGATCGACGGCGACCTCGCGCTCTACGATTCCACGGTGATCTTCGAGTACCTTGAGGACGCCTACCCCTACCCGCCGCTCTATCCCCTCGATGCGCGCGACCGCGCGCGCTGCCGGCTGCTGGAACTGGCCGCCGCCGAGATCGTCATGCCGCTGGTGCGGCCCCTGATGCACCGGTCCGAGCCGCGCTCGGCCCGCTTCGCCGACCTCGGGGCGGCAGCGGCGAAGGCCTATCCGCCGCTGGTCGCCCAGTATCGCCAGCTCGAAGCCTGGCTGGGCGGGCAGGACTACATGTGCGGCGATTTCTCGGTTGCCGATATCGGCGTGTTCATGGTGCTGCTGTTCGCCCGCCGCCTGAAGGGGCCTGATTTCGCCGATCTGCCCGGCTTGACGGCCTGGTACGCACGGATGGCCGCCCGGCCGTCGGTCGCCGCGGTGGTGGCCGAGATGGGCGCGGCCGACCGGGTGCTGTCGCCGTCGCTGTTCGACTGAAACCATCACGTCCGAAAACGGCCAGCGCCCGGGCCTGCCTTGCGGCAGTATCCCGCCCCCTGCGCCTGATCGGAGAACCGCCATGCCCAAGACCCAGCGTTTCATCCTCGACCGCCAGGCAACCCCGATCGGCGACATGCTGCTGGTCGCCGACGAGGCCGGGGTGCTGCGCGTGCTCGACTGGCACGATTACGAGCCGCGCATGCACGCCCTGTTGCGCCGGCAGTACGGCGCCGCGCCGACGCTGGTCCCCGGCCGTGTCCCGGCGGCGATCCGCGACGAACTCGACGCTTATTATGCCGGCGATCTGGCCGCCCTCGACCGCATCCCGGTGGCTGCAGGCGGTACCGGTTTCCAGCGCGAGGTCTGGGCCGCGCTGCGCGGCATCCCCGCCGGCACGACCACCACCTACAGCAACCTGGCCCGGCGCATCGGGCGCGCCGCCGCGGTGCGCGCGGTCGGCGCGGCCAACGGGGCCAATCCGATCGGCGTCGTCGTGCCGTGCCACCGGGTGATCGGGACCAGCGGCGCGCTGACCGGCTATGGCGGCGGCATGGACCGCAAGCGCTGGCTGTTGCGTCACGAAGGGGTGGCAGTCGACGGCGGGTTTGCCTAACGGCTGGGCAATCTGCTAAGAGTGTAGACAACTGTGGTCCGCCTTCTTTTACGGCGCCGAATTGTGAAATTGCTGTCTACCCTGAAGCGTCTGCTGCCGGGGCTTGGCCCGGTCAGTCCGGCGGAACGGCTGCGCGCCTGTTGCGGCGCGCTGGTCGGCATCCTCGTCACCGGCCTGGTCTGCCGTCTGGCGCTGGGCAACACGACCGACCTGCCGCTGCTGATCGCGCCGACGGGCGCCTCGGCCGTGCTGCTGTTCGCGGTGCCGGCGAGCCCCTTGGCCCAGCCCTGGTCGATCCTCGGCGGCAATATCGTCTCGGCCCTGATCGGCATCGCCTGCCTGCGGCTGATCCCCGATCCGCTCGTGGCCGCCGCGCTGGCCGGGGCGGCGGCGATCGGGGCTATGATGCTGCTGCGCTGCCTGCATCCGCCCGGTGGCGCGGTGGCGCTGACCGCGGTGCTCGGCGGGCCTGCCATCCAGGCGGCGGGGTTCGGCTTCGCGCTGTGGCCGGTCGGCCTCAATTCGCTGCTGCTGCTGATCGCGGCCCTGATCTTCAACAATGCCACCGGCCGCCGCTATCCGCACCTGGCGCCGGTCGTGCCGGCCGGCGGCGCCAGCCGGATCGGCTTCGCCCAGGCCGATCTCGACGCGGTGCTGGCTTCCTACGACCAGGTGCTCGACGTCAGTCGCGACGACCTCGACGACCTCCTGCATCGGGTCGAACTGCGCGCGCTGGAACGCCAGGCGGGCGACGCCACCTGCGGCGCGGTGATGGCGCGCGACGTCGCCACCGTGCCGGCCGACCTGCCGCTGGCCGCCGCCTGGGCGGCGCTCGACGAGCGGCGGATCAAGGCCCTGCCGGTGGCGGGCGCGGACGGCCGGGTGATCGGCCTGGCGACGCGCAGCGATTTCATCAAGGCGACCGGCTGGGGCGCGCAGCCGCCCAGGGGCCTGCGCCGCCTGTTGCGCCGCAAGGCCACGATGCCGCAGACCGTCGGCCAGATCATGACCGCGCCGGTCCATTGCGCGGCGCCCGAAACCCGGCTGGCCGCCCTGGTGCCGGCCATGACCGAGGCCGGCTTGCGCCATGTGCCGATCGTCGACCGCGACGACCGCCTGATCGGGCTGGTCACCCAGACCGACCTGCTGGCCGGGTTGTTCGGCGAACGTGCCGCCCGCCCGGAAATGCGCAAGGCCGGCTGAAATCCCGCCGTAATCCCGCCACTGGAAAAACCTAGTCTTTCGGCTAGGCTGTGCGCCGCAAACGAAGGGTGGGATTCCATGACGATGGCCAGAACGGCGATGATCCGGGTGGGGATGCTGTGCGGGCTGCTGCTTGGCCTGGCGGTGCCGGCGGCGGCGCAGCAGCAGAAGGCGCTGCAGACCCAGCTCGACAAATTCCTGCTCGATGAAGGCATCCCCGGCGGGGTGCTGCTGGTGGCCAAGGGCCGCGAGACGCCGGTGACGGTCGCCTCGGGCGTCGCGGTGGTCGAGCCCGAACGCAAGATGCGGGCTGACGACCGTTTCAACATCGCCTCGATCGGCAAGATGGCGACGGCCGTCGCCGTGCTGCAACTGGTCGACGAGGGCCGGGTCAAGCTCGACGATCCCGCCGGCAAGTATCTCGGCAGCCTGCCCGGCATCGAGCGCATCCCCAATGCGCGGGAAGCCACGATCCGCCAGATGCTCGATCATTCCGCCGGCCTGCCGGAATATTACGACGAGCGCTTCACGCCCGGCCTGACCAAGGGCCGGCAGTGGGGCGTGCGCGACCTCCTGCCCTATCTCTACGACAAGCCGGCGCTGTGGGCGCCGGGTGGCGGCTACGAATATTCCAACACCGGCTACGTCCTGCTCGGCGCCGTCATCGAGGCGGTCGACGGGGTCGACTATCCCGCGGCAATCAACACCCGCGTCTTCCAGCGTGCCGGCATGGCTGGCGCCATGGTCGGGGCCAGGGGCGATGAGCCGCGCCTGGCGCACGGCTATGTCTACGACGACGATGTCGACGACGATGCCGACGATGCCGAGGCCGACGTCGATATCAGCGCCGATGCCTGGTGCTGGCTGACCGGCGACGGTTCGGTCGTGGCCAGCGCGGCCGATGTGCACAAGTTCCTGGTGGCCCTGTTTCGCGACAAGAAGCTGCTGTCGCCGGCCATGGTCGAGCAGATGGTCACCCCATCCGCGAACGAGGCGACCTATGGCCTGGGCGTCGAGTTGGAGAAGGGCCGGAACGGCCGCATCGCCGGCCACAGCGGCCATGTCGACGGCTTCAACAGCGATGCGCGCTATGCGCTGGATCGCGACGTCGCGGTCGTCGTCCTCTTCAACGGCGACCAGGATTCGGATGCCGATTTCCCCGCCGACGTGATGACGCGGCAATTGCGTCGCTGAGCCAAGGAAAGCCGATGGCGTCCCTGACGACCCTGCTGCGACCGCTGGTGCTGGTCCTCGCGCTGGTGCCGGCCGCCGGCCATGCCGCGTCGATCGATTGCGGCAAGGCCGCCGCCGCGGCGGAGCGGGCAATCTGCGCCGACCGGCCGCTGGTGCGGCTCGATACCGACGTGAACCGGGAATTCGCCCGGCTGCTCGAGGATTTCGCGGTCGCCGCCGGTTCGCCTCGCAGCCCGGCGGTGACGGCGCTGCGCGACAGCCAGCGCAACTGGCTGCGCCAGCGCGACGATTGCGGTGCCGATGCGGCCTGCCTCAATCGCGAATACCGCCGGCGGCTCGCCACTTTCGCCCGGCGGCCGGATGCGGTGACCACGGCCGCCGATCCCTATGTCGGCACCTTCGGCGATCCCAATGCCGATCCGGCCGTGACGGTCAGCGTGATGCGCGGTTCGGGCGACGACGTGCTCGCCATGATCGACGTGGCCGGGGCCGATGCCGCCTGCCGGGTCGTCGGCATCGGCCGGCTCGACGCGCGGCGCCATCTGACGATCACCATCGAGCCCGCGCCCGGGCCCGACGCCGCCCTGCTGGTCGAAGCCATTCCCGAGGGCATCGTCATCAGGGATTCCGCGGTGGCGTGGACCGCCTGCGGCCAGGCCAATCTGGCCGGCGGCTATCCGCGCCAGGGGCCGGGCAAACCCGGCCCGGCGGTCCCCGATGGCGGCTCGCGATTCGAGTTGCAGACCGATTACGGTCCGCTGACGCTGGTGCTCGACCCCGCCAGCCGGACGGTCAGCGGTTTCTATCCGGACTATCGCGGCCAGATCATCGGCACGCTGTCGGCTGACGGCCGCGCCATCATCGGCGAATGGTTCCAATCCCAGGGCGATGGCCCCTGCACCCAGGCCAATCACGGCACCATGCATTGGGGCAAGCTGATCCTGAACTACCCTGAAAGGCCCCAGCCCGGCGACGCGATGACGGGGCTGTGGAGCTATTGCGACGCCAGGCCGACGCGCAAGTGGAACGGGCGGTTCGACGCCGCCTCGTGAAACCTATGGGCGAATCCGGTCGCGCACGCTACAGTCCTGCTTCGAGGGCGGGCGGCATAATTTCCTGACAGTAAGGTAAACCGGATGCCGGCGTCGCCCAGTTTCGGGGGAACGCGATGCTGATGCGGCTGCTGACTATCTTCCTGTCGATTTCGGTAATGTCGTCCACGTCCTGGGCACAGCAGCAGCCGGCAATGCCGGTGCGCGACAGCGCGGCGCTGACCACCTGCGACGGCCTGACCGGCGACGGGCAGCAGCTTTGCATTCTGTTGAACGGCCTGAACCCGTCCAAGGCCTGGCCGGCCGGCGTTCACGTCAACGCCCTGGCGGGCGTGCAAGACCGGCCGTCCGGCATCTCGCAGGCCGAAACCCAGGCCCCGGCCTTTGCCGCCGCGGTCGCGTATCAGCAGGGCATCTACCTGCTGCGGCCGCCGGCGCACGGCTCGGCCCAGCTGGCCAACGACCAGTTCACCTGGATGTGGAATCAGGCAGCCGCCAACCAGGCGGCATTGCCCAACCGCAAGGCCGGCAGCACGGTGCCGCCGCGTTCGGGCTGGAGCGTGCTGGGCAACAGCGCCAGCGGCGATGCGATGGCCGACGCGCAGGGCTTCGCCAACCAGGGGTACCTGGTCGTCGCCGCCTTCCGCAACGAATTCGTCACGCGCAGCTGCCTGACCGATTTCTATACGCGCATGCTCGGCCAGCTGCGTCCGAACTATCATTCGCTGCCCTATGTCCTGTCGCGCGACGAGGCGGCCACGCTCTGCCCGGGCGGCAGTGCGACGGGCGTCGGCCATGTCGCCGTGGTCAAGCCGAATGCGGGATACGCCGCAACCGGCCATACCGCGATCTATGGTCCCGATCTGGCCCAGGCGGGGCGCGTCAGCGCCAACGGCGTCACCGCCTATGAAGGTTTCGGCGCCGACAGCTTCACGCCGGGCATGGTCTATTTCTTCGTCTTCGGCGGCGCCCCGCCGGCCTATCAGGCTGCCTATGCCGGACTGTTTGGCGACGGCCAGGCCTCGGACGGCCTCTATGGCATCCAGCGCAGCGCGCAAGGTTACCTGCAGACGGGCCTGTTCACCTACGATGCCTCGGGGGCGCCGGTCTGGTACTATGGCGAGGCCAATCTGAGCGCGGCGACCTGGCGGTCGACGCCGAAGCCGCCGACCGGCAGCATTCCGGCCTCCGGCTATGACACCCCCGTTCTGTGGAAGCCTTTCTTCCAGCCGGCCACGCGCGGCAGCAATTTGTGGGATCCGGAAGGCGACCCGATGCCATGGCTGCGGACCGGCGAATTCTCGCTCGGCTTCGGCGATTATGACTCTTCCGCCATCACCGCTTCGGTGCTGCTGAACGATCCCGGTCAGATCGCGGGGCCGTCGGGCACCATCCTGACCAATCCGCCCAAGCAGATCGCTACCGGGGCCGGGCGCCCGTTGGCCCGCGTCTCGGCATCGGCCAGCGGCGTGCAGGTCCCGGCCGCGGCGGCACCGGCGGCAGGCTGGTGGTGGGCGGCCTACGACGTCGCCGGCTGGAATCAGCCGACCGCGGGGTTCAAGCCGCTCGGCCTGTTCATTGATGCGCAGGGGACAACAATCAGCGCCATCGTCGCCGGCGCGGCCGCCACGCCCGCGCCTCAGGGATCGGACGCCGCGCCCTACCGGCCCTATTGGTGGATGTTCTCCGGCACGCTGCAATCGACCGGGCGCGTCGCCGGCAGCCTGTCGACCTGTACCCTGTCGGGCACCACCACGTCCTGTGCCGTCACCGCCGCCGACGTGTCGCTGTCACCCAATGCCGACGGCACGATGACGCTCGCCTATGGTGGCAACCAGGTGCGGTTCGGTCGCTACCGGGTCGGCCCCGCGCTGCCGCCGTCGCAGGCGATCCCGATCTATGCCGAAGCCTTCAACCCGTCGCCGACTCGGCCCTGGGGCTACATGGCGCAGATCTCGGTCGGCGGCGGCGCGCCGCAGATCGTCACCTTCGACCTCGGTTCGTCGGGCCTCTATATCGAGCAGAGCGCGGTCGGTCCCAACATCCGCCGTACCGGCATCGCCTTGCCGCAGCAGCAATACGACAGCGGCGTCGTCTATCAGTCGGAACTGGCCTACGGCAGCTTCGCCATCGGCGGCGTCGTCGCCCAGGAGGTGCCGTTCGCCCTGATCACCAAGATGTCCTGCGCCAACGGCCAGCCGGACTGCCCGGTGTCGACCGGCACCCAGGTCGGCCGCGTCGGCACCATGGGCGTGGTGCAGAAAGGCAGCGTGATCTCCAGCCCCCTCTATCAACTGCCCCAGCCCTACGGCGCCGGCTATATCCTGTCGCTGAAGAATCTGAGCCTGACGGTCGGGCTGACGCCGCAGGCGCGGGCAAGCTTCAATCAGGTGCAGATGGCCGCGGTCACGCAGTCGCCCGGTTGCGCGGCCGGCCCGAACGGTTGCGCGCCGGCCTGGAACAATGCGACGGTGACCGGGTGCTTCACGCTGCCCGACCTGCCGGCGCTGCCCAAGCAATGCATCACCACGCTGTTCGATTCGGGGGCCGGCAATATCCGCATGACCGTCGACCCCAGCCTGCAGTCGGTCGCATCGGCGGTGACCAAGCCGAACGGCAAGATGATCGCCGGCACCCGCATCCAGGTCGACATGCCGCCGTTCTTCACCGGCCAGGTCTTCAAGGCCGGCGACAGCCAGTGGATCGATCAGGCCGAGATCGTCTACTGGAACAATTCCGGCGCCTACAAGTCGAACTATGCCAATTCCAACCTCGGCGCCCCGGCCCTGCTGCATCTCGATGCATTATGGGACGGGGCGACGGGCAAGCTGGGCATCCGGGGGGCGCAGTAAGCCTTACGCCGAAGCGGGCTGTGCGCTGGCGGCGGCATCCGCCGCCGCGGCGGCCCGCCGGCGCATGTCGGCGGTGGTTTCGCTCTGGCCGTTCGGGCGCCAGCCCGGACGGCCGACGACATGCATCAGCCGGGCATGCCAGGTCGGCGCGTTGACCACGTCACGGATCATATTGCCCCATTCGTGGAAGGCGATGACCAGCGGGTTGAACGAATTGAGCGGCTTGACCAGGCCGTAGCGGCAGGGCAGGTCGGCGCGCTCCTCGATGAAGGTGCCGAACAGCCGGTCGAACACGATCAGCACGCCGCCGTAATTGGCATCGAGGTATTCGACATTCGAGGCGTGGTGCACGCGGTGATGCGACGGCGTGTTCAACACCCATTCGAGCGGGCCGAGCTTCGGGATCCATTCAGCGTGGATCCAGAACTGGTAGAGCAGGTTCAGCCCGAACATCGCCAGTACGGCCTGAGGCGGGAAGCCCAGCCACATCAGCGGCAGGAAGAATGCCATCTGGCCCGAGATCTGCCCGGTCCAGCCGAGGCGGAAGGCCGTCGAGAAATTGATCCGGTTGGGCGAATGATGGACCGAATGGTTGACCCAGAACCAGCGGATCTCATGGTCGGCACGATGCATCCAGTAGTAGCAGAACTCCTGGCCCAGGAAGAGCAGCGCGATGCCCCACCAGGTGGCGATGGGCACGGTGAACAGCCGATGCTCCCACACCCAGCCATAGGCCGAGATGGCGAGGCCGAGCGGCAGGGTATCGATGAGGCGGCGGCCGATGAAGATGCCGACCGACGCGAAATAGCCGCGCCAGTCATAGGGGGCGCGCAGCGCATAGGCCCGGATCAGCCCCTCGGCCGTCGCCGCGGCCAGCACCAGCAGCGCCCCGAACAGGAATAATTTACCCGACGAATAATCCATCACGCCGTCCTTCCGATTTGCCTTGAGCCACGTGCCCCGGCGCCTCTAAAATCAGAGCATTACTCGGTTTTCGCAACTCGTATTCCTCAAGGGGAGAGCAGGCCGTGCCCAAGCGCCCGCAAACCTTTGATCCGGAAAGGCGATCGCCGCGCCAGGCGCGCGCCAGAGTGACGATCGCGGCAATTCTCGAGGCGGCGGCTCGGATTCTGGAGGAGGGCGGTCTCGACGGCTTCACCACGAACCACGTGGCCGAGCGGGCCGGCGTCGGCGTCGCCACCCTCTATCAGTATTTTCCCGACAAGGAGGCGATCGTGCTGGCGATCGCCGAGCAGGAGCGGGACCGGTTGACCCAGACGCTGGCCCAGATCCTGGCGCGCGCGCCGGAAGCGGGGCGCGAGGCGACGGTGCGGGCGATCGTGCGCATGATGGTCCAGGCCTTCGAAGGGCGAAGGCGGGCGCGCAAGGCGATCGTCGAGACGCTGATGCGCCGCCACGGCGGGGCCATGGCCGGCTGGATCGCCCGGGTGGTCCCGAGCCTGGCGCCCGGCATCGGGAGCGGCGCCAGCGCGGCCCGCAGTTTCGTCGTCTCGCGCGCCATCACCGGTGTCGTCCGCTCGGCGGTGCTGGAAGACAGTCCGCTGCTCGAAACCGAGGAATTCGAAGACGAGCTGGTACGGCTGGTGATGGCCTACCTCGCCTGACCGATATCTCCGGACGAACATAGCGCTTGGGCTCGGCGCGCCGCCGATGTATTTTTCCGGATATTTCGTTTCCGGAGGGAGAGAGCGACGATGATGGCGCGGCGAACGATGCTCGGTGCGGCCCTGGGGCTGGCGGCTTCGATCTGGCTTGGGGGCGTGGCCACGCCGGCCAGGGCGCAGGAAGAAGTCACCGTCTACGCGGCGGCCAGCCTGAAGAACGCGCTCGACGCCATCGCCGCCAGATGGCAGGCCGAGACGGGCAGGAAGACCAAGATTTCCTATGCGGCCTCGTCGGCCCTGGCCAAGCAGATCGAGAACGGCGCGCCGGCCGATATCTTCATGTCGGCCGACCTCGACTGGATGGATTATCTGGCCCAGCGCAACCTGATCAAGGCGGACACCCGCCGCAACCTGCTCGGCAACCGCATCGTGCTGGTCACGGCCAAGGATTCCAAGGTCGGCGCGATCAAGATCGGCCCGGGCTTTCCCCTGGCGCAGTCGCTAGGGCCCGATGGCCGCCTGGCGATGGGCGAGGTCAATTCGGTGCCGGCCGGCAAATACGGCAAGGCGGCGCTCGAGGCGCTGGGCGTGTGGCCGGGCGTGTCGTCGCGCGTCGCCCAGGCCGAAAGCGTGCGCGCCGCCCTGCTGCTGGTCTCGCGCGGCGAGGCGCCGCTCGGCATCGTCTACCAGACCGATGCCGCGGCCGATCCGGGCGTGCGCATCGTCGATGCCTTCCCCGGGAATACCCACCCGCCGATCGTCTATCCGGTCGCGCAGACCGCGTCGTCGAAACTGGTCGACGCGGCCAGCCTGCTGGCCTATTTCGACATGGCGGCGGCGCGGGCCGAATTCGAGAAGCAGGGCTTCACCGTCCTGGCCCGCTGAACCGCTAGAGTCTGACGCCTTTAATACGCAGCATACCCGGCATGCCTTAGCAGGGCGCGGAAAAACCCTGTTCGCCAGGGCGTTTGGCGCCTGGTCGATCCGAAACTCAGCTGGCGCGAGGGTTATGTTCCGGCCGACGGCGGCGGCGGACGACCTGGCGGCCGAGACGGCGGCACGGGCCGCGGCGGGGTCGAGCACGGTCAGGAGCTTCGAGCGCCGCAAGCCGGTCCGTGCGCCGCTGCCGCCGCATCTGCCGCGCGAGCGGGTCGTGCTGCCGGCGCCCTGTTCCTGCCCGGATTGCGGCGGCAAGCTCGCCCGGCTCGGCGAAGACGTGACCGAGACGCTGGAGGTGATCCCGCGCCAGCGGAAGGTGATCCAGACGGTGCGGGAGAAGTTCTCCTGCCGGTCATGCGAGAAGATCGTCCAGCCGCCGGCGCCCTTCCACCCGATCGCGCGGGGCCGGGCTGCTGGCGATGGTGCTGAACGGCAAGTTCGGCAATCATCTGCCGCTGAACCGGCAGAGCGAGAGCTTCGCGCGGGGGGGGCATCGACCTCGACGTCTCGACGCTGGCCGACCGGGTCGGCGCCCATGTGCTGGCTGCCGCCCGCCTCCATGGTGACGGAACGACGGTACCGGTGCTGGCCCGAGGCCGGACGGTCACCGGGCGATTTGGACCTATGTGCGCGACGACCGGCCCTTCGGCGGCCTGCGCCGCCGGCGGCGGTCTTCCCCTATTCGCCCGACCGGGGCGGCATGCATCCGGGCCGGCATCTGGCGGGTTATGCCGGCATCCTCCAGGCCGACGCCTATGCCGGATACGGCGATCTCTACAAGCCGGACCGAAGGCCGGGGCCGATCACCGAGGCCGCCTGCTGGAGCCATCTTCGTGCTGGCCGACACCGGCAAGACCGTGGCCGCCCGCTCCCAGGGCAGGCAGGCCGCATGGTCGCCGCTGGCGCACGAGGCAGTGCGGCGGATCGACCGGGTCTTCGACGCCGAGCGCGCCCTGAACGGCCAGGCCCCGGAGGCCCGCCTGGCGGCGCGCCGCCTCCAGGTCGCGCCGCTCGTCGCCGAACTGGCCGACTGGATGCAGGCCGTACGCGCCCGGCTCTCGCGGCACAACGACCATCCAGCCTCAAAGCTCGATCAGTTCCTGCCCTGGAACTGGCAAAACGCCGTGGCCACGAAAGCCGACGCCGCCTGAACAGGTCTGTTCCGCGGTTTTCACCGGATGCGTACTCTCATAAGGATGGTGGCCGCGCGCACGGGCATTCAATTGAAACATGGCGGGTCGTCACAAGCCGGAAACGGGGCTGCCAATTTTTCTTCAAAAAAGGGTTTGACGGTTCGGGAAGTGGGGCCTATAAACCGCCCCACGACGCGGCCGGGCTGGTCGAGAGGTTTGCCCGGGTGCGGTTGGTTCGTCTCTAAAAAAGGTGTTGCGCTTCGGTGCGGATCTGATTAGAAGACGGCCGCGGCGGGCGGAGAGGTTCGGAGCGGAGACGCTCCGGGTTTTGAAGTTCGGGTCGTTTGTTCTTG
>JAEYTW010000173.1 GCA_023433835.1 Pseudomonadota bacterium | reverse complement strand
GCCTTCGCCGGGGCGACGATCGGCTTCAGTCGGCACTCAGCCGGGCTGCCGCCTTGAGGCCGCGGAGATCGAGGATCTCGATCTCGCCATAACGCAGCGCGATCACGCCGTGCCCTTCCAGTTGCCGCAAGATCTGGTTCGTGGTCTGACGGCTGATCGCCAGCATCATCGCCAGCTGTTCCTGCGGCACCGCCACGACCCGCCGCGGGCCGGGGCCGCCGCCGCCATAACCCTCGGCGATCAGCACCAGCCGGCGGGCCAGCCTGACCGGTGCCGGCAGCAGGGCCAGATCCTCCAGGGCGACGAAGGCCAACCTGAGCTTGTGGGCGGCGAGCAGCCCCATGCCGTGCCACCAGCCCGGCTCGGCGCCAAGCATGCGGTCGAGCGCCGCCTGCGGCACGTGCAGCAGCAGCGCCATGCCCTCGGCCACCGCGTCATGGGTGCGCGGCCGGCCGTCGAACAGCGAGATTTCGCCGAACCACCCCGGCGGCTCGATCAGGGTCAGCAGCGCCTCCCGCCCATCTTCGGCCAGGGCGGTGATGCGCAAGGTGCCGTTGAGCACGGCATAGAGGCCATCCGGCGGATCGCCGCGCCGGAACAGGGTTTCGCCAGGGCCGAGCCGCCGGAGCCGGCCCTGGCCGAGCAGCGCGTCGCGCAATCCGGCCGGGATTTCGGCAAACCAGCGGCCGGTTTCGAGCAGCTGACGGTATCGGCCGGTTTCCGGCATTTCGCCTCTTTGTCGCCTGCCCGACAGACTAGGTCGGCAAGGCGGCGCAGGCTAGGGCCAACGACATTCCCGGGAGGAACCCTCATGCGCAGCCTGACCGAGCATCTGACCCGCTATGCCGCCTATCATCGCGACCGGCGCAACATCGCGACGCATCTGATCGGCATCCCGATGATCGTGCTGGCGGTAGCGGTGCTGCTGTCGCGGCCGATGCTGGCACTGGGGTCCCTGACCGTCACCCCGGCCTGGGCGGTGACGGCCGCCTCCTGCCTGTTCTATCTCGCCCTCGACCGCCGCTTCGGGCTGGTGATGAGCGCCCTGCTCGCCCTGACCGTCTGGCTGGCGCAATGGATCGCCGGGCTGTCGACGCTGGCCTGGGCATCGGCCGGCATCGGGCTGTTCGTCGTCGGCTGGATCATCCAGTTCGTCGGCCACGCCTACGAAGGCCGCAAGCCCGCCTTCGTCGACGATGTGGTCGGCCTGCTGATCGGGCCGCTGTTCATCGCCGCCGAGATCGCGTTCAGCCTGGGCTGGCGCGACGGGTTGCGCCGCGACATCGAGGCCCTGGTCGGCCCGACCCGCAGCGGCAAGGTGGCGGCGACGGCCTAAGCGGCGCCGACGCGGCCGGTCTCTGCCTCGATCTCGGAAGGATTGACCTCCAGCGCCGAGCCGACCGAATAGCCGTTCGACGGCGGGTACTTGCGCGCCGCCAGGTCATGGGCCTGGAGGCGCGATCCCGCCCAGACCAGCATCTTGCGGGATTCACCCCAGCGGGCCTTGGCGGCATCGTCGATGTCGGCGCCACCCAAGCCCACCGAAACCGCATACATCGTCTCGGACGGGAAGATCGGAAAATCATTGGTGACGTGGATGAATTTCGGCGCCAGCCCGGCATAGGAGGATAATTCCTCCCGCCGCTTGGCCAGCACGCCCTCGTCATGCTCGATCGCCTGGCCGACCGAGCGGATCGAGCGTTCGAGGTTGTAGTAATCGCGCGACAACGCCGCATAACGCTCGCGCAGCGCATTCCACTGGTCGCGCTGGCGGCGCAGGGCGATTTCCATGCGGTCGATCGCCGTGTTCATGTCGACGATCAGCGGCACGATCAGCAGGCAGTTGAGGATGCTCATCAGCCAGGTGAGGGTTTCCATGCGGCCCTGGCCCTCAGTTCAGCAGCGCCGGATCGAAGAACAGCGGCCCGGCGGCGCTGAGATCGGCCGGGTCGTAGCCTTCGTTCGACAGGAAGCGCAGCTCGAACCCGGAATGGGTCGGGAAGGTACGCTCGGCCACTTCATGGGCCTCGCGCAGATTGGCGGCATGGATGACGAGGTAGTTGCGGAAGCGCCACAACCCCTCACGCGTGTTCGACGAGGTGCGGCCGACGATGGCGAAGAACACGCGGGAATCGCGGCCGCGCGCCGAGGTCAGTTCCCGAACCAGCAGATAGGGGCGCGCCTCGATATTGAGCAGCTTGCGCTCGACCTCGCGCAGTTCGCCGATCACGCCCTGATGCTCCTCCTCCGAGGTGCCGAGCCGTGCCCGCTGCTGGGCCACGGTTTCCTCGAGCGAATGGATGCTGTGGCGCAGTTGCTCCGATTCCCGGCGCAGCTTTTCCATTTCGACTTTCGCCGGATAGGCCATCGGCACCGCGACGCGGGCGAGGAACGCCACCAGAAGCGCAATGAAGCTGGTCAGAACCAGCGCGTCAGCGATCGACATGGGGCCAGGCGCGGCTTTCGAGCGACCGCCATGGTCGCCTTCCGTGATCGACTGTCGGTCCAATCAAGCGGGGCGGTCAATGGAAACTTCTGCGACCGCCCCCTATCATTACGAACGTCCTAATTCTTCTGAACCATCCGGTCCATCGCCACCGAGGCCAGCGCCCGCACGCCGAGCTTCAGCCCCGAATTGTCGACGAAAAAGCGCGGCGAATGGTTGGGCGCCACGGTCTTCGGATCCTTGCCCGGCGGAGTGATGCCGACGATGAAGAAGAAACCCGGCGCCTCGCGCGCGAAGAACGAGAAATCCTCGCCCGCGGTGGTCGGCGACGGCAGCAGGGCCACCTTGTCGGCGCCGGCCACCCGCTGCAGCGCGGGCACGCTTGCCGCAGTCAGTTCGGGGTTGTTGAAGGTGATCGGATAACCCAGCGCGATCGAGACGTCGACCTTGGCGCCGGCCGCCGCGCCGATATTCTCGGCGACGCGCTTCACCCCCTCGTGGGTCTTCTTCTGCACATCCTCGTTGAAGGTGCGGATCGTGCCGATCATGCGCACCGAGTCGGGAATGATGTTCTCGCGGTTGCCGCCGTTGATCGCGCCGACGGTGACCACGGCCGGCGACTTCGTCACGTCGACCTGGCGGCTCGGCACGGTCTGCAGGCCCATGATGATCTGGGCCGACGTCACGATCGGGTCGATACCCAGCCAGGGCATGGCGCCGTGGGTCTGCGAACCCTTGACGTCGATGCGGAAGCTGTCCGAGCTCGCCGTGGTCTCGCGCGCCTTGTAGGCCACCATGCCCACGGGCAGGCCCGAGGAGACATGGAGGCCGAACACGGCGGCCGGCTTCTGGTCCTTGAAGATGCCTTCCTCGACCATCAGCTTGGCGCCGCCCTTCTCGCCTTCGGGCGCCATCTCCTCGGCCGGCTGGAAGATGAACATGACCGTGCCGGGCAGATCGTCCTTCATGCCGGCGAAGATCTCGGCGACGCCCATCAGGATCGCGGTGTGCGCGTCATGGCCGCAGGCATGCATGACGCCGGTCTCGCGGCCGTTGAAGGTCGTCTTGACCTTGGAGGCGAAGGGGACGTCGACTTCCTCGGTCACCGGCAGCGCATCCATGTCGGCGCGCAGCGCGATCAGCGGGCCCGGCTTGCCGCCCTTGAGGATGCCGACCACGCCGGTATGGGCGACCTTGGTCCTGACCTCGAGCCCCAATCGCTGCAGGTGGGCGGCGACCACCTCCGACGTCTTGAATTCGCGGTTGCCGAGTTCGGGGTTCTCGTGGAATTCCTGACGCCAGGCGATCACCTTGGGTTCGACCGCGTCGGCCCCCCTGTCGATCCGGTCGTTCAAGCCCTCGGCCGAAGCCTGGCCCCATGCCAGCGACAGCGCCAGCAGCGCGGCGCCCGACCACAGTTTCGTCTGCCTGCCCTTGATCATCGTCACACGTCCCCACCGGTGTTGTTACCCGTGGGTATCCTGGGCGGCCGCCGATCCACGCGCAATACGTTTGTTGCGAAGCTCAATGGCGAGCGTCGTGGAGCGACGCGATCTTGACGGCCGCCGCCGCGGCGAAGATCAATACGGCCGTCACGACCTGGATGGCGGCAAGCGACGCCAGGGTAAGCGTCGCGCTGGTCAGGATGACGCCCAGCGAATTCGCGGTGCGCGACAGCGCGAAGATCTCGGCTTTCCGATGCGGCGGCGCCAGCGCATCCAGGCGCAGCGAGTAAAACGTGCTGAGCGGCGCCAGGAAGCAGCCGATGACGACGGCACCGATGATGGTCACCGCGACCGAAACATTGGCCGCCGTCATCGCCGCCCCCAGCCCCATCAGCACCAGCAGGACCGGCACGGTGCGCAGATCCGGCACGCGATTGCGCGAGCTGACCCAGAGGCCGCCGGCCACCGACGCGATGCACAGGGCGACGGCGAAGATCGCGCCTTCGGCCGGGGCGAGGCCGTAGCTGATCGCGATGGCCACCGCGCCGATCTCCACCGCCGCGACGACGGCGCTATTGGCCATGGTACAGGCCAGCCACAGGATGACGATCGGCCGCAGCAGGTTGCCGCCGTGCCCCGGCTCCAGCTCGGGCCGCGGCGCCGCCGCGCTGGGAATGGCCGGCACCAGGATCACCGGCGCGGTGCCCAATCCCACCAGCAGCAGCAGGCCGATCACCGGATCGAGGGTCGAACCCAGCACCGAGGCGAGGATCGGGGACATGACGAAGGTGAATTCGTTCAGGGTGGCCGCCAGGCCAAGGGCCCGCGGCATCGTCGCCGGATTGACCAGGGGATTGAGAACCGATCGCAGGAAGCCGAACGCTGCGCCGTTGAGCAGCCCGCCCGCGGCGGCGGCTGCCAGCAGGGCGGGGAACGGCGCCTGGGCCTGCGCCAGCAGCGCCATGGCCACGAACGCCACCGCCCTGATCGCTACCAGCGCCTTCAGATAGGAGACCGCATTGAAGCCCCGGCCGAGGCGGGCGATGGGAACCGAGCCGACGATCTGCGCCAGGGTCACCGCGAGGACCAGGGCCGCCCCGCTGCCCGCGCTGCCGGTCAGCGGCATCGCCAGCAGGGTGAAGGCGATCGGGCCTGCAGCCTGCGGCACGCCGAAGGCGCCATAGGCCAGCAGCCAGCGAATCAAGGCGCCGGAAAAGCCGCCCTGCCTGAATCGTTCCGAGAATCGCATGCCCCGCCTCTATCGCGGGGCCCTCCCCAAATGATCTCGGGCACGGGATGCCCGCGGCGGTAGGATCGCCCTGAATTTAATCACAAACTATCATTACTGATGGCCGCGTCAATCGCTGGTCTAGTCTAACGCGGCGGCCCGCAGCGGAAGAAGCCTGCCGCGTCATTGATGCCGCGGTCGAGGTGAGTCG
>JAEYTW010000136.1 GCA_023433835.1 Pseudomonadota bacterium | reverse complement strand
GCGCCTCGGCGCCCGCCTGCTCGACGGCGCCGGCGCATGGGCGGCCCGCCGTGGCGCGCACTGGCTTCTCCTGACCACCTTTGCCGAGGTGCCGTGGAACGCGCCCTACTACGCCCGGCTGGGCTTTGCGATCTTCACCCCCGGCGCTGACATGCCGGAGCTGGCCGCGCGGCTTGCCGCCGAGGCACCGGTGCTGTCCGGCTACGGCCGGCGCGTGGCGATGCGCCGGCCGGCGTTTCAGCCGGCGCGATAAAAGAAATAGCGTCCTTCGCGCACGCCCTCAGGCAGCGGCAGCGCGGCGAAGCCCTCGGCGGACAGCGGCTGATCGGAGATCACGATGGCGCCGGGGCGCAGCAGCGGCCGCAGCGCGGGGCCGAGCCAGGCGGCCTGGGCCGCCGTGGCCTTGACGTCGCCGGAGCCGGTATCGCAGTGGGCCAGCGCGACGGTGGGGCCGAGCCGTGCCGCCGCCTCGCCGATCGTGGCCGAGAATTCGCCGAGGAACAGATGCCCAGGCGCCGGCTGGCAGTCGGGATGGGCATTGTTCTGGCGGTCGAAGGCGTAGAGTTCGCGATCGGGCAGCCGGTCGCGCAGATGGTCGAAGGTGCGGCCGTTGCCCAACCCCAGTTCCAGCACCGGTCCGGGCAGGTCCCTGATCAGCGCCACGGCCGCGTCGAGGCAGGCCCGCTGCGCCTCGAGCCGGCGGATGAAGCTGTCGAGGCGGCTCAACTGATGCCTGCCTGGCGCAGCTTGGCGGTAGCCTCGCGCAGGTCGGCGGTGGTGCGTTCGAGACGTTGGCCCAGCACGCGCATGATCTCGACCGCCATCTGCGGGAATTCGGCCGTCAGGCGGAAGAACAATTCCTTGGAGATGCGCAAGGTGGTCAGGCCGGTGATCGCCGCCACCGTCGCCGTGCGGGGCACGTCGCACAGGATCGCGATCTCGCCGACGAAGTCGTTCTTGCGCACCACCGCGACCCGCAACGGGCCGTCGGGGGTATTGACCAGGATCTCGGCCTCGCCCTCGACGATGATATAGGCGGAATCGCCGGGGTCGCCCTGGCGGAACAGCACATCGCCGGCCTTGTAGGCCAGCCGTTCGCTGGTGAACGCCAGAAGCTTGAGCTTCGAGGGTTCGATCCGGGCGAACAGCGGAATGCGCCGCAGCAGTTCCACTTCCTCGTGCAGGCTCATGCCACCACTCCTTCGCTTCAGTTGCCGGCCAGCATGCGCGCCAGCGGGCGACCCTCGCGGGTCAGGTCTTCATAGCTGCCCTGTTCGACCACGCGGCCGTTCTCGATCAGCACCACCCGGTCGAAGCCCTGGGCCAGATGCGGGTTGTGCAAGGACCAGACCAGGCCGCGGTCCTTGAATTCCTCGCGCAGCGCCGCGAGCAGCTGGCCCTGCGTGACGTTGTCGTAGCCCGAGATCGCCTCGTTCAGGATGATCAGGTCCGGCTGCTTGAGGATGGCACGGGCCAGCACCACCTTCTGGCGCTGGGCGCCGGAAAGGCGGGCGCCGGCGATGCCGGTCTCGTAGGCCAGGCCGACCTCGATGACGATGTCGCGCAGGTCGAGCTCGTCGATCAGCGTGCGCACCAGCCGGCCGATCTTCTCGGCCGCCTGGGCCTGGCCGTAGGCGATCTTGCCGAACAGGATGTTATCGAGGATCGAGCCGCCCAGCGTGTAGTGCTCGGGGTCGAAGAAGGCCACGGCCGAGCGCAGCTTTTCGGGCAGGCCCTCGGCGAACAGCTTGCGCGCCTGCAGCACCGCTTCCTGGAATTCCTCGTCGATGTGGCCCAGGCGATGGCGGGCGACGATCAGCTTGAACGGCAGCGACATCAGGCGGTTGCGCTTGGCCGCGTCGAGCTGGTCGACCTTGTCGGCCGAGACCTGGTTGACGATCTCCTGATAGTCCGGCAGTTCCTCGGACGAGATGAAGGAGAACTGCTGGAAGAATTCATGGTCGGGCGGCAGGTCGGCGAACAGTTCGACCATGGTCGAGGCGACGTCGTAGCCGATCGCCAGGAACCGCGTCTTCAGCCCCGCCTTCTCCAGCACCTCGAGCATGTAGGCATTCTCGGCCAGCCGGTCCGGCGCGAACTTGTCGCCGATCGGCAGGCCGAACATCAGGTTCTCGGCCACGGTGGCGTTGCGGTTGTAGCGCTCGACGTTCCAGTCCTCGATCAGGTCGGCATAGGCGTCGTCGTGCATCTTGCCCTTCAGCGCCTCGCGCGCCTCCAGGATGCGGGTGGCCGCGTCCGGCGTCCGCGCCGGATCGACCGAGCCGCGCAGGCCGAGCTGGTAGATATCCTCGTCGAGCTGGACGAGCTTGAGCGCGCGGATCATCGCCTCGCGCAAGGAGTCGGCATCGGTCGCCCCCGCCGCCGCGTAGTCGGTGAAGTCGGCGTCGTAATCCTCGAGCGAATTGCCCGAAGCCTCGGCCTCGACCATCTCGCGGCGGAACTGGCGCTCGGCCTCGGCATCGCGCTCGCCGGGCTTGAGCGCGCGGTGGCGCAGCGAGAACAGCAGGTTGTCGCCGATCGTCGAGTTGAAGACGTAGCCGGCCGGCCCGACATAGGCGAGCCGGCGGCCGGTAACCGATTCGGGCAGCACCGCGAGGTTCTGGCCCGCGATCGAGACCTTGCCGCGCCCCGGATCGATCAGCCGCGCCATCATCAGCGCGATCTCCTCGCGCCCCGTGCCACCGACCAGGGCGACATGCTTGGGCATGTCGAGGCTCATCGAGAAATTCTCGAGCACATGGGCGCCGGTCTCGTCGGCGTAGTAGACGCCGGCGAACTGCACCTCGCCGACGAGCGACACGGGCTCGGAAGGCTCGGTCGTCTGGTCGGCTTCCTCGCGCATGCCTTCCGGCGCGAACTGCGACACCACCTGATCGTACTTGATGCGCGCATCCTCGCGCTGCTGGTAGTGGTTCAGCAATTCCTTCCACGGCGCGCCCATCTCCTTGTGGGCGGTGACGGCGGCGATGACCTGGCCGAGATCGAGCTGGCCCTTGATCACGAGGTAGCCGCCGATCGAGTAGAAGAAGAACGGCCCCAGCTGCTGCAGGAAGTTGTTGATGAACTTGATCATGAACTTCCGCTGGAAGATCTCGTAGCGGATCCAGTAGATCTTGCCCAGCCGGCGGGTGAATTCGGACTTGAAGCGGTTGGAGGCGTCGTGGGTGTGGATCTCCTGCACGCCGGAGATCGATTCATGGATGCGGTCGGCCAGCTGGCGGGCGGTCTTGACCCGCTCCTTGCCCAGGCGGTTGACGATGCGCTGCAGCTTGGGGATGACCCAGAACTGGAAAGGGTATAGTGATACCGCGGCGATCGCCATGATCGGGTTCTGGACGATCAGGAAGATGAAGGTCGTCAACAGCATCCCGCCCTGGAAGATCGGCAGGGCGAAACTGTCGGCGATGAAGCCGCCCAGCGGCTCGACCTCGGCAGTGATCATCGGGATGATCTCGCCCGCCGACATCTTCTTGAACGTCGGCTGGGGAAAGCGCAGCACGCGGGCATAGAGTTCATAGCGCAGCCGGCGCAGCATGCGCTCGCCCGAGATGCCCTGGAACACGTTGATCACGTACTTGAAGCATTGCTGCACGATGACGAGCAGCAGGAAGCCGAAGCACAGGACCAGCAGATAGCTTTCGGCGTTCAGCGAGACGATGTGCAGGCCGAACAGGTCGACCGGGTAGGTGACGCCCTTGCCGGCGATGCCCTGATTGACGATCGTCTTGGGCATCGACAGGTAATAGTAGTAGGGGATGAAGGACGTCAGCGCCAGGATGGTAAGGATGATCTGCTGGCGCAGGCTGTATTTGATGATGAATTTATAAAGGCTGTGCTCCATCGCCCCTCTCGCCCCCGGTGGCGGCCGCCCCGTGCCTTGCGGGCAACCGGCCGAGGGCGGACTGTACACGAGCCGGCACGCAAGGGTAAGGGCTTGGGCGGACGGGGAGATTCCGGCCCGGCAGATTCCGCGTGCCTCTGGGCAGGGCTCTGCTATAGTCCGCCGCTTCCGAGCAACCTTGGATAGCCCATAAGACCGGAGAGGACGATGTCCGTCGCCCCTGTTGCCATGCCGATTGCCGCGGCCGCCGACCAGCCGCTGCCGCGACGCACCTTCGCCATCATCGCCCATCCGGACGCCGGCAAGACCACCCTGACCGAAAAGCTCCTGAAGGTCGGCGGCGCCATCCGGCTCGCCGGCGAGGTCAAGGCGCGCGGCGAACGCCGCCGCACGCGGTCCGACTGGATGGCGATCGAACAGCAGCGCGGCATCTCGGTCTCGTCGTCGGTGCTGACCTTCGAATACCGCGACATCATGTTCAACCTGCTGGACACGCCGGGCCACGAGGATTTCTCGGAAGATACCTACCGCACCCTGACCGCCGTGGACTCGGCCGTCATGGTGCTCGACGCCGCCAAGGGCATCGAGGCGCAGACCCGCAAGCTGTTCGAAGTCTGCCGGATGCGCGACATCCCGATCATCACCTTCATCAACAAGATCGACCGCGAAAGCCGCGACCCGTTCGAGCTGCTGGACGAGATCGGCGCGACGCTGGCCCTCGACGTCACGCCGATGAACTGGCCGATCGGCATGGGCATGGATTTCAAGGGTGCCTTCGACCTGCGCCGCAACAAGCTGATGCTGCCGAGCGCCGGCGGCGGCGAACTGCCGCAAAGCATGGACGTCTCCGGTCCCGGCGACACGGCGCTGGACCAGCATATGCCGGCCGAGCGCCTGGCCGAATTCCGCGAGCAGGCCGAGCTGGCGCTGTCGGCCTGTCCCGAGCCCGATATCGACAGCTATCGCGGCGGCCACATGACCCCGGTCTATTTCGGCAGCGCCCTGAAGGATTTCGGCATCGACGCCCTGCTCGACGGGCTGGCCGACCTCGCCCCGCCGCCGCGCGCCCAGCCGGCCGAGCCGCGCGCGGTCGAGCCCGAGGAGCCCAAGGTCACCGGCTTCGTCTTCAAGGTCCAGGCCAACATGGACCCGAACCATCGCGACCGCATCGCCTTCCTCCGCCTCTGCTCGGGCCGCTTCCGCCGCGGCATGAAGCTGAAGCAGAGCGCGACGGGCAAGGTGATGGCGATCCACAACCCGATCTTCTTCTTCGCCCAGGATCGCGAACTGGCCGAGGAAGCCTTCCCCGGCGACATCCTGGGCATTCCGAACCACGGCACGCTGCGCGTCGGCGATACCCTGACCGAGGGCGAGACGCTGCGGTTTACCGGCATCCCGAGCTTTGCCCCGGAAATCCTGCGCCGCGTCCGGCTGGGCGACCCGATGAAGGCCAAGCAGCTGAAGCGCGCGCTGGAGGACCTGGCCGAGGAAGGCGTGACCCAGCTGTTCAAGCCGATGATCGGCTCGGCCTGGGTGGTGGGCGTGGTCGGCCAGCTGCAGCTCGACGTGCTGTCCTCGCGCATTATCGCCGAATACGGCGTCGACATGGGCTTCGAGGCCGCGCCGTTCGAGACCGCGCGCTGGATCTCGGCCGACGACAAGGCCGAGATCACCAAGTTCATCGAAAAGAACCGCGGCGCCATGGCCGAGGACCGCGACGGCGCCCCGGTCTACCTCGCGCGCAATGGCTGGGAGCTCGGCTATACCGAGCGCGAATGGCCCAACGTGCGCTTCGCCGCGACCCGCGAACGGAGCTGAACCGGGCATCCCCGGCCAGGCGGCGGATAACTCATTGAAAAACCGGGAGAAAACCCGGGGCTTACCGGCGGGCAAAAATCCGGCGCCCGGGCCGCTTTTTTTGCGGTCGAAAAGGCATGATTTTGCTAATATTTGCAGCCCTTTAGGCAGGGATAGCGTCGGTGGCGCCGAATCGGGCATCCGAACCGACCCTCCCACATGGAATTGGTGCCTGGTGACGTCATGAAGCTCAGAATCGAACGCGCTGCTCTGCTCGCCTCGCTCGGCCATGTCCAGAGCGTCGTCGAACGCCGGAACACCATTCCGATCCTGTCGAACGTGCAGATCGAGGCCACCGAGACCACGCTGGCCCTGACCGCCACCGACCTCGATCTCGCCGTGGTCGACAAGATCGCCGCGACGGTCGGGCTGCCGGGCGCCACCACGGTGCCGGCCCATACCTTCTACGACATCGTCCGCAAGCTGCCCGACGGCGTGGAGATCGAGCTGACCTACGACCAGGCCCAGCGCCGGCTGTCGATCCGCGCCGGGCGGTCGTCGTTCCAGCTGTCCTGCCTGCCGAAGGAAGACTTCCCGGTGATGGCCACCGGCGACCTGCCCCACCAGTTCTCGCTCGGCGCCGAAGCGCTCAAGCGCCTGATCGACAAAACCCGCTTCGCCATCTCGACCGAAGAGACCCGCTACTACCTGAACGGCATCTACCTGCATGCGGCGGCCACCGCCGGCGTGCCGATGCTGCGCGCCGTCGCCACCGACGGCCATCGCCTGGCCCGCTCGGAAACCCCGCTGCCGGCGGGCGCCGCCGGCATGACCGGGGTGATCGTGCCGCGCAAGACGGTGAACGAGCTGCGCAAGCTGGTCGACGGCGCCGAGACCGACGTGGCCATCGCGCTGTCCGACACCAAGATCCGCTTCACCTTCGATCAGGTCGTCCTGGTCTCCAAGCTGATCGACGGCACCTTCCCCGACTACGAGCGCGTGATCCCGCAGGGCAACGACAAGCAGCTCGAGGTCGACGCCAAGAGCTTCGCCCAGGCCGTCGACCGCGTGGCGACGATCTCGACCGAGAAAAGCCGCGCGGTGAAGATGGCGCTCGACAACGGCCGCATCACCCTCTCGGCCACCAGCCCCGACCAGGGTTCGGCGATCGAGGAACTGACCGCCTCCTACGCCGGCGGCGGGCTGGAGATCGGCTTCAATTCGAAATACCTGCTCGACATCACCGGCCAGATCGAGGGCGATACCGCGCAGTTCCGCCTGGCCGACGCCGCGTCGCCGACCCTGGTGCGCGACGCGGGCGACGATAGCGCGCTCTACGTCCTGATGCCGATGCGGGTTTGAGTGAAGAAGACCGCCCGATGACCGCCGTCGCGACCTCCCCCGCGGCGCCTCTCGGCGCGGGGCTCGCGGCGACCTTCGGCTCGCCTGCGCAGGCTAGCGTCAGCCTGTCGCGCCTGACGCTGACCGACTACCGCAACTACACGACGCTGCGCCTCGACGTCGATCCCCGGCCGGTGGTAATGACCGGGCCGAACGGCGCCGGCAAGACCAACCTGATCGAGGCGATCTCGCTGCTCAACCCGGGCCGCGGCCTGCGCCGCGCCGTGCTGGCCGAGGTGACGCGGCATGGGGCGGCCGGCGGCTTCGGCATCGCCGCCCGGCTCGCCACCCCGACCGGCGATCTCGATCTCGGCACCGGCATCACGCCGGCCACGGCGAGCGAGCCGGAGCGGCGGCTGGTGCGCATCAACGGCGCCAATGCCGCCGGCCCGTCGCTGCTGGCCGAGCATCTGTCGCTGGTCTGGCTGACCCCGGCGATGGACCGGCTGTTCGTGGAAGCCGCGTCCGAGCGGCGCCGCTTCCTCGACCGGCTGGTGCACGGCGTCGACCCCGGCCATGCCCGCCGCGTCTCGGCCTACGAGAAGGCGATGCGCGAACGCTCGCGCCTGCTGCGCGAAGGCCGCAACGATCCGCGCTGGCTGGCCGCGCTGGAGGAGACCATGGCCGGGCACGGCATCGCCATCGCCGCCGCCCGCCGCGACCTGATCGCCCGGCTCGATGCCGCGCTGGCCCTGGGATCGAGCGTGTTTCCGACCGCCGACCTGACCATCGATGGCCTGATCGAGGGCTGGCTGGCCGAATGCACCGCGGTCGAAGCGGAGGACCGCTTCCGTGCCAGGCTCGCTGCCAACCGTGGCCGCGACGCCGAGGCAGGGGCGGCCACGGCCGGCCCGCACAAGAGCGACCTGCAGGCCCGCCACGTGCAGCGCGACATGCCGGCGGCGCTGTGCTCGACCGGCGAGCAGAAGGCGATCCTGATCGCCATCGTGCTGGCCAATGCCAAGATCATCGCGGCCCGGCGGGCGCAGGCCCCGATCCTGCTGCTCGACGAACTCGTCGCCCATCTCGACCGGGTGCGGCGCCAGGCCCTGTTCGATGAAATCGCCGCGTTGCGCGCCCAGGCGTGGATGACCGGCACCGACCAATCCCTTTTCGACGACTGGGGCGATCGCGCCCAGTTCCTCGCCGTCCTGGGCGGCGAGGTGGTCGTCGATCGCAAGCCTTGAAGCGGAGTAGCCAGTGATGAGTGACCAGCGTAACGAGCCGGCCGAGACCACCAACGGCGACACCTACGATTCCTCGTCGATCAAGGTGCTCAAGGGCCTCGATGCGGTGCGCAAGCGCCCGGGCATGTATATCGGCGATACCGACGACGGCTCGGGCCTGCACCACATGGTCTACGAGGTCGTCGACAATGCGATCGACGAGGCGCTGGCCGGCTGGTGCGATCTGGTCGAGGTGCGCCTGAACCCCGACGGCTCGGTGATGGTGCGCGACAATGGCCGCGGCATCCCCGTCGACATCCACCCCGAGGAAGGCGTCTCGGCCGCGCAGGTCATCATGACCCAGCTGCATGCCGGCGGTAAATTCGACCAGAATTCCTACAAGGTCTCGGCGGCCTGCACGGCGTCGGCGTCTCGGTGGTCAACGCGCTGTCGACCACGCTGGAGCTGCGCATCTGGCGCGACGGCAAAGAGCATTTCATGCGCTTCCGCGACGGCGATGCCGAGGCGCCGCTGAAGATCGTGTCCGAGCAGGCGCCGGAAGGCAGCCGCGGCACGGAAGTCACCTTCCTGCCCTCGCCGCAGACCTTCACCAAGCTCGAGTTCGATTTCGCCACGCTGGAACACCGGCTGCGCGAACTGGCCTTCCTGAATTCAGGCGTGCAGATCGTGCTGGAGGACATGCGCGGCGTCGAGCCCAAGCGGGTCGAGATGCGCTATGACGGCGGCATCCTCGAATTCGTCAGATATCTCGACCGCAACCGCCAGGCCCAGATGCCCGAGCCGATCCTGGTCAAGGGCGAGAAGGACGGCATATCAGTCGAAGTGGCGATGCAGTGGAACGACGGCTATCACGAGAACGTCCTCTGCTTCACCAACAACATCCCCCAGCGCGACGGCGGCACCCATCTGGCCGGTTTCCGCGGGGCGCTGACCCGCTCGGTGAACAATTACGCGACCGAATCCGGCATCCTGAAGAAGGAGAAGGTCGCGCTGACCGGCGAGGACATGCGTGAAGGCCTGACCTGCGTGCTGTCGGTCAAGGTGCCCGACCCGAAGTTCTCGTCGCAGACCAAGGACAAGCTGGTCTCGTCGGAAGTGCGGCCCGTCGTCGAGAACCTGGTCAACGAGAAGATGGCGATCTGGCTGGAGGAGCATCCGGCCATCGCCAAGATGATCATCGGCAAAGTGGTCGAGGCCGCCGCGGCGCGCGAAGCCGCGCGCAAGGCCCGCGACCTCGCCCGCCGCAAGGATGCGCTCGACATCGCCGGCCTGCCCGGCAAGCTGGCCGACTGCCAGGAGCGCGACCCCGCCAAATCGGAACTGTTCCTGGTCGAGGGTGACTCGGCCGGTGGCTCGGCCAAGCAAGGGCGCAACCGCGCCAACCAGGCGGTGCTGCCGCTGCGCGGCAAGATCCTAAACGTCGAGCGCGCGCGCTTCGACAAGATGCTGTCCAGCCAGGAGATCGGCACGCTGATCACCGCGCTCGGCACCGGCATCGGCCAGGACGAGAAAGAAGGCTTCAACCTCCAGAAGCTGCGCTACCACAAGATCATCATCATGACGGACGCCGACGTCGACGGCGCCCATATCCGCACGCTGCTGCTGACCTTCTTCTATCGCCAGATGCGCGAGCTGATCGATGCCGGCCACGTCTACATCGCCCAGCCGCCGCTCTACAAGGCGACGCGCGGCAAGTCCGAGCGCTACCTGAAGGATGAGCGGGCGCGCGAGGAATACCTGATCGGCGAAGGCCTCGAGGGCGCTGTGCTGCAGCTGGCCGACGGCGCCCAGCGCGCCGGCATCGACCTGCGCGGCCTGGTCGACCATGCCCGCCAGGCCCGCACATTGCTCGATTCGATCGGCCGCCGCTACAACCGCGGCATCGTCGAGCAGGCCGCGATCCTCGGCGCGCTGACGCCCGACATCCTGGGCAACCCCGAACTGGCGGCCGAGCATGCCAAGGCGCTCGCCCGCCGCCTCGACAACCTGGCCGACCCGGTCGACCGGGGCTGGCAGGGCGAAGCCACGGCCGAGGGCGGCATCAAGCTGACCCGCACCCTGCGCGGCTTCACCGAGACCCACGTGCTCGACGCCACGCTGATCCGCGCGGTCGAGGCCCGGCGGCTGGCCGAGATGAAGGCCGAGCTGGCGGAAGTCTTCCAGACCGCCGCGACCTTCCGCCGCAAGGATGTCGAGACCCTGGTGCACGGGCCCATCGACCTCTTGGAGCAGGTGATGGCCGCCGGCTCGAAGGGCTTCACCATGCAGCGCTACAAGGGCCTGGGCGAGATGAACCCCGAGCAGCTCTGGGAAACCACGCTGGACCCGAACGTCCGCTCGCTGCTCCAGGTCAAGGTCGCCCATGCCGACGAGGCCGACAACGTCTTCGAGACCCTGATGGGCGACATCGTCGAACCGCGCCGCGACTTCATCCAGCAGAACGCGCTGCAGGTGGCAAACCTGGACGTGTAGACCTCGCGACCTGAACCTTCGCGTCGGCGCCTCGCGCCGGCGCGAAGGGCCGGGACGGTCCGGCCGATTTGCGGAGAGAAGCCATTTTTCACGCCATAGTCGGCCTGCCCTTTCTCCTCGTCATGACCCGTTTCGTCTGGCCGCTGCAGTTGCCGCTGGCGGTCAAGGCGGCCGTGGGGCTGCTGCTGCTCGTGGGGTCGCAATACCACCTGCTGAGCAAGCTTTCCTCGGGATCGGTGTTCGATCCGGAATTTCCGCGGCCGCTGGTGATCGCGCTGAACTGGACGTTCGGCGCGCTGATCTTTCTGGCCCTGATGCAGCTGCTGCTCGATGGCGCGACGCTGCTGGCAATCCCGTTCACGGGAAGTCCGGACATCCCCGACGGTCTTCGTTATGCGATGGCCGCCCTGGCCGGGGGCCTCGCCGCGATCGGCGTGCGGCAGGCGATACGCGTCCCTGCCTTGAAGGATGTCGAGGTCGGCATCGCGGGGCTGCCGCCGCAATTCGACGGCTACCGGATGCTGCAACTGACCGACCTGCATGTCAGCAAGCTCTTTCCCCGGGCCTGGGCCGAGGCCGTCGTCGAACGATCCAACGCCCTCGGGGTCGATGTCGTCCTGATCACCGGGGATGTCATCGACGGCGTCCTGGCCGCCCGGCGAGACGGGGTGGCGCCGCTCGGGAAACTGCGGGCACCCGACGGTGTCTTCATCGTGCCGGGCAACCACGAATACTATTTCGGCTACCAGGCGTGGATGGACCATTTCGCGTCGATGGGCATGCGCCTGCTCGACAACAGGCATGTCGTGCTCGAACGCGACGGCGGCGCGCTCGTTCTTGCCGGCGTCACCGACCGCACGGCCAGGGGCCTCGGCCTGCCCGGCCCGGACGTGGCCGGGGCCCTCGCCGGCGCGCCCAAGGATGCCCCGGTGGTTCTGCTCGATCACCACCCGGGCGAAGCGCGGCATGCGGCCGCGCTCGGCGTTGGCCTGCAGCTGTCCGGCCATACCCATGGCGGCATGATCTTCGGCCTGGACAGGCTCGTCGCCCGCTCGAACGCCGGATTTGTCGCGGGCGCCTATGCGGTCGGCGGCATGACGCTCTACGTCAACAACGGCACCGGGCTGTGGCCGGGCTTCGCCCTTCGCCTCGGGCGCCCGTCGGAACTTACGCGCATCACGCTTCGGACCCGATAACGCCACGGCGGGCGCTTTTGCCTTTACGGCCACATGCCCGCCTTCGCTGTTTGTCATTCAGACATCGCTATTGAATGAGCGAGATCCGCCGTTAGACTTGTGGCTCTGCATGCGCATCGGATCGGGTGGACATGGCGATCAAGAGCTGCGTCGGCGACGATCGAAAACGAAAAATCACCCAGCTCTACACGCTGCAAGTGGGGCTCAGGGCCAAGATCCTACCCCATCAGCGGAAGACGGGTTCTCGCGAGGAATGTTGCCACCGCGTCCTCGAAGATGAATTTTATCAATTCTACTATGCGCCAAAATTTGCCAAAGGCGATGGGCGATACGGTCGTGACTATCCGCACGAGACCGGGAGCTTCTTTGTCGGCTCCCATTGCGGGAAAAAGTTCATCGACATGGTCCGGCAAGATGCGCCGGATTTCGTCCCCCCGCCTTTGTTCAACCCGCTGCGTGCCGAAGGCGGCACTCGCCCTGCCGGCGGCGGCGGTGGAGACCGCAGCGAAAATCCGCGCAAGCAGCCATCGCAGCTCAACCGCCAGGTCATGACGGTCATTCAGCTGATCGGCCTGCTGTGCCCCCAGCCGCTGACCGCCGATCTGGCGGAAACGCTGGCATGGCTTCGCGACCATCCCGACCAGGACACGAAGGACCAATTCGTCTTTGCCTTGAATGAGGCCGTCGGCCAGCATCCGGAAATCGCGCAGTCATCGCTGCGCGCGTTGATGGACAAGCAGGGCGGGGAATGGGGTTACGCCTGGCGCCGTTATGGCTTCAACACGATCGAAATGCTGCTCGCCGACGAGGGGCGCCGCAGCTACATCGATCCCACGGCGGATCTGTCGGCCGAGCCGCCGGTGCGGCGGGAAGCAACGATCGTCGAACTCGCTGACAGGCGCAATCGCGTGGTGGCTGACGACGGCACGCGGGCCGTGCTTTTTCCCGATTGTCCGGGCCTCGGTGACATCGACGACGCCCCGCTTTCGCCCGGCGACCTCCTCTCCGTGCGGCTGGCCGCCCACCCGAAAGGCCCGCGGGTCTCCTGCGTCCACGGGCGATCGGCACGCGGCATCGTCGGCACCATCCAGTATGTTGACGCCAAAGGAAGATATGCCTTCATGCGCCCCCGGGAGGGTTCTCTCGACGTCTTCATTCCTCACGATCTCTATCAGGCGCTCGGCGCGCCGCCTGCAGGCGTGGAAATCGTTGTCCGCAGCCGGGAAACATCGCGCAAGCCGGTGGCGATCTGGGCGCAACGCCACGCGGACGGACGTCAACCTTGACGGAGCGGGCACTCGCAACAGTAGGAACGCCGCGCCTCCGGCGCCGTGAGCCACATGCTCAATTCAAAAAAACGGGAGATGCAATGCCACCGGACGCCGACCAGTTCCAACGCGGTTTTGTGACGGCCCTTCAGCTTCTCGGTTGGACCGTCCAACCCGAGGCGCACGTTACCTATTTCGACCGCGGCAGCTGGTTGAAGGGCAGAATAGATCTGGTCGCGCGGAACGGCGCCGTTACCCTCGCCGCCGAACTCGACAATGTCGCTCCACGCGCGAAGTCCCGAGCCAAGCTGCTCGCGATCAATTGTGATCATCGCGTCGTGGTATGCCGACAGGGCGAGATCCATCGGCATGATGGCACCGAGTGGCAGCGCATAGAGAGCCTCCATGACCTCGCGGCCGCGGCACCATCCGGCACCACGTCCGAGCACGAGCCGGATCGCCCGCTGGTACTCGACCAGGCGGTCACCCGGGAGCAGGCTACCGCGCAGGTGCTGGCCATCATCAGGTCCGCCATACGGGTAACGCCGGACTTACTGCACGTCGTGGCAATGCTCGAAGAAAGTGGCGTCCGCGTCCTGCCGAATGTCGCAAGCACGACCGATCGATTTAACGGCTTCCGGTTCGACTTCCAGGGGCAATCCTTTACCGGCGCCGCGATTGGATTCGTGCCGTCCCAATTCGAAAGCTTCGGTATCTCATATGACCCCGGCAGGCACGTGACGCTGCTGCGTGACTTAAAATTAAAACAGCGCGGATCGGGTCGGGTATGAATGGATATCCGGTACCTCTCAGCATTTGAGGCGACTCGACCATGCCCGCGACCATCATCGTCATGCCCGACAAGCTTGCCGCCGCCGTGGCCGCCATCTGCCTGGCCAGCGGCAGCAATGCGCGCGAGGCGGCGCTGGTGGCCGACAATCTCGTGCTGGCCAATCTCAGCGGCCATGACAGCCATGGCGTCGGCATGCTGCCCAACTACATTCCCGCCGCGGTCGAAGGGCGCCTCAAGGTCAACCAGTCGGTCCGGGTCGACGGCGATCTCGGCGCCATCCTCAACCTCGACGGCGGCATGGGCTATGGCCAGGTCATCGGCCGCGAGGCGATGGAGCTGGGCATTGCCCGCGCCCGCGAGAACGGCTGCTGCATCGTCGCCTTGCGCAACAGCCATCATCTCGGCCGCATCGGCGAATGGGGCGAGCAATGCGCCGCCGCCGGCCTGGTCTCGACCCATTACGTCAACGTCGTCGGGCGGCCGCCGATGGTGGCGCCCCATGGCGGTTCGGATGCCCGCTTCCTGACCAATCCCTATTGCTGCGCCATCCCGGCGACCGAGTCCGGCGGCGATCCGATCGTGCTGGACATGGCGACGTCGCGGATTGCCATGGGCAAGGTGCGGGTGGCGATGAACAAGGGTGAGCAGGTGGCGCCGGGCATGCTGATCGACGCCCAGGGGCACCCCACCACCGACCCGCGCGCCGCCTTCGTCGCGCCCACCGGCGCCATCCTGCCGTTCGGCGAGCACAAGGGGTTCGGCCTCGCCGTCATCGCCGAGCTGCTGGCCGGCGCCTTCACCGGCGGCGCCACGATGAAGGCGGACGGCTGGGCCCCGAACACCATCACCAACAACATGTTCTCGGTCATCATCGATCCGGCCCGGCTCGGCGGCGCCGACAGCTGGCGCCGCGAGGTCCAGGCCTTCGTCGACTTCGTCCGCGCCTCGCCGACGGCGCCGGGATCGGACGGGGTACAGCTCGCCGGCGAACCCGAGCGCCGCACCCGCGCGATCCGACGCCGCGACGGCATTCCGGTCGATACGGCAACCTGGGCCGAGATCATCGCCGCCGGCGCACGGGTCGGCATCAGCGCCGATCGCACCAATGCGGCGGCGGGCCTTTCGCAATAACCAGGCTTCGTCGAGGAGGAAACCATGCCCAAAGGCTACTGGATCGCATCGGTCGACGTGAACGACCCGGAGAACTACAAGGCCTACGTCACGGCCAACGCGGTGCCGTTCAAGAAATACGGCGCCCGCTTCCTCGTCCGCGGCGGCGAGGGCGAACGGCCCGAGGGCAAGCTGCGCGCGCGCCTGGTCGTCATCGAGTTTCCCGATTATCAGACGGCTCTCGACTGCTATCACTCGCCGGAATACCAGGAGGCGCTGGCGCTCCGCCTGCCGCATTCGACCGGCGATGTCGCCATCGTCCGGGGTTACGACGGGCCGCAGCCCGGCGACGCCTGATCGAGGGGCCTGACGGGCGGACGGGCGATCACCGCCCGTTCGCACCCCTGCTGGCGAACGCGGCCAGCGCCCGCCTGGCATCGTCGCTGGTGAAGGTTTTCTGGCCCAGGGCCGCTTCCTGGCGGAAGGCTTCCTCGAGCGGCAGGTCCTGCAGGGTCAGCACCGCCTGCTTGATGGTCTGCACCGCCTGGGGGCTGAGCGCGGCGATCCGGTCGGCCACCGCGAACGCCTCGGCCTCGACGTCGCCTTCCACGACGCGGTTGACCACGCCCTTGGCGACCATCTCGGCCGCCGAGAAGCGCTGCGCGGTCAGGAGGATCTCCATCGCCTGGGCGTAGCCGATCTGACGCACCAGCCGCACCAGCGTGCCGCCGGCCGGCACGAAGCCGTGGCTCGGCTCCGGCAGCTGGAAGACGGCCCCGGGCGCCGCCAGCCTGATGTCGGTGGCCAGCATGATCTCGAAGCCGCCGCCGAGGCAGAGGCCGTTGATGGCGCAGACCACCGGCTTGTAGAAACCGGGAACCTTGAGATGGGCCGGATCCCAGGCCGAAATGTCGAAGCGGTCGGCGGCCAGCGCCGGAATCGATTCGGTGAGATCCGCGCCGACACAGAAGGCGCGGCCGCCCGCCGAGGTCAGCACCGCGCAGCGGATTTCGGGATCGTTCCCGACCTCTTCAAAGGCGCGGCCGAGATCGTCGTACATTGCCAGGCTCAGCGCGTTGAGCTTCTCGGGCCGGTTGAAGGCGATGCGGGCGACCGCGCCGTGGCGGGAGAAATCGATCGCCATCAGATCGCGCCTTCCGCCTTCAGGCGCTCGTATTCCTCGGCCGTCAGGCCGGCCAGGCGGGCGAACACCTCGCGGTTATGCTGGCCGGGCGCGGGGGCCGGGCCGAAGGTGGGGTCGGCATCGCCCGACATCTTGATCGCGTTGCCGAACATGCGCACGGCATGGCCCGCGACTGGCACGTCGACGATCATGTTGCGTGCCGCGATATGCGGATCCTCGACCACCTCGGCGATGGTCTTGATCGCGCTGAGCGGCACCTTGTCGCCGGCCATCACCTCCAGCTCGGCCTTGGTATAGGCCATGAACCAGCGCGCGAGCAGCGGCTTGATCCGCCGTTCGGCGATCACGGGATCGAAGCGCTTTTCCATCGTGTCGATCTCGGGGTCGCGGGCCAGGTCGGGTTCGCCGAACATCGCACAGGTGATCGCCCAGAACTTGTCGGTATAGCCGCCGAAGAAGACGTGGCCGTCCTTGCAGGGAAACTGGCCGTAGGGCCGCACGAAAGGGTGATCGTTGCCGAGCGGCGCGGCGACCTCGCCTTTCATGGTGTAGCGCACCACCGCATTCTCGGTCAGCGTCAGCACCGAATCCTGCTGGGAGACGTCGACCACCTGGCCCAGCCCGGTCTTTTCCGCCTGGTGATAGGCCGCGACCGTGCCGATGGTGGCGTAGAGCGAGGCGGCGAGGTCGCCGATGATGGTGCCGACCCGCACCGGCGGGCGATCGGCGAAACCGTTCATCGACCACAAGCCCCCGGCGGCCTGGCCGGTATTGTCATAGGCGGGCTTCGACGCGTTCGGCCCGGTGCGGCCATAGCCGCTGATCGCGGTGTAGACCAGGGCAGGATTGATTTCCCGCAAGGTCTCGTAGCCCAGCCCCAGCTTCTCCATCGTGCCCGGCCGGAAATTCTCGACCAGGATCTGCGCGCCGGCCACCAGGCGGCGGAACAGCTCCCTGCCTGCGGCAGACTTCAGGTTGACGGTGACGCCCTGCTTGTTGCGATTGAACTGGGCGAAGAAGGCCGAAGCCTGGGTGCCGTCCGCGCCCGCCACGAAGGGCGGGAAGCCGCGCGCGTAGTCGGGGTCGCCGGGATGCTCGACCTTGATCACCTCGGCGCCCAGTTCGGCCAGCAGCATCGAGCAATAGGGTCCGGCCACGACCCGGGTGATGTCGAGCACCACCACGCCGCTCAGCGGGCGATTTCCATTCGACGTCATGCGCCGGCGTCCTCTCCCGAAAGCATTTTCCTTGTCGCCAGGATGACGGCCTGCGTATCCTGAAGAAAGGTACGGTTCTGAAAAATTGTGCCGGACTGTGCCCAAATCAGGGAGACGCGCGTGAGAGAGATTGCCGCCCGCAGGCCGCGGGGGCCGACACTCGCCGATGCCCTCGTCGATCGTCTGGCTTCCGAGATGGCGACGGGCCAACGGCCGCCGGGCAGCCGCCTTCATTCGATCCGCAAGGCCGCCGTCGAATACGGCGTCTCGAAGAATACGGTGATCGAAGCCTATGATCGCCTGGTCGCATCGGGCCATATCGCGGCGCGCGCCGGCTCCGGCTTCGTCGTATCCGACACCGAGGAATACGATCTCAAGGGTCGGCCGCGCCATGTCGCCGAAGCCGTCGACATCGCCTCGCTCCTGAACGCCCAGCTCGAGGAAAGCTTCGACGTCAGGGTCGGCGATGGCCGGCCGCCACCATCCTGGACCGAGGAGTCGGAGGTCAGGCGCCATCTCGGCGTCTTCGGTACGCGGATGTCGCTGGGATCCGATGCCTATGGTTCGGCGCTCGGCTTCCCGCCGCTGCGCCAGCAGATCGGGCGGCTGCTGGCTGCGCAGCATATCCAGGCCTCCGAAAACGAAATCCTGCTGACCTTCGGCGCCAACCACGCGCTCGACCTGGTGATCCGCGCCTTCCTGGAGCCCGGCGACGTCGTGCTGGTCGACGAGCCCGGCTATTACCCGCTGTTCGCCAAACTGAAGCTGTCCCAGATCGGCATGGTCGGCGTCAGGCGCAATCCCGACGGTCCCGACCTCGAGGATTTCGCCGCCAAGATCCGCACCCGATTCACCGAACCGGCGCGCCCCCGGCTGTTCTTCACCCAGTCGATCGGCCACAACCCGACCGGTAGCTCGATCAGCCTGGCGGTGGCCCATGGCCTCTTGAAGATCGCTGCAGCCCACAACGTGGTGATCGTCGAGGACGACCCCTTCGCCGACCTGGCGCATGCCAACCGGCTGGCCGCCCTGGACCAGCTGAACCAGGTCATCGCCATCGGCACGTTCTCCAAGACCCTGTCCGCCAGCCTGCGATCGGGCTATATCGCCGCCCGCAGGGAACGGATCGATGCGCTGGCCGAGCTCAAGATGCTGACGACGGTGAACTCGTCGGGCTATGTCGAACGGCTCCTGTACCGCATGCTGGCCGAAGGCCACTACAAGCGGCATCTGAAGCGCCTGGCCCAGCGCATGGCGGCCGCGGGCGGCCGCGTCGTCGAGGCCCTGGCCGGCCAAGGCTGGACCATCTATGCGGCCGACGGCGGCGGCTACTATCTCTATCTGCGCCTGCCCCAAGGCGTCGACGACATCGAGGTCGCCCGCCTCGGCGCGCGGGAGAGCATCTTCATCGCGCCGGGCAGCGTGTTCTGCCTGGACAAGTCGAACCCGCTCGGCGCCGGCATCCGCATCAATATCGCGCGGGCCGACGACGCCAGGTTCTATGACTTCCTGAAGCGCACGCTGGGGCTGCGCTACGGCTGAAGCGCCGCCAGCGCCGCTTTTGCCCGATCGACGCTGATGTCGCGGGCCGCGGCGATTTCCTTCGCCACCTTCTCGATCTGCTCGCCCGTCGCGCCGGCCAGAATCGCGATGTTGCGGGCATGCAGCGCCATGTGGCCGCGCTGGATCCCCTCGGTTGCCAACGCGCGCAGCGCGGCCATGTTCTGGGCGAGGCCAACGGCCACCGCGATCTCGGCCAGTTCGTTGGCGCTGGCGACATTGAGCAAAGCGAGGGCGGCGCGCGCCGCCGGATGGGTCTTGGTGGCGCCCCCCACCAGGCCCAGCGACATCGGCATCTCGATGGTGCCGACCAGGCGGCCCTCGCCGTCCAGCTCCCACCGGGTCAGCGACGAATAGCGGCCGGAACGGCAGGCCCAGGCATGCGCCCCGGCCTCGACCGCGCGCCAGTCGTTGCCGGTGGCGACGACCAGCGGGTCGATGCCGTTCATGATGCCCTTGTTGTGCGTCGCCGCCCGATAGGGATCGACGATGGCGAGCGCGCAGGCCTCGACGATGCCCGATGCGATGCGGTCGCCGGAATAGTCACTCGTCTTCAACGCCGCCGATGTCAGGCGCACGGTGGCGCGGGCCAGGCGCAGGTCGGCGAGATTGGAGAGGATGCGCAGGCGAACCGTGCCGCCGGTGATCCGCTCGACCAGCGGCGCGACGGTCTCGGCCATCGAATTCACGGTATTGGCGCCCATGGCGTCGCGAACATCGACCAGCAGATGCAGGACGACCATCGGCCCGACGCCGGTCTCCTCGAAGACATGGGCCTCGATGTCCTTGGCCCCGCCGCCAAGGGCGATCAGCACCTTGTCCCTCGCGTTCGCCGCTTCCAGGATTTCGGGCTTGGCGGCGAGCACCCGGGCGCGGGCGCCGAACGGATCCTTCAGCCCCAATACCTGCACCTGGGCGCGCATGATCGGCGCGCTGCTCGATGTCTGGAAGCCGCCGCAGTCGCGCGCGATGCGCGCCATGTAGGAGGCACCGGCGACGATGGAGGGTTCCTCGACCGCCATCGGGATCAGGTAGTCGCGGCCGTTGATGGTGAAATTGGTGGCGACGCCGAGCGGCAGGTCGAAGCGGCCGATAACGTTCTCGATCATGCCGTTGGCCAGATCGAGCGGCAGGGCGCCGGCGCCGCGCAACGCGGCATGCGCAGCCTCGCCCAGCCCGGCCGACGCGACGACCTTGGCGAGCCGGTCTTCCGGTTCGAGATCACGGAAGCCTTCAAGGCGCGACGAATAGGCCTTTGCTGGGGCCATGGGCTTGGTCTCGGCGGACGACAGGGCAGCCTCCCTCGGTTTCTGGCGCCGCCATCCATTCCCATATTGAGCCCCTTCATCAAGGTACAGTTCTGCGGGAACAGTCACTTTCTGTACCCTCCGGGGAGTATTCACCGCGTATGGTCCCCGCCTGCAGGCTCCGGTTCCTATCTCGTACGCACCAGATCGAGCACGGTGTCGAGCATGCTGTTGGCGGCCTGGATCATCTTGGCCGAAGCCTGGTACGACTTCTGATAGGAGATGAGCTTGGACAATTCCTCATCGAGATTGACACCAGCCACCTCACCGAGGCGCCCCTGAAGCGCGTTGCGCAAGCCTGCCTGATATCGCGCCTCGTCACGCGCGTTCGCGCGGGTGGCTGCGACGTTGCCGATTATCGTGTCGGCATAGCCGGCCAGACTGGTCTTAATGCTGCCCAGCGCTCCGGCCGGCGCAAAAGAAAGCGACGTGCCGCCGATTGCCGAAGCGATCGAGCGGGCGATGCCGATGTCGAGCTTTCCTCCGGTCGTCTGCAGCAAACTCGGATTGGCGGCCAGATCAGGATGAACCCGGATTGTCGCGGCGTTGTCGATGTTGCCAGGGTTGGCCGGCGGGTTCGGGTAGACACCCGCAAACAGCCTGCTGGCCTCGCTGACACCGTTCGCAGGGTCGTGCGACGGATCGCCGGGTACATCCGTGGTGGCCAGATTGGCTGCCCGAACCGTATTGAACAAGCTCACCGCCAGCTGGTTCAGCTCGGCGGTCCGATGCTGCAGTTCGCCCTGCGGCAACCCGGCCGACGCCGAATACTGCCCGCGCTGCTCCAGCAACGCGCCGAGCGTTCCACCACCGCGCACCAGCTCGGCCGTCAGATCGCCGCCGGCGGCGGCGCCATCTGTACTGCCAAGACCAATGCGTTGCGTCGGCGTGGTCGCCGTCATCACCGTGGCCGACGCATATGTCATCAGCTTGCCGGTCGCATCGGCCATGCCCAGTACCTGCGCCGTCGCGCCTTCGACGAGCGTGCGCCCGTCCCGGGTCATGACGGCCAGACTGCCGTCGGGTCGACCGTAATGGCTCACACCCGTCAGTTCGGCCAGCCGCGTAAGCGCGCGATCGCGGCGATCCTCGATATCCGAGGTATCGACGCCTGTGGCGCGGCCCGCGACCACATCCCGATTCAGCGCCGCCACCTGCTTGGTAAGCCCGTTCAATTCACGGACATGACCTTCGATCGCCTGGTCTGCCTGGAGCCGGAGATCCTGGATGCGTTGCGACATCCCATTCAGCTGCGTGGCAAGCACATGCGCCGCGCCCACCACCAAGGCCGGCGGTGTCGACCCGACATTGGCCGCGAAACCATCGACCGTCTTCCTGAACTTGGCGAGCGCGTCGCCCAGCGCGCCGACCGCTCCGGGCTTGCCTGAGTCCGGCCTACCGAACAATTGCTCGACCGACGCGCGATAACGATCCCTCACCTCCGCCGCTGCCGCTGATGTCCCCGCATCGCGGTACTGCGTCATCAGCGCCCCGCCATCGGCCCGCGTCACGGCGCCGGTGTCGACCCCCATTCCGGTACCGGCACCGACCACGCTGGATTGCGCCAGCGTCCGCTTCGTGTAGCCCGGCGTCTGCACGTTGGCGACGTTATGGGCAACGAGGTTGAGCTGAAGCTGGCTCGCACGTAGCCCCGACAGCGCCGTGCCGAGAATGCTGCTGAGCATCGCGCAACCCCGGTTCAACGCTTGAGGTTGATGATCTCGTTGAGCATGTCGTTGACCGTCTGGATCGTCTTCGAGTTGGCGGAATAGGCTCGCTGTACCGTCACCATGTTGGTGAACTCCGTGGCGAGATCGACATTGGCCTGTTCGAGCCGGTTGGCCTGGATCTGGCCGCTGCCGCCGAGCCCGGCCACGTTGATATTGCCGGCACCCGATCCGCTGCTTTCCTGGTACACGTTGCCGGCCCCTGCTTTCAACCCGTCCGGGTTGGTGAAGGTCACCAGGGGGACCTGGTAGATGTTGCGGCGGGTTCCGTTGTCGAACAACGCCTGGACGATGCCCTGATTGTCGATCGTCACGCCGGTGAACGTACCCGATGCGGCACCATCGATCGTCGAGCCGACCAGCGTCGACGGCGAACTCAATTGGGTGAAGCCGTCGGCCAGGCCGTCCGAGCCGAAATTGAGCGCAAGATTTTGCGGTGAAGCAACACCCAGCCCCGGCGCCCAATTGATCGCCAGCGGGCTGTTGTTGCCTAGAAAAGTCGACGCCGCGGCGTCGAGCGTGCCGTTGGCCTTGAAGGCCACGAGAGACGAGGCGTTGGAGCGCGAGGAAGAGCTGTTCAGCAAGGTCTGCGTGCCTGCCCCGCTGAGATCGGCATAGGCCTCCGTGGTCCACTGATTGGCCGCGATCTTCTTGAAGGCGACCGTCACGCCGCGCGCGGTGCCCTGGCTATCGTGGATCTGGAAGGTTCGCTGAAAATCGGGCGCGGTTCCGGTGGCACCGCCGGAATTCAGGTATGTGCCCATGCTGCCGAAGACATAGCCGGCCGACGCCGGCGTGGATGCCTGAAGGTTCACGCGGGCGGCAAGGCTCGTTGTCGCCGTCGCATTGCCCGACAGCCCGGCCACGTTGACCGTGCGCAATTGCTGGACGGTCTGCGATGTTGCAAACGAGGTATTGGCGGGCGGGACGGCCGGCCATCCCTGCAGGTAATAGCCGGCCGCATTGCGCAGATTGCCATTCGCGTCCACCGTGAAATTGCCGGCGCGCGTATAGCCGATCGTTGCGCCGTTCACCGCCGCGGCCGGCCCGCCGTTGCTCGGCCCGGCGACAGGCCGGCTGGATACCACCAGGAACCCATTTCCCTGGATCGCCAGGTCGGTGGGGCTGGCCGATGCGGCCAGTACGCCCTGGCTCGAGACGAATTGTCGGGGCCGCGCCTGCACCCCGCCTGCCGCATAGCTCGAAGCGCTCGGCTCGTCGGTGACAAGCGTCGAGAATTGCATGCCGGCACGCTTGTAGCCGACGGTGTTGACGTTGGAGATATTGTCCGAGATCGCGCCCATGGCCTGTGCTTGCGCCTGCAGGCCGAGGATGCCGGATACCATGGCGCCGGTGAGACTCATGATCTCTGCTCCCTCACGTGAGCTGTGGATACATCTGAAAGGCGGCCCCCACGAGCCGGCGAGAAGGTCGGAACGGGACCTGGGTTGAGAGCCGGTCGGTGCAGCGCATGCTGCGTCAACAGGCCGATCGGCCTATCCCACAGCCGCGGTCGATACCCGGCGTGACGCCGTGCCCGAAACTCAAGCCAGAGATTCAAGCGCTCCGCCGCCGTGATCATCGAGTGTGCATCCCCTGCCGACCTCGCATCCCGAAGACCGGCATGGCGAGTACCGGCCGACGCTATGCCGGCGACGTGGATGGCTGGTGGGCCGATCATCAAGATCGTGCAGGCATAGGCGCCGTGATCACGTCTGGCAGCGGCAACAACCTGGCGGGATCACCGCCACATTCGCTGCCGCGTCGATCGATGCGTCAGAATGGCAAGAGGGCACAGGATGCCAATCATCAAAAAAGGGCCCGCCGATGCGGGCCCTTTCGATAGCCGCGTATCCGCCGCAATTATCGCAGCAGCTGGAGGACGGCGCTCTGCTGCTGACCCGCTACCGACAGTGCCTGAATGCTCAACGACTGCCGGGTATTCAGCGCGACCAGGTTGGCGCCTTCCTCGTTCAGATCGGCAAGGGTGAGCTTGTCCGAACCGGTCTTGAGGTCGTTGGCGTAGTTGGTCGTGAAGTCCGAACGGGTCTGCAGGATCGAGACCTGAACGCCGAGCTGCGAGCCCAGGTTCTGGATCTGCGTGATCGCCCGGTCGAGACGAGAAACGATCGACTGGAAGCGCGAGCCCGCCACCGAGGCCAGCGACTGGGCGGCGGTCGAACCGGCGATGTTTGACAGGCCCACGCCGTTCGCGAAGGTGGCGATATTGGAGAACAGGAACGAGCCTTGGGAGTTGAATGCCGCTGCGTCGGTGAACATCGCGCGCTTCTGGTTGGCGGCTGTCGCATCGAGGTCAAAGCCCTGAACGTTCAATACCGCTGCCGTGCGCTCGGAGAACTGAACCGACAGCTTGGCGGCAGTCGAGGTCAGGATGTTCAAGCCATTGTATGACGAGTCCTTCAAGAGCTGATTGATCTGACGGCCGATTTCGCGGATCGACGTCGTGGTGGCCGCACGCTGCGACTGGTTCTGCGATTGGGCCGCCTGCACCAGGCCCTTCATCGATTTCAGAAAATTCTGGACCGACTGCACACCGCGGAGAGTGGACTGAAGAGTGCTGAGGCCCTGATCAATAGTATCCTTGCGTTGCGTGAGGTCCGCTGCCCGGTTGCTGAGTCCCTGTGCCTGAAAGAACGCGACGGCGTTGTCCAGAACGGTATTGACCTTCTTGCCCGAGGTCAGGCGGCCTTGCGTACGCGCCGACATGTCGGCGGTTTGCTGCAGTGAGATGAGGGCTGAACGCGACGAGGCGGTAAGACTGATATCCGACATGGCAAATCTCCTTCTGAGGATCGCATATGGCGACAGGCTTCCTCGTAATCCTGTCGACATGCGCCAGCTGTCTGCGGCAGCGCGATAAGAATTACTTCTTACATGGAGGAAAAAGGTCAACGCGCCATATGGACCGGCGAACCGCTCTCGACCAACCCTCTACAGAGCCTTGGCGAGCTGGCCACTATTCAAATGCGCATGGAGACGGCGCCGGTCAGAGGGCGCCGGGACGTAGCGGCGCCTGCCACCATACCGACCGCAAGCCGATCAACGAAAAGCGGAGACCGGTACGCCGCCACGCGGTGATTCCGGCACGGCCTGGTCCTCTAGCGAGCGGGACGCGACGTCAGTTCATGCCGGGAAGCGATGGTCGGCCATGGCTGGATCCACACCGCATCCGCCGAGAGGCGGTCGAAGAGCTCATCCAGGAATATCCAGCCCTCCTCTTCGACCATATCCCGGTGATGAGTGAGCAATCCGATCGAATCGAGCAGCCGACCGCTCTTCCGCCGTCGCCTCATTTCCCGTACCAGCTGTCGGAGCAGCGCTATGTCGCCCTTGAAGCGGGGCCCTTGCTGCCAGCTCAGGATATCGAGGTGGCAATCGATTCGACAGACTCCGTGGACCAGCCGCGCACCGGAACCGTAGGCCGACAATCCCTGATAACCTGCCGCTCCGATCGCTGCGACAAGGTTTGCCGTTACGGTGTTCCATGGCGGCACGAAGACGGAAATCGCGACCCCCAGCAGATCTTCCAACCGCATCCGGCCGTCGCGCAGATGGGCGGCCAACAGCCCGCTCGGCATCATAGGGCTGAATTCGCTGCGCGGCCCGCCGTCAGCGCGATCGATATGATCGACCCCATGCTGCAGCACCGATACCTCGGCGGCGGCTGCAACGAACTGCTTCACCAGCGAGGGAGCGGCAGCGGCAGGGATGACGCCCAGGGCGATCGGGATCCGGTGCTCCGCCGCCAGGCTCAGAAGCCTGGCCAGAAGGCCCGCGGCGGCCACCGCATCGTCGTCACGCCACCAGAAGCACGGCTGTATCCCGGCCGCTCTCCAGCAAGCCAGCTCCGACTCGAGGGAAGCCCACAGCATGTGCCTCACCCAGGACGTGGCCGATATCATTCCGCGCCTGCCTCAATTGTCCAGGCGGCGATGACGGCAACGATCTTCCGCGGACAAATGTCCATCCGGCCTCTCCACTATTGCCGGCCGTCCGGCGGACCCGGTGCACGCGCGCGGACTTTCAACGATCGATCCCCTTTCGTTCAGCCGGATCGCGACGGCACCCGGCATCCTGCGATCGAACATCGGCATGATTGGCGGGGCGCCGAGGAAAGGTGGGGATTTCAAGGAGACTCCCGTGACGATGCCTTGATATCGTCACGACGGAACGTGCCGCGGGGAAAGGAACCTGCATGATCATCTCGCTTCTGCCTGCCCTTCTGATCGGCGTCGTCGCCGGCCTGCGCACGATGGCCGCGCCCGCCGCGGTGAGCTGGGCGGCCCATCTCGGCCGGATCGACCTGTCGGAGAGCTGGCTTGCCTTCCTCGGCTACGGCTGGACGCCCTGGATCCTCACCGCGCTGGCCGCCTTCGAACTGGTCGGCGACAAGCTTCCGTCCACGCCCAGCCGCAAGGCGCCGATGCAGTTCGGCGCCCGTCTCGTTTCCGGCGCGCTCGCCGGTGCTGCGCTGGGCATCGCCGCCGGCGCGATGGTGCCGGGACTGATCGCCGGCCTCGTCGGCGCCGCCCTCGGCACGCTGGGCGGGGCAGCCGTCAGGGCCAGGCTGGCGGCCGCCCTCGGGCGCGATCTGCCGGCCGCGCTGATCGAGGATGTGGTGGCGATCGGCGGGGCTTTCCTGATCATCCGGGTGCTGGCATGACCCGGTTCGATGCCATCATCGTCGGCGCCGGCCAGGCCGGCCCGCCGCTGGCCGCGCGGCTGACCGAGGCGGGCATGACCGTCGCCATGGTCGAGCGCAAATTCGTCGGCGGCACCTGCGTCAATGTCGGCTGCATGCCGACCAAGACGCTGGTTGCGAGCGCGAGGGCAGCCCATGTCGCCCGCCGCGGCGCCGATTACGGCGTGCTGTTCGACGGACCGGTGCGCATCGACATGGGCCGCGTCAGGGAACGCGCCCTGACCGTCGCCCACAATGCCCGCGGCAACGTCGCGTCCTGGCTGAAAGGCATGAAGGGCCTGACCTTCTTCGCCGGCCATGCCCGCTTCGAAGGCCCCGACCGGTTGCGGGTCGGTGAGGACAGCCTGACCGCCCCGCGCATCTTCCTCAATGTCGGCGGGCGCACCGCGATCCCGCCGATGCCCGGCCTGGACGACGTGCCCTACCTCACCTCGTCGACCATCCTGCAGCTCGACCAGGTGCCGCGGCACCTGGTGGTGATCGGGGGCAGCTATATCGGGCTGGAATTCGCCCAGATGTACCGCCGTTTCGGCGCCGAGGTGACCGTGATCGAGCGCGGGCCCCGGTTGGTGGCGCGCGAGGACGACGATGTCTCCGCCGCGATCCGCGCCATCGTCGAGGACGAGGGCATCACGGTGAAGACCGGGGCCGAGCATACGAACTTCCGCCCCGATGCCGGCGGCATCGCCGTATCCGTCGGCGACGAGGCGCCGATCGTCGGCTCGCATCTGCTGCTCGCGGTCGGGCGGCGGCCCAATACCGACGACCTCGGGCTGGACGCCGCGGGCGTCGCCGTCGACGCGCGCGGCTACGTCACCGTCGACGATACCCTTTCGACCAACGTACCCGGTATCTGGGCGCTGGGCGACTGCAACGGGCGCGGCGCCTTCACCCATACCGCCTATAACGATTATGAGATCGTCGCGGCCAACCTGCTGGACGGCGCGGCGCGCAAGGTTTCCGACCGCGTTCCCGCCTACGCCCTCTATATCGATCCGCCGCTCGGCCGCGTCGGGCTGACCGAGCGCGAGGCCCGCGCCGGCGGCCGCCCCATCGCGGTTTCGATCCGCCCGATGACCCGCGTCGGTCGTGCGGTGGAGCGCGGCGAGACGGCGGGCTTCATCAAGCTGGTCGCCGATACCGACACCCGGCAGATCCTGGGGGCCGCCATCCTGGGCATCGAGGGCGACGAGGCGATTCACGGCATCCTCGATGCGATGAACGCCGCCACGCCGTACCCGGTGCTGCAATGGGCGGTGCCGATCCACCCGACGGTGTCGGAACTGATCCCGACTGTCATCGGCGGCCTGCGGCCGTCCTGACCGCCTGAGCTTCGGCCGCCGCGTCAATGAAACGCGATACCGCTTGATCTGGTTGGACGTATTCTTTGCCAGATTGCCTGCAAACTTGGGCGCCGGCGAGATTGTCACCGCTTAGCCGCATCGCGCTCTCGACGCCACCTTCCCAAGACGGCATTCTCCGCCCATCTGATGAAGGCCACGGAGTGATGCGGTGACGGGGGATCAGGGAGCGGCGCCGGCGAGCCGGTTGCCCTATTTCCGGCTGTCCTGCGGCCCGAACCGCGCGGAATCGTTCAATGAATGGCGCGAAGCGACGGCACCGCTGTTCGAGGTGCGGATCGAAGGATCCGATGGGCGCGACGGTTTCGACATCGATCTCGAAGGCTACAATCTCGGCCGGATGATCGTCGGGGCGAGCCGCTCGGTCGGGCAGCGGTTCCAGCGCGACCGCCGCCTGATCGCCCGCAGCCCGCTCGACCACTATGTCGTCCAGCTCTACACCTCGGGGGGCAGCTGCGGCACGGCCGGGCGCCACGACCTCGATCTGCGCGCCGGCGACATTTCCATCCGCGACCTGTCGCAGCCCTATGCGACGACCGACCCCGATTTCGCCAACATCACCCTGGTGATGCCGCGCCAGACCCTGGCGCCGCTGGTCCGCGATCCCGACGGCCTGCACGGGCTGATGCTGTCGCACCGCCATCCGCTGGGCCGCATTCTAGGCGACCATCTGCGCAGCCTGGTCGACGCCGCCTCGCGGATGACGCCTTCGGAGGCGATGGCCATGGATCAGGCCACCGCCTTGCTGGTAGCCGCCTGTGTCGGCGCCGCGGCCACGGCCGAGGGTATCGTCGAAACGGTACAACTCGCCATGCTCGACCGCATCCGACGTCATGTCGACGCCAACCTGGCGTCGCCCGCCCTGACGGCCGAGGCGGTATGCCGGCATTTCGGCCTGTCGCGCTCGACGCTCTATCGCCTCTTCCGGCAGCTGGAAGGATTCGCCGCCTATGTCCGACGCCGCCGGCTTGATCGCGCCTTCGCCGACCTGACCGCGCCCCATCGGGGCCGCCAGCGGATAGCCGATATCTGCGACCGCTACGGCTTCGCCTCGGATGCCGCCTTCAGCCGCGCCTTCCACCAGGCCTTCGGCATCGGACCGGGCGAGCTGCGCCGCCGGCCCGGCGATGTCTTGTTAAACGCCCTGCGGCAGGATGGCGGCACGCCGCTGCAGTTCTGGTTGCAACGGCTGGGCGCGCCGGCATAGCCGTCAAACGCGGGCGACGAAGGCTTCGATCTCGGCCGACAGATCGTCGGGCAACAGGAACTGGATGCGCACGCCGCCGGCATCGCAGCCGGCGATGCGCCCGGGCAGGACGCGGGCAAGGCCCGCGATGCGCAAGCCGACGGTCATCCCCGGCAGCGCGCAGGCCACCGCGGCGGCAAAGCGCGCCCCGCCCACGCCGAGATCGCTGAGCCGCCCGGCGACCTCGGTGCCGGCCATGGTCATCGTCGCCGCCCGATCGAGCCGGGTCCGGGCGAAGCCGCGTCGCTCGCCGGCCGACCTGACAGCCTTGAGGAAATTGGCCACCTGCTGTCGCAGGTCGAGCGAGACATCCTCGACCCTGGCCGATTCCGCGCGCACGGCGACCGCCGCCTCGGACGAACGGCCGGCGGTCGACACCACCTCGACCGAGGCTTGCGAGACGCGGCCGACGGCCAGCGCGGCCTGCTGGATATTGCCGCTGATCTCGCGCGTGGCCGACGATTGCTCCTCGACGGCTGCGGCTACCGCCGTCGCCGCCTGGTCGAGCTGCATCACGGTCGAGGAAATCCGGACGATGGTCTCGACCGCTTCGTCGACCGATTGCTGGATACCGGCGATCAGGTTGCCGATCTCCTCGGTCGCCCGGCCGGTCTGGCCGGCGAGGTTCTTGACCTCGCTCGCCACCACGGTGAAGCCCTTGCCGGCCTCGCCGGCCCGGGCCGCCTCGATGGTCGCGTTCAGGGCAAGCAGGCTGGTCTGGCCGGCGATCGAACGGATCAGCGCCACGACATGGCCGATCGACTGCGCCGTTTCGTGCAGGCGGCGGATGCGGAGCCCGGCCTCCTCGCCCTGCCGGGCCGCGGTGCGCGCCATGTCCGAGGTGCGCGCGATCTGGCGCGCGATTTCGCCGATCGAGGCGGAAAGCTGTTCGGAGGCGGCGGCGACGGTCTGGAGATTGCCGTCGGTCTGCAGCGCGGCCGCGGACACGCTGCTCGCCTCCGCGTTGGCCGCGCCCGCCAGCTTGCCGATATCCTTGGCCGTGCCGCTCATCCGGTCGGCCGCGGCCGACAAGGTGCCCATCACGCCGGTCATCACCCCGTCGAAATCGACGATCAGCTCGGTCAGCGCCTCGGCCCGCCGCACCCGCTCGGCCGCCTCGCGCCGCTCGGCCTCGACGCGCTCCTCCTGCTCGCGCGCCGCGCGCTCGACATTCTGCAGCCGCTCGGCTTGCAGGGCTGCCTCGGTGGCATAGCGCCGGCGCTCGCCCTCGGCCTGGGTTTCGGCGATCCGCCGCTCCTGCTCCTCGCGCAAGCGCCGCTCGCGCTCGGCCCGCGCCCGCACCGCCTCGCCCTCGTAGAGCGAAAAGCCAAGGCGGATCTGCATGTTCTGCAGGGCCTTGACCGCACGCCCCAGCTCATCGTCGCAGTCGATCTTCAGCCGGCCGTTGAAATCGCCGGCGATGATGCGATCGAACCCCCGGTTCAATTCGGCGATCGGTCCGGTGATCGCGCGCGACAGCCGCCAGGCGAGTCCCGCGGCCAGGGCCGCGATGAGGGCCAGCAGACCGCCAATGACCGCGGGATCATGCTCGCCCGCCATCGCCGCGAGCCCGAGACCCGCGGTGAGGAACAACGGCAGCCCGAAGGTCAGCGCCACGCGCCGGCGCATGCTGCCGCACAGCGCCCGGGCCAGGCGGGCCGCCCAGCCGGCGCGGCGCACGCGGCCGTCAGATATCTCGAGCCCGCCGGCGCGGCGCTCGCGGAAACGCCGGTAGATCGCTTCCGCCTCGGCCTTTTCCTGCGTGGTCGGCTTGGTACGGATCGAGACGAAACCGTCGATGCCATCGGCGCCGAACGTCGGCGAGACGCTGGCGCGCACCCAGTAGAAATCACCGTTCTTGCGCCGGTTCTTGACCAGGCCGGTCCACGGCCGCCCGGCCTTCAGCGTGGTCCACAGATCGGCGAAGGCCTCCACCGGCATGTCGGGATGGCGCACGACATTGTGGGGGGCGCCCAGCAATTCCTCAGGCTCGAACCCCGAGACGTCGACGAACCGGTCGTTGAACGAGACGATGCGCCCGCGCGTGTCGGTTTGCGACACCAGATGGATATCGTCTTCCAGCTCCAGTTCGGTCGCCGTAACCGGGAGATTCTGCCGCATCTGACGCCAGCCTTTCCGAACAGCGGCGGTGATGAGCCTGCATTCCGCCGAGGTATCGATGCCTAAGGCCGGCCTAGATAGAAGAAGCCGGAAATTCGATCAATTTCCAATCCGTCCCGATCGGCGGGGTGCGACACTTTATCCACCCGCATCGGTACCCACTCATGGCGGGCGCAGCTGTTTTGCGGTCAACGACCGGCGGCGGACCTTACCGGGACGGCCAGGCCCAGCGCGTTTCGCCGGGATCTGCGACCCCGGTCTCGCCGAAATCCTTCTCCAGCCGGAAGGTCGCGAGATCCTCGGCCTCGCGCAGGGCTTCCACCAGCGGCTCGCTATGCGAGACGACGACGACCTGGCATTGGCCCGACGCCTTGATCAGCAGGCGCGCCAGCGGGGCCAGCAGTTGCGGATGCAGGCTCGCTTCCGGTTCGTTCAGCACCATGATCTCCGGCAGGCGCGGCGACATCAGGGCGGCGATCAGCAACAGGTAGCGCAAGGTGCCGTCGGACAGTTCGGCCGCCGACATCGGCCGCAGAAGCCCAGTCTGCCGCATCTCGATACCGGCATAGTCGCCGCCGCCGATGGCGAGGGTGGCGCCGGGAAAGGCATCGTCGACGGCCTCGGCGAGGCCCGCGGCATCGCCGATCGCCCGGATGGTGGCGAGCGCCGCGGCAAGATCGCCGCCGTCGCTGGCCAGGACCGGCGTATAGGTGACGACCTGCGGCCGGCGGGCCGGCGCCTCGCGGTCGGTGCGCAGCGAATCATAGAAGCGCCAGCCGCGCATCCGGTCGCGCATGCGCAGCAGTTCCAGGCCGTCTTCCGGGTCGGCGCAATGGGTGACCATGCTGTCGTAAGGCGCCAGCTGGGTCGGGAGGCGCCGCCAGTCGCCGGTCGCGTGGCGGCGCAGGCGCACCGTCGGCCCGCGCCGTTCGGCGAACATGTTGGCAGGCCGGACCATCTGCCCCGCCCACATCGCCTCGACCTTGATTTCCGGATCGAGCGGAAAGGGGCCCCCGACCGGCAGGCCGAGGTCGACCGCATAGCCGAAATCGTCGGTGGTGAAGCCGAGCTTCAGGCTGACCACCCCGGCACGCCTGACACCCTGTAGCGGATGTTCGCCGGCGCGCATCGACCGGCTGATCTGCTCAGGCCCCGCCCACAGGGCCGAGGACAGCCCGCCTTCCTGCGCCAGCGACCCGACGAGGCGCCCCTGGGCGGTTTCCGACAGCAGGCGCAGGGCACGATAGAGGCTCGATTTGCCGCTGCCGTTGGCGCCGGTGACCACATTGAGGCGGCGCAGGCCGAGCGTCAGGTCGCGAATCGAGCGATAGCCGGAAATGGCGAGCTGGGTCAGCATCGGCCGACCCTAGCATCAATCCCCCGGGCCCGCATGCGGGCGGGCCCGGGCAGCGGCGGGCTACTTCTTCAGGTCACCCCAGGTCGGCGGCATCTTGGTGCTGCTGCCCGGTGCCGCCGCGGTCAGCGCGCCGGCCACGCCGGGCGGGTTGAACAGCTGGCACTTGGGAAGCTTCCTGTAATCCAGGTTCCAGACCTGGTCCCAGGTTCCCGCCTTGTTGGGCTTGCGCATTGCGAAGTCGGTGTAGTTCTGGCTGACGATCGGCGCGAACCAGGCCGGCGGCTTCATGGTCGAACCCGGCGGGAAGCCGGGAAAGCCCGAGAAGTAGAAGGATTGCGGATGGCGGTAGGGCTTGGCCTTCTTGTCGACGGCGTCGGGCGTCGCCGCCGCGTAGAAGCCGTAGCCGAACATGATGTAGCCCTTGTCGGTCTGATCGGGGCTGACGCCGGTCTGCATGATCTTGCCGCCCTGGGCCGGATCCATCCAGAACGAGTAGCCCTGCAGCTTCGGCTTGCCCTGCCCGCCCGGGTTGGTGCGCATGCTGTCGGCCAGGCTGTAGGGCAGATGCTTGATGAAATCTCGCGCCGGCGGATGGTTCATCGGCGAGAACAGGCAGACCGGCGGCATGTCCTTGGGCCGGTCGTCATAGGTGACGAAGAACGCGATCGGCCCCAGCGAGATGAACGAGCAGCTGTAGTTGTTCTCCATCGGGAAGATCGGCAGGCACTTCTTCTCGTAATGCTCCTCCATCGCGCCGCGGCCATGCGGGGTCTCGATGGTCGAATCGTAATACGTCGTGCCGCGCGACTCCTCGTAGGTCGTGCCCGCAGGCGGTTTGCCGTCATAGGGCGGCGGGTTCTGCTGGAAGCCTTCGTAGACGCGGTACATGTTCCAGCTCGACGTCCAGTATTTCGGCCAGCTGGGATTGCTCGGCTCGCCCTTCGTCCGCTTGTAGACGCAGGTCTTGGGGTTCTGGCAGTTCGACTTGTCCGGCGGGTTATGGGTGCCGTAGGTCGAGTAGACATCGCCGTCGTCGGCCCGGGCCGCCGGTGCCGCAAGGCCCAGGCCGGCGGCCAGGATGGCAGTCGCGGCCAGATGCATCGTCATGCGCATGGATCTTCTCCTAGGAAGCCGAGGGCTGGTAGCGGAAGGCAAGGCCGGTCTGGAGTGTCTCGCTGCCGGGCAGGGGTATCGACAGCACTTCCTGGGCCTGCAGCCGCAGGTCGTACATCAGGCCCATCACCCGGTCGAAAGCCTTGGGATCGCCGTTGAAGGTGTCGTGCAGCGCGCCGAGCAGCTGGGTGTAGGTATAGGCGAACAGGATCGAGACATGCCGCGCCCGGCTGCCCGCCGGCAGGTCGTCCGGGTTCGGATTGGGCTGCATGTTCCAGACCGCGCGATCGTCGAGGGCCACGACCGCGCCGCGGAAGGCGAAGCCGGCCGGCTCGGTGCGGTCCTGCACCAGGAGGCGGCCCTTCACGATCTGCTCGAAACGGTAGTAGTGCGCCACCTCGCCTTGCGCATCGAGCGGCGAGGTCGGCGTGCCCTCGCCCTGGCGCACGATCACCTGGATGGCGTCGGACGCGCTGCGCGGGCTGGTGATCGGGAACAGCTGGTCGGGCGGGAACCAGGTATTGTCGATGAATTCCTCGGCGAAATTGCCGATGAAGGCGGGCTGGCCCAGTTCGCGCAGCTTGGCATCGATCGCGGCATAGAATTCGCCGATCGTCGCATATTGCGGGGCGGCATCGGCCTGCAGCAGTGTCGGAAACTCGATGGGTTGCTCGGGCTTCTCGATCTCCATGAAGATGTTCTGCACCAGATCGATCGAGCATTTCTCGAGCGGCACGATGACGTCGCCGATGTTCATCGGCAGCGGCCCCGGATAGCTTGGGATGAAATCCGGCGTGTTGATCGCCGGATGCCCGCCGATGGCGATCATCAGGTTGGAGGCGATGCACATATGCAGCATCTCCTCCATCACCACGCTGCGGATGATCGAGGCGACTTCCTGGTTGGTGCCGAGCTTCAGCGTGAGATAGGCGCACAGATAGGTCGGGATCGTCGAATGCTCGAGCTCGATCGCCTTCTGCACCGCCTCGTAGAGATCCGCGGGCACGGCCGCCTGGCGGACCTGGTCGACATATTTCCGTTCGATCTTCAGCATCGTCCGTCTCCCGCTTCAGCCCGCCGAATCGGCCATGTTTTCGAGGAAGCCGCGTGCGGCCGCATTCTTGCCGTCGCTGGCCGGGCCGAGCGCCGCCATGGCGGCCCTGGCCGCCGCCGGACGGAAACGCCGGGGGTGGTCGGCCGGCGTCATCGGCGGCAGGACGGGCGTCGCCAGCACCGCGCCCTGCGGCAGCACCGGCAGGCTGGCATCCGACGGAATGCCCCCAGGCAGGAAGCCCGCCAGCCATTCGACGATCATCCGCAGCTTGGCCGCCGAGATATCCCGGGTCGCAGGCATGTAGTTGGCATCGTCGATCGATCGCGTGAAGGCGAAGAACAGCAGGCGGGCATTGGCCGTCACCGTCGCGTAGTCGGCGATGTTGAACAGCCCCTGGCTCATGATCGGGTAGAGGTTGCCGTACTGCATCAGGATCGGCGCGATGTCGGTGGCCCAACTCGGTGTTTGCGGCGGCACGAAGGCGTCGCGGACATGGACCGAGATGCCTTCGAACACCGGCATGATCGACTGTCCCGCAGCGGCGAAGGCGTAGCTGAACTGGTAGATCTGGCCGTCGATGTAGCCGCGCGGATTGTCCGGGTTGCAATAGGAGAATCGCATGGTGGCGATACCGTCGGGGCCGCGGGCCCGCCGCGGCGCCCGCCCCGCCAAGA
>JAEYTW010000045.1 GCA_023433835.1 Pseudomonadota bacterium | reverse complement strand
AACCCGGCGGGCGGCGTTGCCGGGGCGGCCCCCCCGCGACTTAGGCGTTAGGCGACCTTCAGGACCTCTTCGCCCTTCTGCCAGTTGCAGGGACAGAGCTCGTCGGTCTGCAGGGCGTCGAGAACGCGGAGGACTTCGGCCGGATTACGGCCGACCGAAAGGTCGTTGACCGAGGCGAAGCGGATGATGCCCTCGGGGTCGACGACGAAGGTGGCCCGCAGCGCGACGCCTTCGTTCTTGTCGAGCACGCCGAGCTCGGCCGACAGCTCGCGCTTGATGTCGGCGAGCATCGGGAACGGCAGGTCCTTCAGGTCGGCGTGGTTGTTGCGCCAGGCCAGATGGACGAACTCCGAGTCGGTCGACACGCCGTAGACCACCGCGTCGCGATCGTTGAAGTCGCCGTTCAGCTTGCCGAAGGCGGCGATCTCGGTCGGGCAAACGAACGTGAAATCCTTCGGCCAGAAGAACACGACCTTCCACTTGCCTTCGTTCGACTTGTCGGACAGGTCGGTGAAGGCAGTCTTCAGGTCGGTCGAGACGACGGCCTTGAGGTTGAAGGCCGGGAACTTATCGCCAACAGTGAGCATGGGCATTCGGTAGGCTCCTTTGCAAAAGAACGCGTTGTGTCCGTGTTCGGAAGAAATCTAAGAAGGGTTTGCAAATCGGTCCAATGAATTATATTTGTCAGTTCAATCGGAGAAATCGATCATGAACCGACCGCAGCCGACCCTCCGCCAATTGCGCCATCTGGTGGCGCTGGCCGATACCGGCCATTTCGGCAGGGCGGCGGCCGATTGCCTGGTGACGCAGTCGACGCTGTCCGCCTCGCTCAAGGAGTTGGAGACCACCTTGTCCGCCGTGCTGGTCGACCGCAGCCGGCGGAAGGTGGTGTTCACCGCGCTGGGGCGCGAGGTCGTCAACCGTGCCCGCCGGCTGCTGGCCGATGCCGACGAAATCGTCCGGCTGGCCGAGGCGGCGCAGGAACCGCTGACCGGCGAGCTGCGGCTCGGCGTCATCCCGACGATTTCGCCGTTCCTGCTGCCGCCGCTGCTGCCGAAGCTGCGCAAGCGCTACCCCCGGCTCAAGCTCTACCTGCGCGAGGATCTGACCGATCGCCTGGTCGTCCAGCTGGAAGCTGGAAGGCTCGACCTGCTGCTGCTGGCCCTGCCTTGCGACTGCGGCAACGCGGCGACCCAGGTCTTGTTCGAGGACGGCTTCTCGGTCGCCCTGCCCGAGGGGCACGGCCTGTCCGGTCAGTCTGTTCTGGGGCCCGAGGATCTCGCGGCCGCGCCGCTCCTGCTGCTGCAGGACGGGCATTGCCTGCGCGACCATGCGCTGGCCGCCTGCCGGCTCACCGATCGCCGCGGCGGCGACGCCTACGAGGCGACCAGCCTGCATACGCTGGTGCAGATGGTCGATAACGGTCTCGGGCTGACCCTGCTGCCCGACATGGCGGTCAAGTCCGGCATCCTCAACGGCACGGCGGTAGTCAGCCGGCCGCTCGACGACGAGGCCGCAGCCCGCCAGATCGGCCTGGCCTGGCGCCAGGGCACCGCGCGCGAGGAGGAATTTCGCTTGTTTGGGCGCGAACTTGTGGCATTAGCCAGGGTATGACGACATCGGCACATCTCGACGGGGCGGTGCTCCATCTCGGCTGGGGCCTGCCTTTCGCCGGCATCCTGCTTTCGATCGCCCTGGTTCCGCTGGCCGCTCCCCGGGTCTGGCACCACCATTTCGGCAAGATCGCCGTCGGCTGGGCGCTGGCCTTCCTGCTGCCGGCCGCGCTGGTCCACGGCCCGGCCGTGGCGGGCACCGAATTCGCCCATGTGATGCTGGCCGAATTCCTGCCGTTCCTGCTGTTGGTCGGGTCGCTGTTCGTCGTCACCGGCGGCATCCGCATTACCGGCAATCTGGTGGGGACGCCCGAGACCAATCTGGCCCTTTTGGCCTGCGGCACGGCATTGGCGAGCGTCATGGGGACGACCGGGGCGGCGATGCTGCTGGTGGCGCCGCTCATCCGGGCCAATGCCTGGCGCAGCCACGTGACCCATATCTTCGTCTTCCACATCTTCCTGGTCGCCAATGTCGGCGGCGCGCTGACTCCGATCGGCGATCCGCCGTTGTTCCTGGGCTATCTCAAGGGCGTCGATTTCTTCTGGACCCTGCGCCACCTGGCGCTGCCGACGCTGGCCATGGTGTTGCCGCTGCTGGGGCTGTTCTATCTGCTCGATCGCAGGGCCTTCGCCCGCGAGACGGCGACCCCGCCGCAGATGGAAGCGAGCGACGAGCGCCTGGGGATAGAAGGCCGGGTCAATCTCCTGTTTCTCGCCGGCATCGTCGGCGGCGTCGTGCTGTCCGGCGCCTGGCGGCCCGGCGTCGCCTGGCAGCTTTTCGGCACCGAGCTGCCGCTGCAGGACCTTGCGCGCGGCGCGATCCTGCTCGCCTGTGCCGGGCTGTCGCTTGCCTTCACCCGCAAGGCGACGCGGGTCGCCAACGGCTTTACCTGGGCGCCGATCCGCGAGGTGGGGCTGCTGTTCTTCGCCATCTTCGTCACCATCGTGCCGGTCATCGCCATCATGCGGGCAGGCGCGGGCGGCGCGGCCTCCGGCCTGGTCGGGCTGGTCAACCAGGGCGGCCAGCCGGTCGACGCGCTCTATTTCTGGATCGCGGGCGGGCTTTCCAGCGTGCTGGACAATGCGCCGACCTATCTGGTGTTCTTCAACCTGGCCGGCGGCGATGCCGAACGGCTGATGCATGAACTGACCCGCACGCTGGTGGCCATCTCGGCCGGGGCGGTGTTCATGGGCGCCAACACCTATATCGGCAATGCGCCGAATTTCATGGTCAAGGCCATCGCCGAGGCCGCCGGAATCCGGATGCCCGGCTTCTTCGGTTATATCGGCTGGGCGGCGGCGATCCTGATCCCGTTGTTCCTGCTGCAGACCGTGTTGTTTTTCCGTTGACCGTGACCGGCACAAAAAGAGAACATATTTCGGGCTGACAGGGCGGGGCGGGATCGCGTAAACCACCGCCCTGACCGACGGAAGGAATTGAAGAGATGGCAGGCAGCGTCAACAAGGTGATCCTGATCGGCAACCTCGGCCGCGACCCCGAGGTGCGCCAGACCCAGGGCGGCGAGGATATCGTGCATCTGTCGATCGCGACCTCCGAAACCTGGCGCGACAAGAATTCGGGCGAGCGCAAGGAACGCACCGAGTGGCATCGCGTGGTCATCTTCAACGACAACCTGGGCAAGGTCGCCAAGCAGTACCTGAAGAAGGGTGCAAAGGTGTACCTCGAGGGCACGCTGCAGACCCGCAAGTGGACCGACCAGCAGGGCCAGGAGAAGTACACGACCGAGGTGGTGATCCCGCGCTTCCGCGGCGAATTGACCATGCTCGACGGCCGCGGTGAAGGCGGCGGTGGCGGCGGGTTCTCCAGCGGCGGCGGCGACGATTACGATGCCGGCGGCAGCGGCGGCGGCGGGTTCGGTGGCGGCGGCCGCTCGTCGGGCGGCGGCTTCGGCGGTGGTGGCGGCGGTTTCGGCGGGGGCAGCGGTGGTGGCGGCGGTGGCCGCGGCCAGTCCAACCCGAGCCGTGGCGACCTCGACGACGAAATTCCGTTCTGACGCCCACCGCCCGGCACGAAGGGCGTAGCGGCATGCTCCGGAATCACCGATTCCGATGAGCAGCGCGACCGTATCTCCCGGCAGGCCGGCAGGCGCTGCCGACTTGCCGGGGCGGTTGCATTTCTTCCTGGCATCCCTGGTCTGCCTGGTGCTCGCCCTGTTGCACATCGGCGGGCCGTTCAACTGGCTCGGCACCTGGCTGCACGAGATTTCGCACGGCCTTGCAGCGATAGCCACCGGCGGCAGCATCACGGACATCACCCTGAACCTCGATGGTTCCGGCGAAGCGCGGAGCCGCGGCGGCAGTGAAACGCTCACGACCTTCAGCGGTTATCTCGGCGCCCCGCTGCTGGCCGGGCTGCTCTACCTCGCCGCCAGCCTGCGCGGCGGCGCCAGCCGGGTCGCGATTGCCGTCGCCGCGGCCGCAACCCTGTGCGCCGCCCTCTGGTACGGCAGGACGCTGACGACCTATGCCATCGGCGCGGTGATCGCGGCCCTGCTGGCCGTGATCGTCCTGCTCGGCAGGTACGTCCATCGCCGCTGGCCGCATGCCGGGATCCGGCTGGGTCAATATGCCGCCCTGCTCGTCGTCGTCCAGGAGGCGATCGCGCCGCTCGGCCTGATCGGCGCCGAGCGCCAGGGCGACGCGCGGCACATGGCCGAGCTTACCTGGATTCCCGCGCTGGTCTGGTCGCTGGTCTGGTTTGCCGCCGGCTGTCTCACCTTCTGCCTGCTCGCCCGCTACGGCACCAGGCGGCCGCCGACCGCGACGCGATGACGATGGCGCCCCGTTGGCCGGCACCGCTGAAACCCGGCGACAAGGTGCGCTTCCTGTCGCCTGCCAGCCCGCCGGGGCGTGACGGCGTGCTGCGGCGCGCGGCGGTGCTGCGCAGCTGGGGGCTCGAGGTCGATTTCGGCGCGGCCGCGTTCAACCGGCACGGCTATCTCGCCGGTACCGACGATGAACGCCTGGCCGATTTCAATGCCGCGATCAACGATCCCGCGGTTCGCGCCATCATGGCGACCCGGGGCGGAAAGGGTTCCTACCGTATCGCCGACCGGCTTGATTTCGCCGGGCTGCGCGCCGATCCGAAATTCATCGTCGGCTTCAGCGATATCGCCATCCTGCTCGCGGCCGCCATCCGTCATGGCGGCCTGGTCGGCATCCACGGCGCCCTGACCGGCGACGGTGACGAGATCGACGCGGTCTCCGCCGAGGCGCTGCGGCATGCCCTGATGTCGGCCGAGGATACCGTGATTGCCGCCCGGGCAACGGAGACGACATACGCGCTGACCACCGCCGGCATCGCGCGCGGGCGCCTGATCGGCGGGCATCTCGAAACCATCGCCGCCGGGGCGGGCTGGGCGCTGCCGCCGCTCGCCGGCGCGATCCTGCTGCTGGAAGCGGTGAACATGGGAATAGGGCAGGCCGATCGGCTGCTGACCATGCTGCGGAAAGCGGGCCATCTCGCCGGCATCGCCGGCGTGGCGCTGGGCCAGTTCACGGGGTTCGACGAGGCCATCCTCGCCGTCCTGGCCGGGCATCTTGACGCGGTCGGCGTGCCGGTGCTGGGCGGGCTGCCCCTCGGGCACGGCCACCAATCCCTGTCGATCCCGGTCGGCGCCGACGCAATCCTCGATGCCGGCACCGCCCGGCTCGTCGTGCCGGCAATTCGCCGATAGCCCGCATGAGACCTTGGACGTTGCCGAAAAAGCAGCCTAATCATTGAATCGGAAACGCGCCGGTAAAGCCGGGGCGTTTCGAGGTGATCGTGATCGGAGCTGCACCATGCCACTGCCGCAAGACGCTATCGTTCAGCAGTCACCGTCCTGCCTTGCCGCCAACGTCCAGGACGACATGGTGCTGATGTCCATCGAACGCGGCCAGTATGTGGCGCTCGATCCCATCGGCAAGGATATCTGGGAACGCCTGGCGACACCGTGCCGGGTGGATGCGCTGTGCCGGGCCATGGTCGCGGATTATGATGCCGACGAGGCGGTGATCACGGCAGACGTGCTGGAATTTCTGGACAAGCTGCGGGACGTCGATGCGATGCTGGTGACAGGTGCCTGACCCGCGGGCCGGCGCGCCCTGTCAGCTGTTGCCGCCTTCATGCCAGGCAAGGAAGCGGGCCATTTCCATCCCGCGCGTCAGCATCTGCAGATATTGCGGGCGCTGACGCTCCGCCGCGGCAAGGTCACGCGGCCAGTCTTCCAATAGCGTCTGCAGGCGGTCCAGATCCACGACCCGGCTGGCCAGGGGCCGCGATCGCAGCCGTTCGATATCGGCCAGCATCCCTGGCCGCTGCGCCGTGACGATGCGGAACCAGTCGCCGTTCTGCACCCCGCCAGCGGTGCTTTCCACGATCTCCGCCGGCAGGCGGCCGCGCAGCAGGCGCCGGGCGATGGAACGGGTTTCGCCGTTCCGGAGGAACTGGTCCGGCGGCAGCGCGCCGAAGAAGTCCACCACCCGGCGGTCGGCCAAGGGCAGGCGGCGGTCGATGCCGGTCGTGGCGCGCAGGCCACCCAGTTCGTCACGCGCGACCTCGTCTTCCCATATCCAGGCCCGCAGGGCCGACACGGATCGATGTCCCCCGCCCACGCGCATGCGGTAGCGGCCGAGGTCCAGGGTCTCTTCCAGGTGCAACTCCGCCGCGAAGCGGGGATTGATGGCGCAATGGCGCCCCCATGGCTCCGGCCAGGGCTGATGGCGTCGCAGACGCCGGGTCAGCGGTTCGAACGGCCGCAGAACGTCGTGCTTGGCAATCGCCCAGGGCGAGACGCCCTGGGTCCGGGCCAGCGCCCGGATTTCGCGCGTGAGCGTTCCCCAGCGCAGGCCGGTCAGCATCGATGGCAGGAAAGCCAGCCCGTCATTGCTGAAAAAGGGATTTCCCTGTTCACCGCCCAAGGTGACGGCGCTGCCGTGCCGGGCCATCAGGCGGTAGACCGGCCGGAACCAGGCGATGTTCAGGGGGGCACGGCTGGGTTTTCCGCCGATCAGATAAGTGTGCGGGGGGGCATGATCATCCTCTTCCCTGCCGTCATTTCCCACGCAATGCCAATCCAGGTTGGGCAGATGCCGGGCCAGCAGCCGGACGCGCGGCGCCTCGTCATGATAACGGGCGGCCGTTTCCGGCGACGTGGCGCCGTCCGGCACGCGTGTCACCGCCAGGTGGCGGCCGGGTGCCAGCTGGCGGGTGGCGCTTTCGACGATGGCGCCGCTGTCCAGCCCGGCGGTCAGCAGCTGTGTCACCGGCCCCCGGGCCCGCAGGGTGTCCCCCACGGCCTGGTCCAGAATATGGCGGCCCTCTTCCTCATAGGCCCGGTCCGAGGGATGGGACAGGCTGCCCGGTTCGGGCGGATGCCAATGCCGCGACAGGCGGATGCCGTCGGCCGTGACGACGGCCATATGGGCCATGGGCACGCGGCTGATCGCCCGGTACAGGGTTTGCGCCGGCGGGCCCAGGTTTAGCAGCAGATGATCGGCAACCGCCGCATCATCGAGATCGCGCGGGATGTCGGGCAAGGCCAGCAAAGCCCGCAGCCGCGTCGAAAAAGCCACCAGCCGGTCGGTGCGGTGCAGGTAGAGCGTGCGGCCGCCGAAATGATCGCGCAACAAGACCAGCCGGCGCTCGGCCCGGTGCCATAGCGCGGCGGCGTAGTCCCCCACCAGCCGGGGGGCGAGATCGGTGCCCCAGCGCTCAAAGGCGGCCAGAATCAATGCACCGTCCGGCTGCCCGGGATCATCCGCCGCCAAGGCCGAACGCAACGCGTCGCGATCGCCCAGGCGGCAATCCGCGACCAGCACGGTGCCGGTAGGGCCGGCAAGGGGCATGCGTTCTGCCAGATCCTCCGATGTGAAGACATGCTGCCGGTGCACCATGCCAATCTCGCCCTCGCGCCAGAAGCGCGCAGGACGAACGCCTTGGCCTTCGAGGCCGACGGCCAAACGCTCCAGATCAGTATGGGTGACGGGCTCGCGATTCAGCCGCCAGATGCCGGCAAAATCACTCATCGGCCTGGCGGAAGTTATGAGGTGTCAAGAGTGGGTCGTGGCGCCATTCCCATCATTCCCCGTGCTGCCCTGCGTCTGGGTCAGTTCAACGGGCAGCAGGGTGACTTCCGGCTTGTGCCAGGGCTTGCGGCCGTCGGGCCGGCCATCCGGCGTGACGGGGGCTTCGGCAGGGGGCAGGTGATCCATCAAAATGCCTCTAGCAACAAATACCTACGCCAGGGCCTTACCATGGCTGATATGCCGAGGTTAACCGAAAAGCGCCCTGTGTGGAAGGCTCGTTCAAGCGGAGCCTCCCCGCGAGGCCATGTCAGAACTTGTAATAACACGCGCTTTTATCTCTACCTTTCCCGCTGTCTGACTGCGCATTCAGTGTAATGTCCGGAAATACACAACGTGAACTTTGATTGTTGCTCAACTTATGCACGCGTAATTTTCAAGAACATGGCCGGAATGCTATTTTTTTATTCCTATTTTGGTACATACTCATTCCCGTACACGCACTTGTTGTGCGATGCGGAATCAGAGAGGTGGATTGCATGACCGAGCCATATCTCGGGGAAATTCAGCTGTTCGCTTTTAACTATGCCCCCAGAGGCTGGATGCTGTGTCAGGGCCAGACATTGCAGACCAGGGAGTACGCGGCTCTCTTCGCCCTTTTGGGCACGATGTACGGCGGTGATGGTCGGACCACGTTCATGTTGCCGGATCTGCGGGGACGATCCCCGGTCAACTGGGGTGCCGCCACGACGACGACCAGCGCCTACACTCAGGGAAAGCAGGCCGGTGCCGAGACGGTTACCATCACGGCGGCGACCTTGCCGGCGCATACGCATGTCGTCTCGGGATATTCCGACAACGGCACCACATCTCCGGGTGGTGCCAATTATTTCGCCCAGCCGGTGATTTCGACGACGGCGCTGTTACCGCAGGAAGCATATGTGCCGCCCAACGTCGGCAACCCGATCGCCTTGAACCCCGCCGCGGTCTCCTCGGTCGGCGGCGGTCAGCCGCATGACAACATGCAGCCCTATCTGACGCTGAATTACTGCATTGCCGTCACCGGCATTTTCCCGCCGCGCAACTGACAACAGCCGGGAGCAAACGTTCATGGATTATTATACCGGACAGATCATCCTTTGGGGGGGAATCAAGGTCCCTGTTGGCTGGTCAGCCTGCAACGGCCAGATGCTGGCCATCAATACTTATCAAGCCCTGTATTCCATCATCGGCACCACTTATGGCGGCGATGGCCGGACGACCTTCGGTCTGCCCAACCTGCAAAGCCGGGTGCCCGTTGGGCAGGGACAGGGCACTGGCCTGACCAACCGCGTCATCGGCTCGTTTGGTGGCGAGGAGGCGGTGTTCCTCACCGATGTGACCGTCCCCGTCCATACGCATACGATGATTGCGTCCTCCGCTCCCGTGACGCTGGCCTCGCCGACTGGTGCCATCCCGGGCACCCTGCCGACCACCTGCAGGTTCTATTTCACCCCGGCGACCGACACGACACCGGCCGCCATGGCGGCTGATAGCGTCAGCTCCGTCGGCAGTAGCCAGGCGCATCTGAACGTGATGCCGTCCATCGGCATCCAGTACATCATCTGCCTCAACAGCCTTTATCCCGTTAAGCCTTGATCTCAGGGGAGCATTTCTTATGGGCGATACCTTCATTGGCGAGATCAAGCCCTTTGCGGGGAGCTATGTGCCCGCGGGCTGGGTCGACTGCGATGGCCGACAGCTAGCGATCCAGCAGTTCCAGTTGCTGTTTGCTGTCATCGGTCTCCAATTCGGTGGCAATATTCAGCAGAACTATTTCAATGTTCCGAACCTGCGTGGCCGTGTCGCGGTGGGAACGGGCCAGGGCACCGGACTATCCCCATGGACCACCAACCTCCAGGCGGGGGCGGAAGAGGTTGCCCTGACACCGGGGCAAATTCCTATCCATACCCATGCTATTTCCACGAATTTCGGTGCCTATAAGACCCATGCGACCGATTTCACCAACGGGCCGACAGCTAATGTGTCCTACCTATCCCGCTATCTAGTGCCGACGGGCGCGACCACGACGAATACCTACAACGCCTATTACGCAAGGGTTTCGGGCGGTCCAGGGCCGAATACCACCATGGCACCGAACCTGCTTCAACCGACAGGTGCCAGCGGGGCTCATGAAAATCGGCAGCCTGTTCTGGCCCTGCGATTTGCTATCAATGCCACTGCCGGGGTCTACCCGGAATACAACTGATATCGAATGAATACGGAGCGATCC